>JAIBBB010000237.1 GCA_019694905.1 Cyclobacteriaceae bacterium
CCCACTGTTTCTGCAGTGCCAGAATCTCGCGCGTCTTCTCATTCCATTCCTTGATGCGGTCCGTTTGGTAGGTGGCAAACGGTTCTATGGTTGCCAGCAGAGTGTTTTTTTGCTCGAGGTTCTTGTGAAGGTTGATTGTCAATTCCTTGACAAAAGCATCCCGCTTTTCATACACAGCATCAGAGGCTTTCTTGAATTGCAGCCAAAGTGCCTCTTGCTCTTCCTTGGGTACTGGTCCGATGTGGCGGAATTCATTGTGCAGCTCATTTAACTCCTTCACAGCATCATTAATGCGTTCGGACGCCATGAGTTTCTCTGCCCTCATAACCAACTCCTGCTTTGCTTCAAGATTCTTGCGCCTGTCCAGTTCTTTCAGTTCAAAGAGGATACTGCGTTGATCGTAGAAGCGATCGACCAGCGCGTGATAGCTGGCCCAGAGATCCTTGTTGAAGTTGGCAGGCACGGCACCTGCCTTTTTCCACCCGGCCTGGATTTCTTTGAAGGCCTTCATGCTTGACGCATTGTCCTCCGAATCCACCAGCGTCCTCAGTTGCTCAAGCAGTTCCTGTTTGCGAATGAGATTGCGTTGTCGCTGTTCATCCTGTTCTTTCAGATTCCTGGCACGGCGGTCGCGCAGTAGCTTGAATGTGCCGTCAAACAGATTGTCCAGTTCATCGGCTTTGTAGGAAAAGTCTTCCTTGGTGCCACCGCTCTCGAGGAAGCGTTGGAGGGCATTGGAACGCTCGCGCTCCTGAAGGTCATCCCACACTGGCTTGATCTCTCGCAGCGTGCTGTCGACCCTTCGTTGATCAGTTTCCTGGGCGAGCTCACGGATAATATTCGCCAGTTCCTGCCTGGTACTGTGGCTATAATCCATGCGTACCGGTTCATCGGTACCATGTAGCTCATCCTGTGCGTCATCAACAGCTACGGGCACTTGATCCACCATCGGTTCGCTGACGATTTCGGTAGCCCTCAATTGCTCATCCCCACTTGTTCCCTGCTCCTGTGCCATTTGTCTGATGTGAAAGATTGTAAAATTAGCAAAATCAGTTAATTCATCCGGGGGTCAACCGGATAATTGGATATCATGGAGAATTTTCCACCCATGCGCTTCAAGACTTCCTGCCACAGTTTGTCCGGACTCGCCTCAAAAATCAGTTCCGGCGTTACCAGGTCGGATACAATCCAGGAGTCTTGCTGCAGTTCCTCTTCAATCTGACCAGGTGACCAGCCACTATAACCGAGGAAAAACCGGATGTCGGCGGGCGCAATCTCATCTTGTTCAATGCGAATCTTCAACTCTTCAAAGTTGCCACCCCAGTAGATGCCCGGCCCTACGGGAACTGCATCTTCGAGATCCTCAAGTCGGTGCAAATAGTGCAGCGTGTCCTGCTGCACAGGGCCTCCTACGTATGCGAGACCTTGAAACCCACGGAGTTCATCCACCACATCGCATACTTTTGCCTCCGATGCCTTATTGACAATGAAGCCAAAAGATCCATCGGCATCGTGATCGCACAGGAGTATGATGGTGCGCTCAAAATTCGGATCTGACAAATACGGCTCTGAAATCAGAAACCTCCCCTTGGCAGGTTCCAGCTTGCTGTTGTATTTGAAAAACTCCATAGTGGCCAGAACTTATTCAACGCAACCGATTGAAAATTGATTTCCTCAAATCTGACTTAAAATAACCTTTTTTTTTGGCTTTACGCGATATCTGTCGTTCGTTCAATCAATGATACACCGTGTTTCTGCGTGGTGTTTAACTCAAGGCTTCCTACTTTTGAGGCTGACGTGAACATCATGGCAACACTCGCTGACATCAGAAAGGAATATACCCGGTCTACCCTCGAGGTAGACAAGGTAACCACACGGCCCATACCCCAATTTGAGAAGTGGTTTGATGAGGCTGTGAAAGCAGGTGTTCCTGAACCTACAGCCATGACATTGTCAACGGTATCTGCTGCGGGAAGACCTTCATCCAGAGTGGTGCTGCTGAAGGGTATTTCGGAAGGTGCCTTTCTGTTTTACACCAACTACCAAAGCAACAAGGGCAAGGCATTGGAAGCAAACGAACATGTGGCACTCAATTTTTTCTGGCCTGAACTTGAACGTCAGGTTCGTATTGAAGGAGTGGCAGGCAGAGTAAGTGCTGCTACCTCCGACGATTACTTTCACAGCCGGCCTCGTGCCAGCCAGATCGGTGCCTGGGCATCTCCACAAAGTACGGTGATTGCCAACCGCGACATTCTCGAAGCGCGGGTGAAGGCACTGGAGAACAAGTTTGCCGCTCAGGATGAAATCCCCCGCCCGCAACAATGGGGCGGATATGCAGTAGATCCCGTGTACGTGGAATTCTGGCAAGGCCGTCCGAGCCGCCTTCATGATCGGATCGTCTATGTGCTGGGAGAAAAAGGGTGGACAATCCACCGCCTTGCCCCCTGAGTTGCTAGTTGACAGTTGAGCCTGGCGCCACAACTGCATTGGGTTGCACCAGCCGCAGCGAACCATCTTTGTCTTCGGCCATCAAAATCATTCCCTGCGATTCCATGCCCATCATCTTCCTGGGCGCCAGGTTGGCGATGAGCACCACCTGCTGACCGACAAGTGTGGCTGGATCGTAGTGTTCGGCGATTCCACTGAGAATGGTGCGTTCTTCAAGGCCGATATCAACACGGAGTTTGAGCAGCTTCTTGGATTTCTCCACCCTTTCTGCCTGCAACACCTTACCCACCCTGATATCCATTTTGGCGAAGTCATCAAATACGATTTCTGATTTCAAGGGAGTCACAGGTTGGGCGGCGAGTTCTGCTGCCTTTTTCTTGGCGACAAGCTTGTCCAACTGCCGGGTGATGATATCATCTTCAATCTTTTGGAAGAGCAACGGCGCATCCGCGAGCACCTGGCCCGCTTGGAGCAGAGTGGTACTGCCTGCCTCGTCCCATGGCAAAGCAGAAAGCCCCAGCAATTTCTTCAGTTTCTCCGCGGTGAACGGGAGGAAAGGTTCCGCTACGATGGCCAGGTTTGCTGCTATCTGCAAGGCGAGATGTAAAATGGTGCCTACCCGGTCAGGGTCGGTCTTGATCACTTTCCATGGTTCAGTATCAGCGAGGTATTTGTTGCCAAGCCGTGCGAGGTCGATCAGGCCGGCAGTAGCCTCTCTGAAACGATAGGCTTCGATGGATTGTGCGATCGTTCCTGGCAGTGCTTTGAGTTGTTCAATCACAGCAAGATCCTGTGGCTGCCAGGGGCCTGCGGCAGGGACTTTCCCTTCGAAATTCTTCTGTGTAAGCACCACAGCGCGGTTCACGAAATTGCCGAGGATAGCGACAAGCTCATTGTTGTTCTTCGCCTGAAAATCTTTCCAGGTGAACTCGCTGTCTTTGGTCTCGGGGAGATTGGTGAGCAGCGCATAACGCAGTTCATCTGCACGGCCCGGAAAGTCCTCCAGGTATTCATGCATTTCAATGGACCAGCCGCGGCTCGTCGACATCTTGTCGCCTTCGAGGTTGACAAACTCATTGGCAGGCACGTTGTCGGGCACGATGTACTCGCCCGTGGCGTGCAGCATAATCGGAAAGATGATGCAATGGAAAACGATATTGTCTTTACCGATGAAGTGGATCAGGCGGGTGTCGGGTGCCTGCCACCATTTTTTCCAGTCGTCGGATTTTGCATTGGCGAATGACCGCTGTGGTGTGGCGAATTGGTGTTTGCCTGAGGCCAGTTCATCAAACAGTGCACGCGTGGCGCTGATGTATCCGATGGGCGCGTCAAACCAAACATACAACACCTTGCCTTCAGCATCGGGCAGCGGTACTTTGATTCCCCAGTCGAGGTCGCGTGTCATTGCACGCGGTTGGAGGCCGGCATCAATCCAGGATTTGCACTGCCCGTACACGTTTGTCTTCCAGTCGCTCTCGTGGGAGGTCAGGATCCAGTCACGCAGCCAGGGTTCATGATTTTGCAGTGGGAGGTACCAGTGTTTCGTAGGACGCAACACGGGCGGCTTGCCGGAGAGGGTGGAACGCGGATTGATCAGTTCCCGCGGACTCAAAGTAGAACCGCATTTCTCACATTGGTCGCCGTAGGCGTTGGGATGATTGCATTTTGGGCAGGTGCCAACAATGTAGCGATCGGCGAGAAACGTGTTCGTGGTTTCATCATAGTATTGTTCAGAAGTCTCCTCGGTCAGCAGCTTCTTGTTGTACAAACTGAGGAAGATCTCCTGTGAGGTCTGATGGTGGATAGGTTCGCTGGTGCGGTGATAGATGTCAAAGGCGATGCCGAACTGCTGAAAGCAATCGCGGATCTGTGCATGGTACTTATCGATGATAGCTCGCGGTGTGGTCTGCTCTTTCAGCGCCTGGTTAGGGATGGCTGTGCCGTGCTCATCAGAGCCGCACACGAACAGGATGTCGGCGCCCTTCAGTCGCTGGTACCGGACAAACACATCTGCCGGGATGTAGGCGCCCGCCAGGTGCCCAATGTGTTTGGGTCCATTGGCGTAAGGGAGCGCAGAGGTGACGGTGATGCGTTGATAAGCTGAAGACATAGTGATCAAATGAGGCACAAAGATGAAACGTTCGCGTGTCAAACCCAACATGCGTTGCAGTTGGTGTCTCCGTGTGGTGGATCTTTGCCAGGATTCATCGAAGAATCCTGCACGAAAGTACTTATGGCGTAAGTGCTATAGGTAAATTTTGGCAAAAACCCAAGCGGATGTAAGAAATGCTTAATTTCTTACATAAATATCAAGTATTTATGTAAAAGTAAATCAGCGTGTTACATGCTATTATACTGCTTGCCTCGGCATTTCTGCGTTGTGCGTTTAGCATGGAAAGCGCTGACCACTTTCCTGGGCAACTGTATACTATCAATATACGCAAATGTAACCTCGCATGTTAGGGATTGCCCAAAAAAGTGGGCAGCCCTGCGCTGGTGGTGTTGGCTGAACTTACAGTGGTAGGGTTAGCCGGAAGACGGTGGGGCGGCGGATGGCGAGGAGTTCAATGCGGCCGCCCATGGATTCTGCAGCGAGCTTGGCGAGGTGCAAGCCCATCCCTGCGCCGCTGTGGAAGTGACCTACGACGAACAGTTTAAAGATGGTTGTCCGGATCTCTTCCGGAACGCCCTGCCCGTTGTCGCGCACATAGATGTAGCTTTCCTGTCCATTGGCACCTACTTCAACAGTTACAGGTCCGGGATTGGACGGGTCGTAAAACTTGAAACTATTGTCAAGCATGGCAGCGACGATGATTTCAACCATGTCTGGATCGGCCATGAGTGTTTCATTACCCAGGTATTCGACAGCCACGAGCGGTGCATGGGTGTACAATTGCTGCGCCTTGTCCACGTATTGGGTAACGATCTTTCTAACGTTTACGGCTGCCTTGACAGGGATGTGCTGATGGATTTTCGTGATTTCCAGCAGGCGGCCAAGAATGCTGTTCAGCGCTTCAGCCGTGCGGTCCAGCCGATCGATGAAAGTGATGAAGTCCGACTGTGAGTAATCCAGTTTCCCAACCTCCAGAAGTCCCTTGAGCGTTGCCAGCGGGCCGCGGATGTCGTGGCTGGTGCGATAGAGGAAATGGTCGAGTTCCTCTTTGGATTCCACCAGCTCAGAAGTGCGTTTATCCACCAGGTGCTCCAATCGCTGGTTCTGCTGCTTCTGGGCTTTGACGTTGCGGTAGACAATGACAATCAGGACAATAGACAAGACGATGGTGATGATGAGCAGGATGTTAAACTGCAGGCTCTCCCGGATTTGACTGTCTTTCAGTGAGATGATCTTTTCCGCTTCTTTGCGATGAAATTCCACGTAGGAGTCTTTCAGGTCTTTCACCAGCGACTCGTTAAACAGGCTGTCTTTGGTCTTGTCGTAAAGCGTTCGGTAGGGCAGGGCCTCCTTGAACATGCCCTGCTCCTCGTAAAGGTCTGAGAGTATCTTGTAGCTGGCCTTTTTCATGACAAGCGATGATGCGAGCTTGGCTTCTTTCAGGGCTAATACTCCGGCCTCGAGTGCCTTGTTAAGGCGGTTTGTCTTTGAATATACCTGAGCCAGAAATTGATAGGCAGTGGAACTGTATTTATGTTGTTCATTCTTTTTGGCAATCTCCAGGGTAATCAGCAAGTGTTGCTCGGCCTGCAAAAGATCTTTGACTTTCAGGTAATATTCGGCCAAACCGGAATGGGCATCCATCATGATAGAAGGTTGACAATCCTTGCAATCAAGCACCTTTATGAAGTACCCTTCAGCCTCCTTGTTTCGGTTTAGATGGTTAAGCGTCAAACCCATGTTGGCATACACCATCGGTAGGTCTTCTTTCAGGCCCAGCGTATTAAGCAGGTCAAGGCACATCTGGTAGTAGACCAAAGCCTCTTCATAGCTGCCCATCCTGAAATAGGTCAGTCCGATGTTATTGTAGATGATTCCTTGCCAGTTGTGGTTTTGGATCTTTTCAGCAAATGAAAGTGCAGGTAAATAGTACTTGATTGACTTTCCGAACTCTCCATAGTTACTATAAAGGAGTCCCATGTTGTTGTACAGGTCCATCCTGCGCTCGTCAAACCCTTCTTTGTCCGCGCCCTCGATCCCTTCCACGTAGAATTT
>JAIBBB010000238.1 GCA_019694905.1 Cyclobacteriaceae bacterium
ATCTATGCCAGTCGTTGGGCACTGCCGGGCCCGGTGAACGCCTGGTTTTATGGTCTTCTGCTGGGAACAGTGATTCTGCTCCTATGGGTGCTGATGGGCTCAAGGAGCTACATGCAAAAGATCCGAAAGCAAATCAGCCTGGGTGAGAGAATTGATCAGTATGCCCGCCTGGTCTTCTACCGGTTGGGTGCAGGTGCAATGGTGGGCATGGTGGCGCCATTGTTCTTCTACATGAGCAACGACCTCCGGTTTGCAACGTTTATGCTGATCTTCCTGCTTTGGACTGCCAGGTTCTGGCCAGGCCGTCGCCGGCTGTGTGATGAACTGAAGCTGACTTCTTCAGAACAGGAAGTAATCATGAAGCGATAGTCTAGAAGACCAGCCGCGTCAGGGTGGCCTCCTTGCCGGAAGCCGGCACAGTGATGATCAGCAGATTATCGTATTCGTCATCAGTAAAGTCAGCAACCAGGTCCTTTCCAAGCAGATAGTTGGCAAGTTTGGGAATGGTATTGGAATGCCCCACAACCACGATGGTTGCGCCCGGAAATTCCCTTTGCATGCTCCGGGCCTCTTCCGGTCTGGCCGGATCATATGTCTGAATAGAGAGATTTTTCATCAGAGCGAGTGGTGCTGCCGTTTGGCGGGTCCGCTGGTAGTTGCTGCTGTACACTGCCTGCACCGCCTGTCTGGAAAGAAAATGTGCCAGTCGCTCGGCGCGCTGTTGCCCAGCCGGAGTGAGCGCCGGATCTTTGCTTCCGCTTTCCTTTTCAGCATGTCGAACCAGTATGAAGGTGGTGGCAGCCTGCGCGTGAACCTGTTGTGCGGTGGCCACAGCCAGCAGCCAGACGACTATCCAAAATCCTGTACTTTTCATCGAGCGTATTTCTTCTGTATGTCGGCAGGCACGGTGCATCCTTCCTTCTGGCGGGTATCAGCCAGGTAAATGATCTTCCAGCCGCTGGTCGTGCGGATGAGCTGGAATGTATCCACACCACAATGACTGAACTGACTACCCCGGTAGAATGCGTAGCTGGCCCACACCTGTGCAAATGCACCGTCCTGTTGTACCTGAATGTTCCATATCGATTCATTCCAGACGTCGGGGTGGGGGGAGCCAATGGCCTTCAGGAAGTCCGAAATGGATGATTCCCTTCGCATCGAAGGCAGACCATCTTTGCCTGCAGCGATAGTTGCTAACTGTACATCCGGATAGAACGACCGCCTGACCAGTGCACTGTCGCCGGTGGCCATTCCTTTAAACATGTTGTGCACAGGTACCAGGATAGCCTCCTGGTCTGCAGCCTGACCTGCTGCCGCTATGCTGCTGAGCAGCAGCCAACCGAGAATGATCTTTTTCATACAGGGGTATTTATCGTCTGATCACATAACTCAGTCCGGCGCGGATGCCAAATTTCTGGCTCGACAGGTAATAATCTCCCATCGCCTCCGCCCGCAGCGCCTTGTTCAGAGCCCAGGCATATCCACCGCCGATCGCGGCATCATTGGCACCAATCAGGCCTCTGAAGCGCACGAAGATGTTCTCATTGGCGTACCACCGCACACCCATCACAAATGAGCTCTTTTGCCCCGTGCTCCAGATTTCACCACCAGCGCCCACGCTGAAGTGCCGGACCACAAAATAGTTGGCTTCCACACCCACCTGTGTCTTCTTGAAAAGTTCCTTGTTGTCTGTTTTCAACAGGTCGAGGCCACCTCCCAGCAGGATGTCATGCGTGCTTTGTGCTGAGCACCACCTTGCGCACAGGAGGATAAACAGGGAAAAGATGATCCTTTTCATGGGTAAAATGTTTGGTTGCCGGTCCAATTACTTTTTTGATTCGATCAACTTCATGAGTGCCTGATACTCATCACGGAGTCTTGCCGCTTCCATGAATTCAAGTTCACGGGCCGCCTTCTCCATCGCCTTGCGGGTCCGGTCGGCCATCTTAACGAGATCTTCCTTGGGAAGATAAGCTACCACAGGGTCGGCTGCCAGTGACTGCTCTTCCTGTTCGACATAGTATTTCTTTGTTGACTTTTTGGAGTCCGCGACTTTCGTTTGACGGAAAATTTCGTCTTTCGATTTCAATACGGTCTTGGGCGTAATGCCATGGGCCAGGTTATAGTCCTGCTGAACTTTCCGGCGGCGGTTGGTTTCATCAATGGCATCCCGCATAGAGTCTGTAATCGTGTCGGCATACATGATGACCCGCCCGTTAGCATTGCGCGCCGCGCGCCCGATGGTCTGCACCAGCGATCTTTGGTTGCGAAGGAACCCCTCTTTGTCAGCATCGAGGATTGCCACCAACGACACTTCCGGCAAGTCGAGCCCTTCACGCAGCAGGTTCACACCTACGAGTACGTCATACACACCCAGGCGCAGTTCACGGAGGATTTCTACCCGGTCCAGCGTGTCGACTTCTGAGTGGATATACCGGCACTTGACCCCTGCGCGCTCCAGAAACTTGGTGAGTTCTTCCGCCATGCGCTTGGTGAGTGTGGTTACCAGGACGCGCTCTTTGACTTTGACTCTTTCATCAATTTCTTCCAACAGGTCATCAATCTGGTTCTTGCTCGGCCGTACATCGATTTCCGGATCCAGGAGGCCTGTCGGGCGGATCAGTTGTTCGACCACCACACCTTCTGATTTTCTGAGTTCATATTCCCCCGGAGTTGCACTCACAAACACTACCTGTCGCATCATCGTTTCGAACTCATTGAATGTCAGCGGTCGGTTGTCCAGCGCGGCGGGCAAGCGGAAGCCATAGTCGACCAGATTGACTTTGCGCGAGCGGTCGCCGCCCCACATGGCACGTACCTGCGGTACGGTAACATGGCTTTCGTCTATGATCAGAAGAAAGTCATCCGGGAAGTAGTCTATCAGACAGAATGGTCGCTGTCCGGGCTGACGGCGGTCGAAATAGCGAGAGTAATTTTCAATGCCGCTGCAGTAACCCAACTCGCGCATCATCTCGAGGTCAAATTCCGTTCGCTCCTTGAGCCGCTTGGATTCCAGGTGTCGTTTTTCTGATTCGAACATGCCCACCTGCAAGACCATGTCATCCTGTATCTCCCGTATGGCCTGCTGCAGAGAGTCCTTGCCGGTCACAAACAGGTTGGCAGGGAAGATGGTAATGGCTTTTTCCTCTGAGATCTTCTTGCCCGAAGCGGGATCAATGCGATGGATGGCTTCAATCTCATCGCCGAAGAAGTATACCCGGATCGCATAATCGGCATACGCCAGGAAAATGTCGACGGTGTCACCTTTCACCCGAAAGGTCCCGCGTTTGAATTCAACTTCGGTCCGGTGATACAGGATGTCCACCAGGGCAAAAAGCAGTCGGTTGCGCGCGATCATTTCTCCCACCTTCAATTGGATCCGGTTCTTGCCAAATTCTTCCGGGTTGCCGATGCCATAAATGCATGAGACAGATGCCACCACTACCACATCGCGGCGACCCGTGAGCAGTGAGGAGGTGGCGCTCAGGCGAAGTTTCTCAATTTCTTCGTTGATCGACAAGTCTTTCTCGATGTAGAGATTGGAAGTGGGGATGTACGCCTCTGGTTGATAGTAGTCGTAATAGGAGATGAAATACTCAACTGCGTTCTCGGGGAAAAACTGTTTAAACTCACCATAGAGCTGGGCGGCAAGGGTCTTGTTGTGACTCAGTATCAGTGCGGGTCGGTTCAGTTTGGCAATGACGTTGGCAATGGTAAACGTCTTTCCCGAACCGGTAACGCCCAGCAGGGTCTGAAAGGGTTCTCCGCCGTCCAGTCCGTGCACCAGCTGCTCGATTGCCTTGGGCTGGTCCCCGGTTGGAACGTACTCACTGGAAAGTTTGAAGTCCATGCTGCAATATAACGGCATTTTCCATCGGCGCGGATAAGCGCCCTGACCAATCTCATTCTGAAAATTTACCGGGGAAGTTCGTGATAGGGCATTCGTTTAGTAATTTGCGCGCCATTCATAAAACAACGCTACGATGCTACGTACACATACCTGTGGAGAACTCAGAATTTCGGATGTCAACAAGGAAGTTACGCTGACCGGCTGGGTGCAGCGTTCGCGCGACAAGGGGGGGATGCTCTGGATTGACCTCCGCGACCGGTATGGAATCACCCAGCTTATTCTGGAGGAAGGCAAGACGGATGCTTCTCTGCTGGCCGCTGCCCGGCAGCTCGGCCGTGAGTTTGTTATTCGCGCGAAGGGCGTCGTGGTGGAAAGGCTCTCCAAGAACGACAAGATTGCCACAGGCGAGATTGAAGTAAGGGTTTCATCAATCGATATTCTCAACACCAGCAAGTTGCCCCCATTCACCATCGAAGATGATACCGATGGTGGTGACGACCTGCGCATGAAATACCGGTACCTGGACCTGCGACGTTCTGTTGTGCGCGAGAACCTGTTGTTGCGTCATAAGATGGCCCAGCAGACCCGGGCTTACCTGGACAGCCAGCGATTCATTGAAGTCGAAACGCCTGTGCTGATCAAGTCCACGCCTGAAGGTGCCCGCGACTTTGTGGTTCCTTCCCGGTTGAATCACGGTGAATTCTATGCACTCCCTCAATCACCACAAACCTTCAAACAGTTGCTGATGGTATCCGGCTTTGACCGCTACTATCAGATTGTAAAGTGCTTCAGGGATGAGGATCTCCGCGCCGATCGTCAACCGGAATTCACTCAGATCGACTGTGAGATGTCTTTCATTACACAAGAGGACATACTCAACACGTTTGAAGGACTGGTGCGGCACCTTTTCAAAAACGTCAAGGGCATTGAGATTCCTTCACTCCCCAGAATGACGTACGATGATGCCATGAAATACTATGGATCGGATAAGCCCGATACCCGGTTTGACATGAAGTTCGTGGAGCTGAATGATGTGGCCAAGGGCAGGAGTTTCTCAGTATTTGATGAGGCAGAACTGGTAGTGGGTATCTGTGCCAGTGGTTGCGCCGGTTATACGCGCAAACAGCTGGATGAACTCACCGAGTTTGTCAAGCGCCCGCAGATCGGCACGAAGGGACTTGTCTATGTTCGCTTTGAAGCCGGCGGCGCCATCAAATCTTCGGTTGACAAGTTCTTTCAGGAATCAGACCTCAAAAAGATCGGCGAGAAATTTGGCGCCCAGCCGGGTGATCTTGTTCTCATTCTGGCGGGTGCGCGCGACAAGACGCGCAAAGCGCTGAATGAACTTCGTCTGCTGATGGGCACGCAATTGGGCCTGCGCGACAAAAACAAATTCTCCGCCCTTTGGGTGCTGGACTTCCCGCTGCTCGAATGGAACGAGGAAACCAACCGATGGTTTGCGATGCACCATCCGTTCACTTCCCCCAAACCCGATGACATCAAACTGCTGGACTCTGATCCGGGTGCGGTGAGAGCCAATGCCTATGATTGCGTCATCAACGGCACGGAAGTCGGTGGCGGGTCTATCCGGATTCACGATCGCGGCACGCAGCAACTGATGTTCAGCAAACTTGGGTTTAGCGACGAGGAAGCCCGCCGTCAGTTTGGCTTCCTGATGGAAGCCTTTGAATTCGGGGCGCCTCCACACGGTGGCATTGCCTTTGGATTCGACAGGCTTTGCTCGCTGTTCGGCGGGTCTGACTCCATCCGCGACTTCATTGCGTTCCCCAAGAACAATGCCGGTCGCGACATGATGATCGACACGCCCGCAACCATCTTACAGGAACAACTGGATGAGTTGGGGATCGCCGTGAAAGTTGCGAAACCCTGACCATTCTTGTATTATTATTGAAATTTTACTGTCATGACCCAACCTAAAATCAAAGTTGCAGTTGCCGGTACCGGCTTCATAGGACCTGTCCACATTGAGTCCCTCCGCCGTGTGGGTACACTGGATGTGACCACCATGTTTCACCCGTTCGAAAACGAAGCGGCTGACAAAGCAGCATCGATGGGTGTGGCGAAGTACTATACGGACTACAACACGATGATCAGGGAAGGTGACTTTCAGGCGGTACATATTTGTACGCCCAATAACCTGCACTATCCCATGGCCAAAGCCGCCTTGCTGGCGGGCAAACACGTGATCTGCGAAAAGCCGCTGGCAACCACAGTGAAGGAAGCGGAAGAACTGGTGCAGCTGGCAGCCGAAAAAAAACTGGTCAATGCTGTCAGCTTCAACCTTCGCTACTATCCGCTCGTGCGGCAGATGAAGCGGATTCGCGAAAAAGGTGAATTGGGAAACGTGTACTCTGTGATGGGCTCGTACCTTCAGGACTGGCTGTTTTATGCTACCGATTATAACTGGCGCCTGGAGCCGGATAAATCAGGGGATAGCAAAGCCATTGCCGATATTGGTTCACACCTGATCGACCTGATCGAGTACATTACCGGTCTTACCATCACTGAAGTGATGGCTGACTTCTCCACTGTCCACCCTACGCGCAAGAAGCCGCTGAAGGCCGTTGAGACCTACTCTGGAAAAATGCTGAGCCCTTCCGACTACCAGGATGTTCCGATCGCGACTGAGGACTATGCAAGTGTGCTGCTGAGATTCAGCAATGGCACCAAAGGCGTGGTTACTGTCAGCCAGGTTGCCGCCGGCCGCAAGAACCGCCTTTCATTGGAGATT
>JAIBBB010000239.1 GCA_019694905.1 Cyclobacteriaceae bacterium
TATTGTGAGACATCGCGAGGCAATGATCTATAGTTATGCGGCGTGTTTTGCGGCGGTCATGTTGAGAGTTTGGCTGCCTGTATTGAGCATTGCACTTGGTGCATTTGACCCTGCCTACCGCATCGTTGCCTGGTTGTGCTGGGTTCCCAACATGCTGGTGGCAATATGGCTGGTGAGGAGACAGGGGATTTCAGTTTCAGATTCCTGACTTACAGGACCCATTTAAGGTAGATAATTGACCGTAATCTCTGGGCGGTCAGCGGTGAATTCACGGAATATCTTATCTTGAATCACCAGCGCCGGAAAAACCGGTTGAAGAGGTTCAGACACACCCAACACTAAATGAGCGTATTACCCCTATACAATGCTGACGATGTTTTGCGCTTTGAGGCCATGGAGCAAGAGCTGGCAGCCTTGGGCAATGATGGGAATGGTCATGTTTTGATCGCATCAACCACACAGGAACTCCAGGCAATGATCAATTGGCGCTTGTTGCAATTGACATTTAATCCGATTGAGCGCAATCAGCGAGCGGATGATGCATTGATGATGCAGATGGCTGTGGGTGCCAGGCGTCGCGGCGGTCCAGAAGCCTAGTGGACCTCCGGGGATTTCCATGGATTCTTTGCGCTACATGAACTTTGGCTATCAGTTCTCATGTCAATTCTCGATACTTAAACGGTTTGGGCTGTGACATTGGTTAGGTAGACTTACTATTGACTAATAGCCTGTTATCGACATAGCTTCATATACTGAATAACACAGAGTCTATGAATACGATCACTGTAGGCATGGCAGAGGATCACAATCTACTGAGGCATAACATCGTTCATCTTCTTGCCCGACAGCGCAACATCAAGGTAATTATTGCCGCGAGCAATGGCGCTGAATTGATTCATGGAATGGAAAGGGAATTGCCCCAGATTGTTTTGTTGGATCTGCGGATGCCTGTGATGGATGGTTTTGAAGCAGCCAGACGAATCAAACAAAAGTGGCCGACTGTGAAAATCATTTGCCTGACGGACTTTTCGCAGGAGGAGAATATAATCAAGATGAACCAATTGGGAGTGAAGAGTTTTCTTTCCAAGCAGTTTTGTGAACGCCTACCAAAAGTACTGGAGATAGTCAGTGAACATGGCACCTACTTTCCGGACGAGGTGATGGATATCATGCAGCGGCATATGGGAGACGCTGTGCTGGTGGCTGCATGCCCATACAAGCTAAATCAGACGGAGATGTATCTCATTCAGGCAATTTGTGAAGGGAAGAGCAGTGCACAGATTGGGGACATTCTGTGCAGGAGCCCCCGAACGGTCGAAAAATACAGAGAGGATCTCTATGAAAAGTTTGGCGTCAACAGCAAGGAGCAATTGATCATTCTCGCCATCAAATGGAGTTTATACAAATCGTAGCAACTTCAGTAAGTCTACTATTGATTTCGCTTTCCCTCTGATCTAGTTTCATGTATTCTTTGCAAGGGATACCTCCGGAAGGTCCGGAGGAGCTATTAAACTATTATTTCAAAACTATGAAAGCTACAGAAATCGAAACGGGTTATCGGCACTTGCGCACCGACGAGTTGGAGACAACCAAAGGGGGAGGCCTGATTGTCTTTGCCTTTCTGGCCGGACTGGCGCTGGCCTACTATGAAAAGAGAGTAAAATAATTAACAACCAAAAAACAGACAAGTATGAAAAATCAGGAAACGACAACATTTGAGGTGCTGAGCGATGTGGAACTCGCTGAGAACCGCGGGGGCATCATCAATCTGCTGATTGCCGGAGCTGCACTTTGTTTTGCGGCTTATTCTGCAGGATACCTGACTGGTAAGGCCATCTTCTGATTGTACCCGGACTACGGGGTGTGCCCCGTAGTCTAAAACCCTGTGCAATGAATAAATCCGTTAGACTTTTTATCTACGTGGCAATGTCAGTGATCAATCTGATTGTTATAGGCGCCTCAACCATTGTTTATCAGCGCAGTCATGATTTTCTGGTCGTTATACAAGGCTTGTCAATCGTATCTGTTTCGCTGGTAAGTTGCCTTGCTCTGGGGCATTCAAAGCGCATCACGCATTAAGCCAGTCTTCCTGGAGTATTCCACTCCCTATTAATAGCGGGGCATATGAAATCCCGGCCGGGGGCAATTGAAGTGAAACAACGGGAGTCCATCGATTGTGGCCCCGCCTGTCTCACCAGCATTGCTGCATATTATGGATGGTATGGACCTTTGTCAACCGTCCGCAAATGGTGCTCGACAGACCGGACCGGCACGAGTATTCAGGGATTGATTAGTGCTGCGAAGCGAATCGGGCTGGAAGCACAGGGAATCAGATGCAATTCATCTTCGCTGACTGGAATTCCACTTCCAGCGGTTGCCATGTTACATGGCGATGGCCAGTTATACCATTTCGTTGTGATTTATAGCGATGGAGAGGAATGTGTTGAAATCATGGATCCTGCTTTGGGGAAGATCATCCCATGGCCAAAGGGGGACTTCAGGGATCAGTGGACACGTGTGCTGATAACTGCTCAACCTGGCAGCAATTTTCAGAAGCAAGGTGACCGTTTTCAATTTCCACTCAGGATAATGTTTGGAAATGAGCCAAGACTTTGGCTGCTGTTGTTGTTAGCCATTGCTTACCAGTGGACTTTGGCGGGACTGCTATTTCTGGCGATTGCAAAAATTAACTTCGAAGACGGAGGGCTTATTCACTTGCCTGACTGGTGGCTGTTGGCGGGGTGCGGACTGGGCATCATCCTCATCCATACCGTGATGATGGCCATCTTTTCCGGAATAATCACACGCCTGACATTCCGGATGTTTAGTATGCAGCACGCTTCGCTGTTGAAGAAACCGGCTGGCTTTTTTGAAGCAAATGCACCTGAGGACATCTTTTCTCATGTGATCATTTGTTCCCGCTTGGGAGCGGTCATTTGTGATGGTCTACTCAATGGTGTGAGCAGCCTTGTGGCGATAATCATCTCCCTGGGGTTCATTTGGACAATTTCATGGACGATGGCCGGGTTGCTTTTCACTTTCCTTGCCGCCTGGTTTTGGTGGTGGCGAGCCATTGCCGCAAAGGGTGCCGAGGCTGAAGCTGAGGGCAAGCGATATTTGTCAAACTATGCTGTCGAGTTGAACTCTGTCAGCACGATGGTGGCGAAAGGAACTCCTCCGGACAAGGCAAATGAATGGATGAAGCGCTGTAGAGTGCTCTTCAATGAAATTGCTGACAGTGTTGCGCTTTCGAACAGGTCGGCCTTGTATGCGAAGCACGTCACTGATTTCATGATCGGTCTATTAGTTGTACTTGCGCCACTGGCTCTGGCCAATCAATCTGCCAACGGTGAGAACGACCCCTGGGAATATGCAGCTTGTTTGGTTCTCATGGTAATAGTGACTGATGCGGCGCGAAGACTAACTGATTTTTCAGGCCGGTGGAGGGAAATGACAGAAATGATGAGATGGATGGATGATCGCATGGAGGAGCACGTGTCTGGCAAGTAACCGAAATCCCTGTTCCTCGGATGGCGGCAATCTACCCCAGCAGAATGTGCAAGATCTCTGCCTCAACGCCTTCCCCGTACTCTTCCTCCTCGCAAATAGCCTGATGATAGGGTACCCACCGTTCGCTATCAGGATCATAATACTGCATTGAGGTTGCCCCAAGAAATAACTTGTAGTTCATCTTGGGTTTGCCGGCAACAAGATAGCCCGGATAATACCAAACGAATCCTGCAGGCTTGAGGTATTCAAGGGTCAGCAGAATCAACCACTTACCCAGGCTATGCCTCTTGTAGGAGGGTTCGTAGCAATGGAGAATGCTGGCCGCACTTGTCTGGCCAATGTCGAAATAGCCTGCAGCAACAAGCTGATCGCCATCATATACGCTGATGCAGTGAGTATTGAAAATGCTGTGCTCTTGTTGTCCGCCGCCCCAAAGGGCATCTTCAATGGAGGGATATCCCTCAAAGTCGATAGCTGACCGATAGCGTTTGTAGAGATCCCGATGTTCTTCATCAATAGTGGTAACAGGAAGAATCTCATGCCTCAGGGACGAATTGCGACGGTGCAGTTTGCGATGTGCCGGCAATGTCACGTAGGCTCCAACCGGAAAGCGCAACCAATGTACACGGTGTACGCTCAGGTGAGGTTCGCTGATAAGGTGGCTTATGGTGAATATACATTGGTGCATACGGTACCATCCTGCCGCGAGGTAACGGTCAAGGTCGGCACCACTTAGTTCGTCCGGATCAAGCCGGTTTCGAAAGACCAACATGTGACAAAATTAGGCATTCCGCTGATCTCTGTGTTCTGGTAGTCCGGGTTGATTCAGGTTGTTGAAAAGCACGGTGGGCTTAAGTTCAGTCAGGGCGCAACCTATTTTGCTTTTTTAGCCTTCACGAGCTTGTACTTTTCTGGTTTCGCACCAGTTCGTTGGATCACCCCTCGCGCTTCAAGGTCGAGCTTAACTGTTTCGCCGTACCACTGCACCCCTCCTTCAAATGAATCTTTGGTCCTGGTGTACAACACTTCCATCAATTGAGTGTGTGTAAGTTCTTTTGATTTCAGAATAGCTTCAAGGTGCTTGCGCACATAGGCGTACTTGTCCAGTGAGATCTTCTTGTTCGTTTTGTTGCTATCGGGATGAAGTGTCTGAATTTTAGCCGTGGACTTTTGTGACCCAACAGGCTGTTTCCGGGCAACGATGCTGTAGGCTTTCTTCAGTGCTTCTGCCAGCACGTTCCACGGTGTGCTATCCATTTCAAAGACAGTCCACCCCTGTCTTCCCCATGCCCCGGAAGCGGGTGTGGCGATGGTCGGCTTCATCAGGCAATAGACAGACTGATCGACAAGTGAAATTTTCAGTGAAGCTTTCCCTTTTTGTTCATCTGAAGTAGCGAAGATTTTCCCGCCGTATCGAAAGGAGCTTTTTTCGAAATGAGGCTTTTCCTGAACCTCTTTCAAGGACCGGGCCAGTTTGACCAAAGCAGAATGAGATGCTTTTTTCATATGGTTGAGATAGGTTTTGGGCTGGATTTCAATTTAGCCAATTTTGTTTGTGATTTTTCCGGACGGAATGCCCTTGCGCTCCTCCTTTACCGTGCGTAACATTGGCCCTGGGAGTGTAACTGAAACTATGAAAAGGACTCTGTTGGTGCTGATGCTTCTCTGGTCGACCGCAGTGACCGCACAGCCTTACCGCAACCTGGTATTTGAGGGGGCAGGGATGCGCGGACTTGCTTATGTTGGTGTACTGGACCATTTTGAACGCGCGGGTATTCTGAAGGAGATTCAGCGGGTGGGAGGTACTTCGGCCGGCGCTATTACAGCCCTGGCTGTGTCATTAGGCTACAGTGCTGAAGACTTGTTGAAGCTAATTGGAAACACAAAGTTCGGTGCCTTTAATGACGGATCCTGGTCGGTGGCAGGAGGAATACACAGATTACAAAATCACTATGGTTGGTATAAGGGCGTGGAATTTGAACAGTGGTTGTCGGCCTTAATTGCTGCGCGCACGGGAAATGGAGACATTACTTTCGCAGAACTGCACAAGCGTGGATTCAAGGACTTGTACATCACCGCGACATGTCTGAACAGGCAAAAGTTGGTTGTGTTTTCCCGTGAAACTTATCCTGCGATGAGGGTTCGCGACGCCGTCAGGGTTTCAATGTCGATTCCGCTCTATTTTGAAGCCATGTTTGTGGATGCCCGGGGTCAGACTTTTCGCAGTAACGAGGGGCGAACAGACCTGGATCTCATGGTGGACGGAGGCTTGTTGGCAAACTTTCCGATCTTCATTTTTGACAAGACGGTGCGTGATCCTTCTTTAGGAAATATCCGGGTGCCGAATCCTGAAACAATTGGTGTGCGCATGGATACGGACGCTCAGATAGCCAACGACAGTACCACCCGGGAACTGGCGCCGCTGCCAATCACCAACTTGAAGGAATACCTGCGCGCATTTTACGTTATCACCATCGAAAGCCTCAACCGAAGTCAGCTGAATGAGGATGACTGGAAGCGAACGGTGTCTGTGTCATCTGTGAACATTGGGGAGAAGGTACGGGATCTCTCCCAGGAGGAAAAGGATCGGCTGGTCAATAGCGGTCGGGCCGCAGCGTCCAGATTTCTGTCTGTAAGGAGAAACGTTGGCCAGCGATGAACGAAATAGTTATACGAGATTTCCAGACAGACGACTTATCCCCGCTGGTTCATGTTCTGAAAAGGAACATTCCAACCTACTTTGATCCATCAGAAGAGGCTGAATTTGTAACCTATATTGGTAAGCACAGTGATACCTATTTTACTGCATTGGTCAATCAGCAGGTGGCAGGTGGCGCCGGTTACCGGATCGATGCAACAGGCACAGCAGGTTACATTCGATGGATATTTTTTGATCCGGGCAACACCCGTGCGGGGTTAGGAAGAGCGATAGTAGATCGTTGTACGGCACGGTTGCTGGAATTGGGTGCAGAGCGAATTGTTGCCGCCACTTCTCAACTGGCAGGCGGATTTTTTGCCAAACTCGGATTTGTCACCTTGCGCACTGAACAAGACTACTGA
>JAIBBB010000029.1 GCA_019694905.1 Cyclobacteriaceae bacterium
TTTGGTGGCGGCGGCTCTCCTTTCGACAGTTTCTTCGGCGGCGGTGGCCCCCGACAGCGCAAAGGCTCCAATCTTCGGATCAAATTGAAGATGACTTTGGATGAAGTCGCCAACGGCGTTGAAAAGAAGATCAAGGTGAATCGCCTGGTGCGTGCAGAGGGCGTGACTTTCAAAAAATGTACGACTTGTCAGGGGCAGGGACAGATGCGCAAGGTGGTCAACACCATGCTCGGGCAAATGGTGAGCACCACTACCTGCTCCACCTGCGGTGGCTCCGGTCAAATGATAGACAAGCGTCCGGCAGGCGTCGACAGCTCGGGACTGGTATCCAAGGAGGACCTCATCACCATCCGGATTCCTGCGGGCGTTGGCGATGGCATGCAATTGTCCATGACAGGCAAAGGGAATGAAGCGCCGGGCGGCGGCGTCCCCGGTGACTTGCTGATTGTGATCGAGGAGCAGGAGAACGAAGAGTTGAAGCGCGACGGGAACAATCTGGTTTACGACCTGCACATCAGCTTTGCAGATGCAGCCCTTGGTACAAGCATTGAAGTTCCTTCAATTGGCGGCAAAGTCCGGATCAAGATTGAACCGGGGACGCAGAGCGGCAAGGTCCTGCGCCTCAGAGGCAAAGGTCTTAAGGACCTGAACGGTTACGGCACTGGTGATCAGTTGGTTTATGTCAACGTATGGACCCCCAGAAAGCTCAGTTCTGAAGAGAAGGCCATCCTGGAGAAACTACGGCATTCGCAAAACTTCCATCCGCATCCAGAGGCGGGTGAAAAGGGCTTTTTTGAGCGAATGAAAGAGTATTTTTCGGAATAAGTCACAACAACCTATTGGTCTGAAAACCGTATACTCGTCTACGGATTTCTGGCTATGGCCCGAATTTCGTGTTTTGAAACATGTCTTCGATCCTGACTACCCGTTTACTTAAAACTGTGTGGCTTCTCAGTTGCACGGTGATCGTGGCTACCGGCTTCGGCCAGGTGAAAAAGCAATTCTCCGTTGACGGACAGGAACAATGTAAAGAAGTTGAACTGACCCTCCGCGCTAATACGGGCAACTGCTTCATCCGACCCGGTCAGAATGCCCAACTCCTTAACATCTACAGCAACCAGGACACCGAGGACTACGCGCACCGCCTTCAGAATGAGATGGTCAATGGTGTCTGTAAAGTAAATCTGGTATTGGAGCAGGAAGGTAAAGTAGGTGTGGGGCACCGAATCTCCTACCAGATGTTTGGTCAGGACGGTGATGAAGCGGACAAGTTCTGGAAGATCTATCTGACGGAAGAAAAGCCGTACACTTTGGATCTCAGTTATGGGATGGGGAATGCAGACATGGACCTGTCAGGACTTACCATTCGAAAACTGAAAATCAATACAGGGAGTGCCGATGTGCACGTGACCTACCACGCTGGTGTGGAAAACAAAGTGGACATGGATACTTTTTTTGTCAAAGTTGACCTGGGCACCGTCGACGTAAGAGACATCAACCTTGCCCGCTCCAAGGTGATTATGGCTGATGTCGGCTTTGGTACCATCCTGATGGACTTTTCCAGACCCATGCTGGTTCCCAGCCATGTGAGAGGGAGCGTGGGTGCCGGCAACATGCTGATTGTTTTGCCTGAGGCGGAGACACCCGTCATTGTGCGTGTCAATGAGTCCTGGCTTTGCAGCCTCCACTTTCCCAGATCCCTCAGGAAAATAAGTGATGATACCTGGGTCAATGCAGCCTATGAATCCAATTCGAAACAGGCCATTCACTTCGACCTGGATGTTTCACTTGGAAAGATCGTCTTCAAGGAAGCGAGCAGATAAATCTGTTATCTTACAACACCAACCCTAACCTGAACAGTGGAAGCACTTATCGCCAGCAATGTCACCAAACAGTATGCGAACCATCGTGCACTGAGTGAGGTGAGCCTCACCATTCCCGAAAAGTCCATCTATGGATTACTCGGTCCGAATGGTGCCGGTAAAACAACCCTTATCCGGATCATCAATCAGATTATTGCCATGGACGGTGGCACCATCACGGTGTTCGGTGAACCGCTTTCATCGAAGCATATCGGGGTGATCGGCTACCTGCCGGAAGAACGCGGACTCTACAAGAAGATGAATGTCGGTGACCAGTTGTTGTATCTCGCCCGGCTGAAAGGACTGAGCCGTGCTGATGCACTGGCGCGAATCAAGGTGTGGCTTGAAAAATTTGAAATAAAGGACTGGTGGGGAAAGAAGGTCGAGGACCTTTCCAAGGGGATGGCTCAGAAAGTCCAATTCATCAGCACAGTGCTGCATGAGCCCAGACTTATTATCCTGGACGAGCCGTTTTCTGGCTTTGATCCGGTCAATGCGCAGTTGATAACTGAGAAGATTTTTGAGCTCCGTGACATGGGCAGCACCATCATTTTCTCGACCCACCGCATGGAGACGGTGGAATCACTTTGTGACCATATCGCATTGATCGACCGCAGCAAGAAAATTCTCGAAGGGCCCAAGAAGCAGGTGAAGGAGCAATATCGGTCCAATACTTTTGTCGTGGAGCATCGCGGCAATCACATAGTGCTTTCGCCAGACCGCTATCAGGTGAGTGCCAGCCGGGTAGTGGAAGGAGATCTCCATTCAACAACCATCCAGGCTGCCGCTGGTATCACTGGTAATCAGGTGCTGCGTGAACTGATTGACCAGACGGAAGTCTACGCCTTTCAGGAACGACTGCCGAGCATGGCTGATATTTTTATCAGCCTCGTCAAAGGTGATGAGTCACTGCTGAAACACCTTAAAGGAATCTGATACTGAATACCTCCTACCTATGAACAAGATTTGGTTGATCCTCCAACGTGAATTCCTGATACGTGTCAAGAAGAAGTCATTTCTGGTTGTTACTATTCTGGTGCCACTTATTTTTCCTGCCATCATTGGCGGCTTGATTGCTGTCATGATACGGGAGGCCGAATCAGCGAAGGCAGAAACTGTGCAAGTGCTCGATGAGAGTCGCCAGTTTGCTTTTGAGAGCGGAAAGAAGTTTACTTTCATTCCGCTTGATATGTCGCTTGAGCAGGCGAAGAAGGTCTACGGTGAGACAGAGAATTTTGCACTGCTGTATATTCCCGCATTCGACATCAACAAGCCGGAGGGGCTTACCATTTATACCAAAGAGAACCCCAGCATTGAGAAGATAGGTGATTTGGAGAGGATCCTTGAAGAAAGGGTGCGCGATCTGAAGTTACAGGAGTACAAGATTGACAAGGAGACGCTCAAGAACCTGAAGACCAATATTAACCTCAAGCAAATCAGTATATCTGAGGCCGGTGAAGAGAAGGCTTCCAATTCCGGAATACTATATGGACTTGGCTTTGTGCTGGGCATCCTTATCTACATGTTCGTGATGGTGTATGGTATCCAGATCATGCAGGGTGTCATTGATGAAAAGACTTCCAAGATTGTCGAGGTAATTGTTTCGTCAGTCAAGCCTTTTCAGCTGATGATGGGCAAGATTCTGGGCATCGCGTCAGTGGGTCTGCTGCAGTTCGGTATCTGGATTGTGCTGATCACTTTTGTCACATCCAGTGTGCTGGGTTACTTCGGACTCAAGATGCCGCAGCAGCAGGCGATGGAGCAGGTTTCCAAGCGTGTGGGCGATGATGAACAGGTGAAACAAGCCATGGAGATGAATCAGCCCAATGTGCAGGTGAATGAATTGCTGGGACATATCGACCAGATCCCCTTCGGCAAGATTGCATTCTTCTTTATCTTCTTCTTCCTGGGTGGCTATCTGTTGTACGGTGCCCTCTTTGCTGCCGTGGGCTCTGCGGTGGAGTCAATGCAGGAGTCGCAGCAGTTTCAGTTTCCAATTACGTTGCCATTGCTGGTAGGCTATCTGGGTCTGTTCTTATTTATTTTGAGAGATCCGCACGGCACTGTCAGTTTCTGGTTGTCGATTATACCATTCACTTCTCCGGTGGCCATGGTGGGCCGTCTTGCCTTTGGAGTACCATGGGAAGAGATGGCCCTGTCTATGGCGCTGCTGGTGGGAGGATTTCTATTCACCACCTGGATTGCTGGCCGAATCTACCGCGTGGGGATTTTGTCTACAGGCACCAAAGTGGGTTACAAGACCATGTTCAAGTGGTTCATGATGAAGAATTGAAACGCGCAAGCTTTTGCACTTCTGAAAAACCGGATGATTCATCCGGTTTTTTGTTTTAATTTCAGAACTGCATGGAGAAGCGGACACGACAGCCAGGGATGGATTTCTATCAGGAGAATGTATACCTGAAGTGGGTAGTGCTGGCAGTCTCTGTTTTGATCAGTATCGGTTCAATTTACTACACCAATGTCCTTATCGGTCAGCTCAGAAACAGGGAGCGGGAACAGGTGAAGCTCTTTACACGTGCCTTGGAGTACACCTTCAGCAATTCTCTTGATGAAAATTTGCAGTTCATCAGCGAAGAGATCCTCTTCAAGAACAACTCCATACCCATCATCTGGATCACGAGGGATGGGAAGTATGAATTTCAGAACATTGCCATCGACGAAAAGCTGCCTGAGAAGGCACGGAACCAACTGCTGAAAGAGCAGGTGGAGGAGATGAAGCTCCAGTATGAGCCGATTGAAATGACCTATCGCAACGACCAGGGGGTTTTGGAAAACTACGGTCTTGTTTACTACAAGAATTCCTTTCTATTGAATCAGTTGATTCTCTATCCCTACATACAACTTTCCGTTATCGCCATCTTTGCTTTTATATCATATCTGGCGTTTAACTACTCCAAAACCGCTGAGCAGAACCGCGTATGGGTGGGCCTTGCCAAGGAAACGGCGCACCAACTGGGAACTCCTCTGTCGTCCTTGATGGCCTGGGTAGAAGTGCTGCGAGATGATCCGGAACTCTCAGGTCGTGGCATTGTGGAGGAGTTGGACAAAGACGTCAGGAAACTGCGCGTGGTGACTGAGCGCTTCAGCAGCATTGGCTCAACACCTGTGTTGAAGCCCGAAAATATCCTGCAACTCGTGAACAACGTGGTTGGATATCTTCAGCCGAGGGTCTCCGCGAAGATCAATTTCGAAGTGCATACGCTGTCAGAGAAAATTGAGGCGAATGTCCATGCGCCACTCTTTGAATGGGTTTTGGAAAATCTTTGCAAGAATGCTGTCGATGCGATGGGCAGCACAGGCATTATCTCCATCCGGATTATCAGGGGCAGCGGCCAGAAAGTCTTCATTGACATTACGGATACGGGCAAAGGCATGCCGCGCCATGTGGTGGCCAATGTGTTCAAGCCGGGCTTCACCACCAAGAAACGGGGCTGGGGACTGGGTCTGGCACTTGCCAAGAGAATCATAGAGATCTACCACAACGGCCGCATCTATGTGAAATCGTCGGAGGAGAATATGGGTACTACCTTTCGTATTGAACTGAGAAGTGCATGAATGTGATCAAGCTTTGCTTTGCTACGCGCAACAAACACAAACTGGAAGAAGTGCAGGCGATGCTGCCACAAGGCATCCAACTGGTTGGGCTGGATGACATAGGCTGCAGGGAGGAATTGGCGGAGGACTTTCAGACGCTGGAGGAGAATTCCATGCAAAAGGCCGCCTATGTTTACCGCCACTACCATGTTCCTTGCTTTGCAGATGACTCCGGACTGGAGATTGATGCACTGGATGGCCGGCCTGGTGCCGACTCAGCCCACTATGCAGGCCCCCAGCGAAGCCACTCTGACAACATTGATAAGGTCCTGCGGGAGCTGACCGGCATCAGCAACAGGGACGCGCGGTTTCGTTGTGTAATTACCCTGGCCGGTGCCAACCGGCTGGTGTCTCAGGAGCATGAAGAGTACCGGCAGTTTACTGGCGTCCTTGAAGGAGAAATACTACCAGGACGGGAGGGAACCGGAGGCTTTGGCTACGACCCTATTTTCATACCCAAGGGCTTTAACAAGGGTCTGGCAACCCTGGGCATGGACGAGAAGAACCAGATCAGCCATCGCGGACGTGCACTGCGCATGCTCTCAAATTACCTCTTGCAGGATGCTTGATCGCGTACATCATATTGCCATCATCTGTTCGGACTACGAGCGATCGAAGCGATTCTATACGGAGGCGTTGGGCCTGAACGTTGTGCAGGAGCACTACAGGGCCGAGCGGCAGTCATGGAAGTGTGACCTTGCTCTCAACGGACAATACATCATTGAGCTGTTTTCCTTTCCTCAACCTCCGCCGCGGCCCTCCCGGCCCGAGGCGGCAGGGCTACGGCACCTTGCGTTTCAAGTGAGCGCACTGGAGCCCGTGCTGGAACGGTTGTCCGGAGCGGGTGTGGTGTGTGAACCTGTGCGGACAGATCCATACACCGGCAGGCGATTCACATTTTTTTCTGACCCTGACAACCTGCCCATTGAGTTGTATGAAGTGTAACAAGCCGGGAGTATAGTCCTTGAGATTATGCCGGGCAATATGCAGATTTGGCGCTCAATTCAATCAGCATGACACAACGCCCCGTATTTACAGTAGGCATAACCGGCGGAAGCGGATCCGGTAAAACATACTTTTTGCAGGGATTGGCCGCCCGGTTCTCCGACAAGGAGATGTGTCTGATCTCACAGGACAATTACTACAAGCCCAGGGACCAACAACCGGTGGATGAAAACGGTGTCAGAAATTTTGATCTCCCCGTATCGATTGACCGGGATGCCTTCAGGGCTGACCTCCTGAAACTGAAAGCCGGGCAGGACGTGGAGAAGCTGCAGTACACATTCAATAATCCAACCGCAGAACCCAAAATACTGCTCTTTAAGGCTGCTCCGGTTCTGGTAGTGGAGGGGCTTTTTGTTCAATACTTTGAGGAAATTGCAGGTGAGCTGGATCTCCGGGTCTTTGTTGAAGCCAAGGACCATATCAAGCTGGGCCGACGCATCCGCCGTGACCAGGTGGAGCGTGGATATGACCTTGATGATGTGCTGTACCGGTATCAGTACCATGTGATGCCGGTTTATGATACCTTGATAGAGCCCCTGAAACACCAGGCCGATCTGGTAATTCCCAACAACCACCATTTCAGTCGGGCGTTGGAGGTTCTGGTGGCGTTTTTGAGGTCAAAAGCCGAGGTTTCGGGCACCTGACCGGTTACTTGCAAATCACGGCCAAAGGCATACCTTTGCAACTCTCTATGAAAAGGCAGGCCCTGCACAGGACGATGATGATTGCCGCCGGTATCCTTACCGCGCTGGCTGTCCTTGTATCCCAGTCGCAGTTGATTCAGGTGCGTCAACCTGAAAAGGCCAAGGTCGAAAAATCCACAGAGAAGAAGGGGCACAAGCCTGTACAGCAACATCACACGGCCATTGCGCCGGCACCGACTTCCGTGTCAGTGGATAATCAGGCTGCACCATCACTGTTGGAGAACCTGGGAAAGTCTGGTGAGCCGGTTGAGCGCAACCTGATCGATACCCGTATCGTCATCGATTTTTTTAAAGTCCTCTTCAGGGCTGTCATTACCCCCAACGCACCTTAATGGTGCTTTTCCTTTTCCTGAAGGTCGCCCCTGGTGGATGACCCGATCTTGTATTCATTTTATCCAATTCTTAATAACTGAAGTTTATGCGTAATAAAGGAGTAGTGGTGGTGCTTACGGTGGTGATTACACTGCTGTGTTTGTACTACCTGTCGTTCACTTATGTCTCCATGCGGGTCCAGAAGGATGCCGACAAGGTTGCCACTGATGCATCCGGGCACCGCAACCTTGAAAAGAGACAGCGGTACATGGATTCATTGTACAACAAAACGGTTTATAATCTCTTCGGTGCAGAGTACACCTACAAGGAAGTAAAGGATCACGAACTTGCACTGGGACTTGACCTTCAGGGCGGTATGCATGTGGTGCTGGAAGTTTCTCCGGCGGATATCGTACGCGGGCTCAGCAACAATAGTTCTGATCCTGCACTTCTGAATGCCATCAAGATTGCCCGTGAGGAAGAGAAGAGCTCTGAGGAGAACTTTGCAGACCTTTTTTATAAGGCCTATAAGGACGCCAACCCCGGAAGCCGGCTGTCAAGTCTGTTTGCTTCTGCTACCACCCGTGGTCGCATCGCGTTGAATGACAATGATGACGCAGTCCTCAAGTTTCTGAAAGAAGAAATTGAAAGTGCCATCGACCGGTCGTTTACCATTCTCAAGACCCGTATAGACCAGTTTGGTACCTCGCAGCCCAACATTCAGCGCCTGCCTGGCACGGGCAGAATCCAGATTGAGATTCCCGGTGCTGACAATCCGCAGCGGGTGCACAAACTGCTTCAGAGCGTGGCACGTCTCGAATTCTGGTCAGTTGTTGAATACACCGATCCTTCGGTGGCCAATTCGGTTGAAGCGATCAACAGCGTGTTGATGAAAGAGCAAAACGCCGCCAAAAAGGATCTTGCAACCGCCACCGACAAGCAGACTACTGCTACCGCTGACACTACCAAGAGCGACCTGCTCAAGCAACTGAGCAACGCCAAGGACAGCACAGGCTCTACGCTCGATTCCCTCCGCAGGGCTACTACGTCACCGTTGTTTGCGCTGATGACTCCCGGGTTTCCTTTTCACTATTCGATCAAGGATACAAGCACCGTCAACCGCATCCTCAAACGACCTGAAATTCGCGCATTGTTCCCCCGCAACATCGGATTCTTCTGGGATGTAAAATCCAATCCGGAGGTTAGCCCGGGTGTCGAAGACCTGCAACTCAACTTTGTTGACCTGGGCAGAAATGCCAAACCACTTCTGTCAGGAGAAGTCGTTGTGGACGCTCGTTTGGACTATGACCAGTATCAGCGCCCTGCTGTCAGCATGAGAATGAATGCTGCAGGCTCTAAAGTGTGGGGCAAGGTAACAGCAAATGCAGCGAGCCTTTCGCCGCAGGGCCGCATTGCCATCGTACTTGACAACTACGTTTATACCGCCCCCACTGTACAGGGTGAGATTCCGAATGGAAACTCTCAGATCACGGGTAACTTCACGCTGGATGAAGCAAAGGATTTGGCAAACGTATTGAAAGCGGGTTCACTGCCTGCGCCTACGCGCATTGTGGAAGAAGCTATTGTCGGACCTACCCTGGGTCAGGTAGCCCAGAACCAGGGCTATGTGTCGATGGCTGCGGGTCTGATCATCGTGGTCATCTTCATGTGGGCCTATTATGCCAAAGGGGGTATGGTTGCCAACCTCGCGCTGCTCTTCAACATCTTCTTCATTCTGGGTATTCTTGCACAGTTCAACGCTGCGCTGACGCTGCCCGGTATCGCGGGTATCGTACTGACCATGGGTATGGCGGTTGACGCGAACGTGCTGATCTATGAGCGTATCAGGGAGGAACTTCGACAGGGCAGACGACTCCGCGAGGCAATTCAGAAGGGCTATGAGCGTGCATTTGCTTCGATCTTCGATTCTAACCTGACTACTTTCCTTACTGCAATGTTCCTTTTCGTTCTCGGTCAGGGTCCTTTGAAGGGATTTGCCATCACGCTGATGATCGGTATTGCTACCTCCTTCTTCTCGGCGGTGTACATTTCCCGTGTGGTCATCGAGTGGATGGTACGCAAGGGCGACGAGGCCAAACTGTCTTTCCAGACGGGGCTTTCTGCACTTGTCAAGAATCGCACTCATTTTGATTTCATCGGCAACCGAAAGATTGCTTACATCTTTTCAACGACAGTGATCGCGATTGGATTTGTGTTGATTGCCATTCAGGGACTGAACCTTGGTGTAGACTTCAAGGGGGGCAGATATTACATCGTTTCTTTCAAGAATCCGGTGGAAGCAACTGCCATGCGCAATGCGCTGGTGAGCTCATTTGAAAATTCTGGAACTGAAGTAAAGAACTATGGCAGTAACAGCGTGATGAAGGTGACCACGTCCTACCTCATTGATGATGACTCAGATGAGGCTGATGACAAGGTCAAGGCTGCGCTTATCAGTGGCGTGAAGAAATTCACCAACCAGGATTACATCGAAACGAATACCCAGGTGGATGAAACACATTTCTCCATCCTGTCTTCTTCGAAGGTGGGTGCCACTATCGCGGACGACATCAAAAGTTCTGCTTTTGAGGCCGGCTTGTTCTCCATCATTGCCATATTCCTATACATCCTCATCCGTTTCAGAAAGGTTGTTTATAGTGCGGGTGCCATCATTGCCCTGATTCACGACTCGCTCTTCACCTTTGCGGCGTTTGCGATCGCACGCCTCCTCGGTGTGTCGTTTGAAATTGACCAGGTATTTGTGGCGGCCTTGCTGACAATCATTGGTTACTCAATCAACGATACGGTGGTTGTATTTGACCGTATCCGCGAGTATATCGGTTACGGTTCAATGAAAGATACCCGTCAGGTTATCAACAGTGCAATTAACGATACGCTCAGCCGCACGCTGATCACATCGGGTACCACGCTTATTGTGGTAGTTGTATTGCTGTTCTTCGGAGGTGAAGTGTTGCGAGGATTCTCTTTTGCGTTGCTGGTGGGTATTGGTATAGGAACCTACTCATCTATCTTCATTGCTTCACCGATTGTGCTTGACTTCGCACGAAAGGAGCAGGCTAAAATCCTCTGACGATCTGTAGAACCTGATACAAAAAAAGAGGCTGTCATCATTGACAGCCTCTTTTATTTTGGCAATGCCCACGTTCAGGGCAACTCCTTGATCGCGATATTCCGGTACCAGACTTCATTGCCGTGGTCCTGCAGGTCGATCTTGCCTTTCTTTGACATGCCGTAGCCCTTCACGTCCTTCCATTTGCTTCCATTCTTGCGTTTGGTCCAGTCGTCAGACCACAATTCATAGGTCAATACTTGTTCGCCGTTGAGCCAGTGTTCTACATGACTTCCATTCACGACCAGTCTGGATGAATTCCATTCGCCAAATGCCGCAGCCTTTTTGGTAGGCACCGCATGCATGTCATAATTGGCCGCAGCCAGCTGTGTGTCTTTGAGTTCTCCCGGGTAGTTGGCATCGTCAATGACCTGGTATTCGGGACCGCTGAAATAGGGCTCATCGAATTCTTCTGTGACGTGGAACATGACGCCGCTGTTGCTTCCTTTGGCAACTTTCCAATCGAAGCTCAGCTCAAAATTGGTGTACTCTCCATCGGTGATAAGGTCTGCTCGCTTGTCGGCTTCGGCTTTGCAGTGGAGTGCACCATCCTGAACTTCCCAGGTATTGTTTTCTTTTCCTTTGAAAAAGTGCCAGCCGGTGGTTGTGGTTCCGTCAAAAAGCAATTTCCAGCCTTCAGCCTTCTGGGCATCGGTGAGTGCAGGGAGGGCTGGTACAGAGGCAACCGTATCGACGGCTGACTCCTGCGTTTTGGGGGTGCTGCAGGAGAACGCCAGAGCGGCTACCGACAGCAAGAGAATTCGTTTTTTCATAGGTGGGCTTGAGTTTTTCCAAAGGTAGCACGCCGGCCTTTCTGGCCCGCTTGTTTTGTATACAGGGGGCTGACATTTCTGCCAATGTGGCATAAAACGGGGCCTGAACGGGCTTGGCATAGGCATTGAGATAGTGCGTCTAGCATTCAAAAACACTAAAAATAGATCATCATGGGAAAGATTATTGGCATCGACTTAGGAACAACCAACTCATGCGTTGCCGTCATGGAAGGTAGTGAGCCGGTGGTGATTGCCAACAGTGAAGGCCGTCGCACGACGCCCTCGATTGTTGGTTTTCTGGACAACGGCAAAGGTGAGCGCAAGGTCGGTGACCCGGCCAAGAGGCAATCGATTACCAACCCCAAAAATACGGTGCTGTCCATCAAGCGCTTCATGGGTAAGAAGTACTCTGACGTGAGCGGCGAGATGAAGATGGTGTCCTATCAGGTGGAAAGCGGGAACAATGACACAGTGCGTGTGCGGATCGGAGACCGGCTTTATACGGCACAGGAAATCTCTGCCATGGTTCTTCAGAAGATGAAGAGTACAGCTGAAGATTACCTGGGCACTACCGTCACGGAAGCCGTCATCACAGTTCCTGCGTACTTCAATGACGCTGAGCGTCAGGCCACCAAAGAGGCGGGTCAGATCGCAGGTCTTGATGTGAAGCGAATCATCAATGAGCCTACGGCCGCTGCATTGGCATACGGTCTGGATAAAAAGAACAAAGACATGAAAATCGCTGTCTACGACCTGGGCGGCGGTACTTTTGACATTTCAGTTCTCGAACTGGGCGATGGTGTGTTTGAAGTGAAATCCACCAACGGGGATGTGCACCTCGGCGGCGACGATTTCGATATGCGCATCATGAACTGGCTCGCAGACGAATTCAAGTCGGAGAAGAACATCGACCTGAGAAAGGACCCGATGGCACTGCAGCGTCTGAAAGAGGCTGCTGAGAAAGCCAAGATCGAACTGTCCAGTTCGCAGGAAACCGAGATCAACTTGCCCTACATCACTTCTGTGGACGGCGTGCCGGAACACCTGGTGAAGAAATTGACGCGCGCCAGATTTGAGCAACTCTGCGACGATCTGATCCGCCGTACACTGGAGCCATGCCGCAAGGCAGTGGCCGACTCAGGTTACTCTGTGGACCAGATTGACGAAGTGATTCTGGTGGGTGGTTCTACCCGTATCCCCCGCATTCAGGAAGAAGTGGAGAAGTTTTTCGGTAAGAAGCCTTCCAAGGGCGTGAACCCGGATGAAGTGGTGGCCGTTGGCGCTGCAATTCAGGGAGGTGTGCTCACCGGTGAAGTGAAAGATGTGTTGCTGCTGGACGTTACGCCGTTGTCTCTCGGTATCGAGACGATGGGTGGTGTGATGACCAAGCTGATAGAGTCGAACACCACCATTCCGTCCAAGAAGTCGGAGGTGTTCTCTACGGCATCAGACAGTCAGCCTTCTGTTGAGATCCACGTGCTGCAGGGAGAACGCCCGATGGCCAAAGACAACCGCACCATTGGCCGATTCCATCTCGATGGTATTCCGCCGGCACCGCGCGGTGTTCCGCAGATTGAAGTCACATTCGACATTGACGCGAACGGCATTCTTCATGTATCAGCCAAGGACAAAGGAACCGGCAAGGAGCAGAAGATCCGTATCGAAGCATCGAGTGGCTTGACTGATGCTGAAATCCAGAAGATGAAGCAGGAGGCACAGGCCAATGCTGACGCCGACAAGAAACAGAAGGAGCGCGTGGAGAAGATCAATCAGGCAGACTCGATGATCTTCCAGACCGAGAAGCAGCTGAAGGAGTTTGGTGACAAACTTTCTGAAGGCAACAAGTCAGCCATCACTGCGCAACTGGAGAAGCTGCGCGAAGCGCACAAGGCTCAGGATGTTGATGCTATTGACGCTGCAGTAACCGGACTGAATGCCGCCTGGCAGGCAGCTTCACAGGAGATGTACGCAGCAGCGGGTGCACAGCAGCAGGGTCAGGGCCCTCAGCCCGGTGCCGAGAATACCGGAAGCGGAACCGGCAACCAGTCGGATGCAACCGACGTGGAGTACGAAGAAGTCAAAAAGTAAGTGGTTAATTTTTGTAAGTGAAAAAGGCCGGCTTGCCGGCCTTTTTTTATTGATGACGGGCGGACAGTTCCCGGAACTTTGAGTAGACAGTGGATTTTGACATGAAGCCTTTGTACTTCTCACCTGATCTTACTGGTATATTCCACATATCCGTTTTATCAAACTTATCCATTATGCTATAGATGTCATCAGTATCATCAATACACAGGGTTGGTTCATGCATAAGTTGAGTGACTTTAATTGAATCGTAAAGCGATGTTGAGAACATAATGCCCCTTATTTCCTCCAAAGAAATGATACCAACAAGACGGTCGTTGCCATCAACTACGGGGAAGACATTTCTCTTGGACTTCTCGATTGCGCCGATCAACTCTCTAAGCGTTGATTTTTCCGAGATGGTAACAAAGTCTTTTTCCAAAAAATCGGATGGTGCAAGACCAGATATGACTTGCATGTTACGATAACTTACAGTGAGTGCTTTGGCTCTGATCAACTTGGCATCATCCAGTGAGTGGGGGCCGAAGTATCTTGATATGGATGTACTTATGGCAGCGACGATCATTAATGGAATCATCAGATCATATCCACCTGTAATCTCTGCAATAAGGAAGATGGCAGTGAGCGGAGCGTGAAATATGCCAGTCAACACCCCTGCCATGGCTACCAATGAGAAATTTGAAGTTGGGAGGCTTAATGCGCTAATGGAATTAGTGATGTAGGCGTATGAAAATCCAAGAGCTGATCCCATCGTGAGTGCGGGCGCAAAATTACCGCCATTTCCACCGGCATTTATCGAAAATGAAACAGCCAGGACCTTCAGGAGCGAAATGAGTAGCACCGAGATTCCGATCCACAAGGATGATTGTGAAAATAGAGCCTGAAAGGGTGAATTGGAAAAAAGTGTGACGGCATCTGAGGTGGACAGTACCCGAATGGTTGCGTAGCCCTCACCGAACAGAGGAGGGAAAAGATAAATGAGAATTGCAAGGAGGGCACCACCGAGGCACCACTTCAAACTCCAATGAGAGAATCTTTCAAACAGGTTCTCAATGGACAGGTACACCCGTATGTAGTAAACTGACGCAACGCCGCAAAGAATGCCAAGTATAATGTAATATGGAATATTAAAATAGTTGAACGGACTGGCTTCTTTAAATGACAGTAGGATTTCCTCTGAAAGCGCTATTTTGGACAAGAGCGCTCCGGTAGCCCCAGCCATTAGCAATGGAATAAATGAGGAGATACTTACATCAACCAAAAGTACCTCCAGCGCAAATAAAACTCCTGCAATCGGCGCATTAAAGGCTGAGGCGATTCCAGCGGAAGCGCCGCATGCTAGCAGCAACGTTCGGTCTTTGTACCCCAGGGGAAAAAGTGAAGCTATATTGGAACCAATGGCAGAGCCAGTTTGGACTATGGGTGACTCCAGGCCCGCAGACCCACCAGCACCAACCGTTAAGGCGCTGGTGACAGCATGACTATACACTTCAGACCTGGGAAGCTGTGACGATTTTTTTCCGATGGCCAGCAACACATGATATGTTCCCTTTTGCAACTGATTGTTGAGAATCAATTTTGTGAATCCGATGGTAATGAGAATTCCCAGTGATGGTGCGGCGGCATAAATCCACGGATATTGATTGTGTAACGTGGAAAACCCGGATTGAAGGTAGTGAACAGTAGCTTTCAGTAATATGGCGACAAAACCTGCGCAGAGCCCAACAACTACTGCCATTACTATCAGGAACTGTCGATTTGAGAATTTTCTAACAATGAGCGTCGGGACAATCCGGACGAACTGTGATATCCTTTGTGTGAGGCTCTTGGACATAGTCCAAAAATAGCTGGAATGTCCAACTCCACGACTATATTAAGTCGCTCTCAATCATTTAAGCAGAAGATATACAACTGCCCCACCCGCATACCCCAAGAGGGCCAAAAGACTGATTTTGCGTAGGTACCACAGAAAATCGATTTTTTCCATGCCCATGACAGCGACCCCGGCAGCAGAACCAATAATGAGCAAGCTTCCTCCCGTTCCGGCACAATAAGCAAGAAAATGCCAGAGTTGGTGATCTGGCGGATAAATCTCCATGGGATACATGCCCATGCATGCCGCCACCAGAGGGACATTGTCAACGATCGCTGAAATAACGCCAATGAGGGATATGATCAGTTGTTGATTGCCTAATCCAGCTTCGAGGGACCTGGCCAACTGGGAAAGAATACCCATGGTTTCAAGTGCACTTACAGAAAGCAGTATTCCGAAAAAGAACATAACACTGGAGGAATCAATCCTGGAAAGAGCGCCTGCTGCAGTGTATTGTTTGCGTTCCTGGTCATCAAGCTCAGGGTTGATGAATTCTGAAATAACCCACATCGCACCTAGCCCCAGCAGGATGCCCATGAATGGGGGTAAATGGGTGAGGGATTTGAAGATAGGAACTGATACAAGCGCGCCAACACCAATTGCAAGCATCGTATTTCCTTGCTTCGTGTTGGTATTCGTTCTTTCGTGGATCTGCTCGAAACCCTCCAATCTTCCTTTATATCTGAGTGAAACAGCCATCAGTGGAAGAAGCAGACAGACAACGCTTGGCAAAATTACCTCCTTCATTATCATCATTGATGTGATCTGACCATCAATCCACAGCATCGTCGTGGTTACATCCCCGATGGGTGACCATGCACCACCTGCATTTGCTGCGATAATAATCATACCTGCAAAAGTCATTCGAAGTTCTCGATGTGGGACTAGTTTTCGGACGAGCGACACCATTACTATCGCTGTAGTGAGGTTGTCAAGAACTGATGACAAGAAGAACGCAACCAGACTCACTATCCACAGAAGCGAGCGAATATCTCTTGTCTTTATTTTGCTTGTGATGATGCTAAAGCCGCCGTGAATATCAATTAGCTCAACTATGGTCATTGCGCCCATCAGAAAGAAGACGATTGATGCAATCTCTCCCAAATAGTGAGATAGTTCGGACAGAACAAATTGATTGTAGATCGGTGTGTTGTCCTGGTGACTGCTTTCGGCATGGTGTGAAGCAAATTCAACATAGTGATCACTAAAGGGAAGCCACGTGTGAGAATGGTCCAGGGCAATAAGGGCCCAGCATAATGCACCCGTAACAAGCGCTGTGGCGGTTTTGTTGATGTTGATGGGGTGCTCTAATGCGATTAGTATATATCCAATCGTGAAGATCACCAGAACGGCTTGCTGCATTTTCTCATTTTAACGGTTCGGTAAAAATAGTCCGATCGACGCCATTTAGGTTGTTGAGCATTGCTTCTAATAAAAATCTAATGACTGCTTTACTCCGTGTCTCCATGAATGACTAAGTTTATTCTATGAAGATTCTGTTGGTTGAAGACGAGCCTAAGACCGCACGTTACATCAAGAGAGGCTTAGAAGAAAACTACTATTCTGTAGAGACTGCAGGGAACGGTATTACTGGTGTCAGATTGGCGTTGGCAAATACTTACGACCTCATCATAACTGATTTGATCATGCCGCAAATGGATGGACGCGAGCTCTGCAAACAGGTCAGGTTAGCCGGAATCGAGACCCCTGTACTCATGCTCACTGCTCTGGGGGCCACAGACCAGGTAATTCTTGGTTTCGAAGTGGGTGCTGATGACTACCTTACCAAGCCTTTCGAATTCAAGGAGTTGTTATTGCGTATCAAGGCAATCTTGCGAAGGAGCAAGCCAAGAATGCCAAGTAACCTGCTTTCAATCGGAGGACTAGAGATGGATGTGGACCGAAGAGTGGTTCATCGGGACGGGAAGCGTATTACACTTACTGTTAAGGAGTTTGCTTTGCTGGAGTATTTCCTTCAGAATGCCGGCCGTGTTATTTCTCGCTCTGAATTAGCCAGGAATATCTGGAAAATTGACTTCGATACAGGGACCAATATGGTCGAAGTGTACGTGAACTATCTGCGAAACAAGATTGACAAGGGATTTGATTCGAAATTGATACACACCCAGTTTGGAATGGGCTATTTTCTGAAAGCGGAATAGGATGCAAATAAGGACGCGGCTAACCTTCCTGTTTACTTTGGTTGTCACTCTGATATTGATTGTGGCATTTAGTGTGCTTTACTTTTTCCTTTGGCGTTCAGGTCGTCTAGAGTTTGAGAGAAGGTTGAGAGACCGTGCGTTGACGTCAGCTGTACTATTGTTAAAGGTTGAGGAGGTTGACTCTGCATTGCTAAAGGTCATTGATCAGTCCAAGCATGACATTTTATACGGAGAGAATATCTCTATACTTGACAGTTCCGGCAAGGAATTGTACACCAACAATGACACCCTGAGATTCCTTCGTGAGTCAGAAATCGTAGAGGATATCCGAAAGCACGGCACGTTTCGGTCCATGCAAGGTAACTACACAGTTGTTGGCCTGCCTTTTCGTGACGCAATGGGCAGAGCTTATTTTATCATTGCGGAAGCAATTGATGTTGAAGGCTTCCAGAGATTTCGCGATTTACGCACCCTTTTGGTAGTGCTTCTTTTTGTATTGGTGGCTGTGGTTGCATTTGTAGGTTGGCTGTACAGTGGCAGAACGCTCATGCCCATAAAAAAAATAATGAATGAAGTCGAGTCGATATCGACTGACAATCTGAGCCAACGATTGTACGCCACTGATTCAAATGATGAAATTGGCAAGCTTGTTCTCATTTTCAACGGGCTTTTGGATCGAATAGAAAATGGCTTCAATCTTCAAAAAACATTTGTCGCGAATGTATCACATGAACTCAAGAATCCACTCACAAAGATCACTTCACAACTTGAAGTTACACTTCTGAGTGATCGCGATACTGCTGAATACAAAGCGTTGGTTAGCTCCGTTCTGGAAGATATCAGGGAACTTAATCAACTCTCAAACGGACTGCTCGATCTCGCTACTTTGAGCCAGGACAATGTAAAATTACATACGGCCCTGGTCAGGTTGGATGAGCTCATATGGGAGGTACGAGAAACAGTCCAGGCACTGAACACGAGTTACCGCGTTGAAGTACTTGCCATTGGCATGCCCGAAGATGAACGGAAACTGTGCATTGAAGCAAATTCCCAGTTGCTGAAGACGGCCTTCGAAAATATCGTTGAAAATGCGTGCAAATTCTCTGAGGACCATTCGGCAACGGTGTCACTTATTTGTTCTGACAAAGAACTGGAGGTCAGGATATTCGACAACGGGCCTGGAATTGCAAAAAGGGATTTAGAGAGAATCTTCCAGCCATTTTATCGGGCAGATAGCTCTGCGCGAGTGAAGGGCCATGGAATTGGGCTGTCGCTGAGCCGGCGGATCATTGAAGTGCACAAGGGCAAACTCGAGATTGAATCGTCTCCAGGGCAGGGCACACAGGTTAATGTTGGATTTTCTATATCGAGGTGAATTCTAATTAGTTTCTAACCGCATTTTGTATACTCGGCGCTCGCAGATCGCTTACTTGAACTGTTTTTATAGTTTTTCAAGGTTTAAGTTTGTTAGGCGTCCGGTGTTCCTATTGGGTTTTCCGGCGGAGATCCCGAGTCAATCGGGATCTCTCATTTATGGAATGGTCTAAAGGATGTTGTTCAACTGCTCCTTGATTTTCTCCAACTCTTCTTTCATCGACACCACGTGTTTTTGAATGTCCGCGTCATTGGCTTTGGAGCCAATGGTGTTGATTTCCCTGCCGATTTCCTGGGCGATAAAACCGAGCTTTTTGCCATTTGAATTCGCCGCCGACAACGTGTCGACAAAGTGCTCCAGATGCGCGCGGAGTCGCACACGCTCCTCATGGATGTCGAGCTTTTCAATGTAGAAGATAATCTCCTGCTCCAGCCGGTTCTGGTCGAAGCCCTCTTCGCCAAAGAAGGCAGTTACCCGGCCTTTGATTTTGCTGCGCACCCGCTCAATGCGTTTGGGATCCAGTTCCTCGACGCCCTGAAGCCCTTCGCTGATCACGGCAATGTACTGCCGTAACTTTTCTTCCAGCCCGCGTCCTTCGAGCACCCGAAATTCGTCGCATCGTTGAATGGCCTCCTGCAGTACTGCCAATGAATCTTCCCATACAGCTGGTTCAAGCTCGTTGCGCCCGGAATTCTGAATTACGTCGGGAGAATTCAATGCCAGTTCAAAGATGCGATCATAGCTGGTCATGGCGCGGTCAGCGAGCTTTTTGAGCTGCGCATAATACGCAAGGAAAAGTTCCTCGTTATACTGCTGACGGATCTCGACAGAACCGGTGGTCTGGTAATCAAGGCTGACTGAGACTTTTCCTCGCTCGAGTTTGTCTGAGAGGAGGTTGCGCACTTCACTTTCCTTTTCATTGAACCCTCGCGGCAATCGCAGCGAGAGATCCATGAATTTGGAATTCAGTGATTTTACTTCGGCGGTAATCGTGGCTTTGCCGCTGTTGCGGGTTGCGGTACCAAAACCGGTCATGGATTTGATCATGCAGATAGATTTATGCCAGAACCGGATGCGTTACTATTGATCAATCAAATGTGAATGACTTCACCGTATGCTGCGGCAGTAGCTTCCATAACAGCTTCGCTCATGGTAGGGTGTGGATGAATCGTTTTGATGATCTCATGCCCTGTAGTTTCCAGTTTGCGGGCTGCTACCACTTCTGCGATCATTTCAGTGACGTTGGCGCCAATAAAGTGCGCACCCAGCCATTCGCCGTACTTGGCGTCGAAAATTACTTTCACAAAGCCATCGGCGGCACCTGCAGCTTTGGCCTTGCCGGAGGCAGTGAACGGAAATTTGCCGACTTTGATCTCATAGCCTGCCTTCTTCGCTGCTTCTTCCGTAAGCCCGACAGAGGCAATTTCCGGAGAGCAATAAGTGCAACCCGGGATGTTGTTGTAGTTGATAGGTTCCGGATTTTTTCCGGCAATCTTCTCCACACAGGTGATGCCTTCTGCAGACGCAACGTGTGCCAGCGCAGGGCCTTTCACGATGTCGCCAATGGCGTAGACACCGGGTATATTGGTCTTGTAAAAATCATCTACCAGCACCTTGCCCTTTTCGGTCTTGACGCCGACTTCCTCCAGGCCGAGATTCTCGAGGTTGGTCGTAACACCGGCGGCGGACAATACCACATCGCATTCAATCTTGATTTCACCCGTAGGTGTCTTCACGGTAGCCACGCAGTCTTTGCCTTTGGTATCAACGGCGGTTACTTCTGAACTTGTGTGGATAGTCATTCCTGCCTTCTTGAAAGAACGTTCCAAAGCCTTCGAGACCTCCTCATCTTCCACCGGAACAATCCGGGGCATGAACTCAACTATGGTCACCTCGCTACCGATAGTATTGTAGAAGTAGGCGAATTCAACGCCAATGGCGCCGGAGCCTACAACAAGTAAGCGGCGTGGACGCTCTTCCAGCACCATCGCTTCACGGTACCCAATGATTTTTTTGCCATCAATTTTCAGGGCGGGAAGTTCACGCGAACGGGCACCGGTTGCCAGGATGATATGCTTGGCGTCGTAGTCGGTTTTCTTGCCGGCCGCATCGGTCACCTCAACCTTGTTTCCTTTCTTGATCTTTCCATAGCCGAGGATTTGTTCCACCTTGTTCTTCTTAAGCAGGAACTGCACGCCTTTACTCATGCTGGCGGCCACGTCGCGGCTGCGTTTAACCCTCGCCTTCAGGTCCGGAGCAGCGTCTTTGAGTTGAATCCCGTAGTCGGCAGCGTGCTGGATGTATTCAAAAAATGGGACCTCCCTTGCAGCGAGATCGGCGAAGTAACCCAGGATGGCATGCTGCGCTTTTACATGCACGGCATCCTCGAAGCGGAAATACCTGCACACGAACTGGTG
>JAIBBB010000240.1 GCA_019694905.1 Cyclobacteriaceae bacterium
GGGCGGCGGCGATGAAGGCGCTGAGGTCGCGGATGGCGCCGCGGCTGTCGGGGTTCTGCACAAATGCGCCGAAAATATTGACGTCGGTGATGTCAGTCTTGTTGATGTCGGCCACGCGCAGTTCGATACCGAGCGGCGCGGAGCGGGTGCGGAGCACGTCGAGTGTCTGCGGAAACACATTTTCATCGACGAGGAACACGGCTGCATCTTTCTTCGCGCCCTTGCGTGCGGCGAAGAGCAGGTGCATCGCTTCAGCGGCGGCGGTGCCTTCGTCAAGCAGCGACGCGTTGGCGATCTGCATGCCGGTGAGGTCGATCACCATCGTCTGGTAGTTGATGAGCGCCTCGAGGCGACCCTGGGCGATTTCCGCCTGGTAGGGTGTGTAGGCAGTGTACCAACCCGGGTTCTCCAGGATGTTGCGGAGAATGACGGGTGGCGTGATGGTGTTGTAGTACCCCATGCCGATGTACGACTTCATGACGCGGTTCTGTGCGGCGAGCGCTTTGAACTGCTTCAGAAATTCAAATTCCGATACCGGCGCGGGGAGGTTGAGTTCGCGCTTGAGGCGGATGTTGGCGGGGATCGTCTGTGCGATCAGTTCGTCGACGGAGCTGGCGCCGACTACCTTGAGCATCGCTGCCACCTGGGCTTCATCCGGACCGTTGTGTCTTGTTTCAAATTTTTCAGAATACTGTGGGTCAATCGTCATAGCATGTTTGAAATAGGTCCGAAATAAGAAAGCCGCCGGGGCTCGCGCTCAGAATCGCTCGAACTGCGAGAAGAAGAAGTTGCCTTCAATCTCAGCGTTGGCGTCGGAGTCCGATCCATGGATCGCGTTGGCGTCGATGGATTTGGCGAAGAGTGCGCGGATGGTGCCGGGGGCAGCTTTCTTCGGGTCGGTGGCGCCGATGAGTTTGCGGAAGTCTTCGACAGCGTTGTCTTTCTCGAGGATCATCGGCACGATGGCGCCGGACGACATGTAAGCACACAGTTCGCCGTAAAAGGGCCGCTCCTTGTGGATGGCGTAGAACTGGCCTGCCAATTCGGCCGACAGACGGGTCTTTTTCATGGCTACAATGCGAAAGCCAGCCTCCTCAATCATTTTGGTGATCGCACCTACATTCCCTGCGCCCGTTGCATCGGGTTTCAGCATCGTAAAAGTTCTGTTTCCAGCCATGGTATTGTGTTTTTAGTTTGGGTCAAAATTCGGGCGCAAAAGTATTAAAAAAGGGCGTACCCTCACAGACCGGATCATTATTCGTATTTTTGCCGGCTCATGGACCGAATTTCCGAATTCAAGGCGTTGCTGGCGCAGCCGAAGAACATCGTGATTGTCACGCACTTCAAGCCCGACGCCGACGCGCTGGGTTCAACCCTGGGCCTGGCGGGCTACCTCCGCCGCAAGGGTCACCAGGTGCACCCCATCACTCCCAGCGACTACCCCGGCTTCCTGGCATGGATGCCCGGCCATGAAACTGTTCATGCAGTCCAGAAGGACAAGCCCGAAACCCTTCAACACGCGCGCCACCTCATCGGCCGCGCCGACGTCATCTTCTGCCTCGACTTCTCGTCGCTGAAGCGCATCGAAGACCTCGAAAGCCCCGTGCGCGAAGCCAGCGCCGTCAAAGTGATGGTGGACCACCACCTGGAGCCGGAGAATTTTGCCAAATTCAGCTACTGGGATGTGAAGTGTGCCAGCACCGCGCAGATGATCTACGAACTCATCGTCATGCTCGGCGAGCGCGACCTCATCGACAACCACATCGCCAACTGCCTCTATGCGGGGCTGATGACCGACACCGGCAACTTCCGCCACAACAACGTCACCGCCCGCGAGTTTCAGGTCGCCGCCGACCTCACCGCCCTCGGCGCGAACCCCTCCGAAGTGGCCCGCCAGATCTACGACACCAACTCCGTGGAGCGCCTCCGCCTCACAGGCTTCGTCCTCAGCCAGCGCATGCACGTGCTGCCAGAATACAACACAGTGTACATGACGCTCACCGCCGAAGAGATGCGCCAGCACGGCAGCCAGACCGGCGATACCGAAGGGCTCGTCAACTACGGCCTCAGCATCAAGGGCATCAAAATGTCGGTGCTCATGTACGACCGCAAGGATGAAATCAAATTCTCCTTCCGCTCCCTCGGCGACTTCTCGGTGAACGACCTCGCGCGCAAACACTTCCAGGGCGGCGGCCACCGCAACGCTGCAGGCGGCTCGTCCAAACAGTCGCTGCAGGAAGCACTCCAGCATTTTCTCTCGATCTTACCCGAATACAAAGACGCACTACGCAAACCAATTTGACTGACATGAAAAACGCACTCCTTCTCGTCGCCGCCCTGTTCCTGTTAGCTTCCTGCACGCAGGAGCGCAAGACTGCCAACGGATTTACGTTCACCGTACTGAAGAAGGGCGAGGGTGAGTTCGCCAAGCCCGGCACCTTCCTCCAGCTCGAGATGGTCGCCAAAGACAGCAAGGACTCGGTATGGCTCGACACCTACAAGGAAGGTATCCCCATGGTGGTGGAAGTCCCCGGCCCCGAATCCGAAAAACAGGAGCAGGGTGTGCAGGGCATCTTCCGCCAGCTCGCCAACGGCGACAGCATCATGTTCAAGGTGAGCCCTGAAATGCTCTTCGAAAAAACCTGGAACCAGCCCGTGCCCGCCAACGTGGACCGCACCGGCTTCTTCACCTACACCATCAGGGTCACCAACGTGCTCGACACTGACGGCGTGCGCAAATTCCAGCAGGAGCAGGTGGCGAAACTCAACGCCCGCTACGCGGTGCGGATGAAGGAACAGCGCGCCACCGACAGCGTGACGATCGAGAACCACCTCGCTGCGAAGAACCTGAAAGCAGAACGCACTGCTACCGGCCTGCGCTACATCATTACGAAGCCAGGAGCAGGCCCTACTGCGAAGCGCGGCCAGCAGGTGCTCGTGCACTATGCGGGCTACCTCCTCGACGGCACCCTGTTCGACACCAGCATCGAAAAGGTGGCGAAAGAAAAGGGCGCCTACGATCCGCAGAATCCCTACGTTCCCTATCAGCTTGTCGTGGACTTCAAGCAGGTGATTCAGGGCTGGGATGAAGTGCTGCAGTACATGAACAAGGGCTGCAAGGTCACGGTGTTCATCCCCTCCCACCTCGCGTATGGCGAGCGCGGCTCCGGTGAGCGCATCAAGCCTAATACTGTGCTTTCCTTCGACATGGAATTGGTAGACATCCGCAAGTAACCGTTTTCTCTATGCGGTGCTGGGCAACCTTGTTGGTACCCTGCCTGATTGTTCTTGGGTGCTCGCGGAGTGAAGAAGTCTGCACGACGACCATTCCTGCGAAGCGCTTTGACGCCATCGACCTGCAGCAACTCGAACAGGATGTCACCGCCATCGACCTCTACCTCGCACAGCAACAGATTGTCACACAGCCGGAGGCCCACGGCGTGCGCTACCGCGTGACGCGCGTCGGCGACTCAGAGGCAACGCCGTGTCTCGAAAGCGAAGTGTACTTCACCTACCGCGGCCGGCTCATGGAGACCGGTGTGACGTTCGACTCCGCGGCGAGTCCCATCCACTACCGGCTGGAGAACCTCATTCTCGGCTGGCAACTCGTGCTGCCGCGGCTGACGAAAGGATCGGATGTGACGGTGTTTGTGCCGTCGGAGTTTGCCTATGGCGCCACGGTCATCCGCGACAACCAGGGCAAGGTGATCATCCCCTCACACGCCAACCTTATTTTTGAAATTTCGCTGAAAGACTTTCGCTGAGCGATTTCTTCTTAGAGGCCCTTGGCCATCATGCCGCCATCGACCTGGATGTTCTGGCCGGTGATGTACGACGCTTTGTCGGTGCACAGAAATGCGACGATGCCCGCCACCTCTTCAGGCCGCCCTACCCTGCCCATGGGCGTGCGCGCGAGAATTTTCTCCAGCCGCACGGGATCGGTGAGCACCGGCTGCGTAAGTGGCGTGTCGATGTACCACGGAGACACGGTATTGAGGCGGATGTGGTCGGGCGCCCACTCCACGGCGAGGTGGCGCATGAGTTGAATGATGGCGGCCTTTGTCATGCCATACGGCGGACCGCTCATCACGTCGACACTGCCGGCCACTGAGGCGATGCTGACCACGCTGCCGTTGCCCGACGCTTTCAACAGCGGATGGAATTGTTGCAGCAGGTCGGTGAGTGTGAAGAGGTTGGTCTCAAACAGCGCGCGGTACTCCGCTTCACCGTACGACGTGAACGCCTTGCGCACGTTGGTGCCCACGTTGTTGACGAGGATGTCGAGTGTCGGCCACTGCTGCGCGACCGTTTCTACAAAAGTCTTCCGGAAGTTTTTGTCCGACAGGTCGCCGGTAAGGCCGTGCACCTTCGCTCCGAATTCCTGTTTCAATGTGTCCAGGTGGGTGGCCTGCCTCGCGACGGTGAAGACCTCGGCACCGAGACCCACGAGCTCCGCGACGATGGCGCGGCCGATGCCTTTGGTGCCGCCGGTGACCACAGCACGCCGGCCGTGCAAGGGGTGGTTCATCGTTTGATGTCTTTGAATTCCGACGTGGGCTTCCACTGCGGCCACGCAGCACTGCGCGACAGGCCGTCGCCGACGTTGAACAACAACTGCAGGTTGTCGGCTACGCCGTCGAGGTGCCACAGTGCCGGATCAAATTCGTCGCTGGGGCGGTGGTAGCGTTTCGCAGTGAAGTCGGACTGTTGCTGCCTGCCGTATTCGATGCCCTTCTCGGCGTGGTCGATGCCGCCGGTGGCGAACAGTGCAGGCACGCCCACTTTGGCAAAGTGGAAATGGTCTGAGCGGAAGTAGAGTCCCGCCTGCGGACTCGGCTCACGCGCGACATAGCGATTCACTTTCGCCGCGGCTGCGCGCAGGTTGTCTTCCAGGTCGTTCTGGCCGATGCCGATCACGACGATGTCTTTCGTCTTGCCCCACGGGTTCATCATGTCCATGTTGATGTTGGCGACGGTCTTCGCCAGCGGATACACCGGGTGCGAGACATAATACGCCGAACCCCACAGCCCTTGCTCTTCGGCGGTGAAAGAAAGAAACACCACCGTGCGGTCGGGTTTCGGTTGTGCAGTGGTGGCGCGCGCGAGGGCGAGGAGTCCTGCCGTGCCGCTGGCGTTGTCGCCGGCGCCGTTGTAGATGCTGTCGCCCTTCTCATCTTTCTTGCCGATGCCGAGGTGGTCCCAGTGTGCAGAGTAGATCACCACCTCGTCGGGATGAGTTGTGCCGGTGATTTTGGCGATGACGTTGTACGACTGGTTGTAGCGCACGGTGTTGTGCATCGTCGCTGACGCCTTCAGTTTCATCGGCACGGCCTTGAAGCCGGGCTTGCGCGCGTCGGTCTGCAGCTGGCGGAAGTCGAGGCCCGCCGCGTCGAAGAGTTGTTGCGTGGCCTCATACGACAGCCAGCCGAGGCCGGCGCACTTGTACGACTCCTGGCCGCGGTCGTCGAGCAGCAGGTGCGGATTGTTCCACGCCACCTGCGGCACGTTGAAGCCATAGCCCGCCGGCACGGTGTTGTGGATGACGAGACATCCCTTCGCGCCCTGCCGCGTGGCCTCCTCGTGTTTGTAAGTCCAGCGGCCGTAGTAGGTCATCGTGTTGCCTTTGAAGAAGGTCGTGTCGTCGCCGCCGAAGCCGGGGTCGTTGACAAGCACGACAGCGATTTTGTTTTTCATGTCGAGGCCGGCGTAGTCATTCCAGCCGTACTCCGGCGCCACGACGCCGAAGCCCACGAAGACGAGTTCATCCTGCTCGAGTTTCACTTCGGGCTCGGGGCGATCCGTCCACAGGATAAAGTCGCGACGGCCACTGAGTCGCAGTGGCTGTTTGCCGCCGGTGATCGGCATCACGCTGTCCGTCATCGTGGTGATCTCCGCCATGGGCACGGCCTGCACATAGCTGTCGCCGTTGCCGGGCTCAAAGCCGATGGCTTTGAATTGTTGTTGCAGGTAGGCGACGGTTTTCGTTTCGCCGTCGGTGAACGGGCGCCGGCCCTGGAAGTCATCGGAGGCGAGGACCTTCATGTCGGCAGCGATGGCGTCGGTGGGAAATTGATTGTCGGGTGTCGTGGGTTTGCACGACAGTGCCACCAGCAGCACACCGAGGCAGCCGGTTGACAGCGAAAGACGGAACATGGTACGCGAGTTTTATTTCTTGACGGAGAACTTGTAGTGCGTCGTCTGGCGATAGGTTTCACCAGGGCGCAGCGTCACCGACGGGTAGTCCGGGTGGTTGGGGCTGTCGGGATAGTGCTGGGCTTCGAGGCAGAGAGCAGTGCGGAAGTTGTACGGCTTGCCGCCTTTGCCTTTGTCTTTGCCGTCGAGGAAGTTGCCGGCGTAGAACTGGAGGCCGGGTTCGTCGGTCCACACTTCCATCACACGGCCGGACGTCGGCTCATAGACCCTTGCGGCGAGGCCGAAGGTGTCGGCGGCTTTGCTCAGCACATAGTTGTGGTCATAGCCGCGGCCATTCTTGAGTTGTTCATCGCGGTTGTTGATGCGCGCGCCTACGGTGTAGGGCTT
>JAIBBB010000030.1 GCA_019694905.1 Cyclobacteriaceae bacterium
TCATGGCCTGGGCCGACCTGGTGGGGCACAGTGTGCATCTCGTCGGCAATCCTTCAGGTTCGTTTCTGTACATCCTGACGGGCCTCCACGGTCTGCACATAGTGAGTGCGGTGATCTTCCTGCTGATCGTGCTGAATGCCGCTTACAGGGGTAAAATCAGCCCTGGCAAGCTGCTTCCCATTGAATTGTGCACAACCTACTGGCATTTTTTGGGAGTCCTTTGGTTATATTTGTTCATCTTTCTATTATTGACCCGATAAATTAACGTCTATCTATGTCGCACGCTCCAGCAACTACAGCGCCTGGCAAAAGCATTTGGGATGGTGGTATATCACCCATGAATGTGAGCTATGGAAAGCTCATGATGTGGTTCTTCCTGCTTTCCGATGCTTTCACCTTTTCCGGATTGCTGATTACGTATGGCCTGGTTCGCACCTCAAACCATGCGTATGCAGGATTGCCTAAGGACTTCCATTTCGCAGTGGATACCTGGCCGATTCCTGAAAAAGTATTTGAAGCGGTGCCCTTCCTTCATGGCGTTGAGCTTCCGCTGGTGTTCGTGGGCATCATGACCTTCATCCTCATCATGAGTTCCGTGACGATGGTGCTGGCTGTTGAAGCAGGTCATCGCATGGACCGGATAGCCGTTCAGAAATGGATGCTCTGGACCATCGTCGGTGGAGCAGCCTTCCTCAGCTGTCAGGCATGGGAGTGGACGCACTTCATTGTTGGAACGGACACACCTACCGTCGCTAAAGCATTTGTGAATGGTGAGTGGGTTTCTCACAATGTATTCGGAGCGAATCTGGTGGAGAACCAATACGGTCCTCCTGCCTTTGCCGATTTCTTCTTTTTCATCACAGGTTTCCACGGCTTCCACGTCTTCAGCGGCGTGTTGCTCAACTTCCTGATCTACTATCGCACGGTCACCGGTATGTATGACCGCCGCGGCAGCTACGAAATGGTGGAGAAGGTGGGCCTGTACTGGCACTTTGTAGATCTCGTTTGGGTATTTGTATTCACATTCTTCTACCTCGTATAACCGTTCACGTCTATGTCACATCATTCACACGAACCCCAGATCACGGTACTTCCCCCGAATAAGGAGAAGATTAAGCAATTGTGGCGCGTGGCCGGAATTCTTGCTGCCGTGACGGCAGTGGAATTCGTTATCGCCTTCACACTTGCTCACGGCGTGCTGAAGACCGCTTTGTTTGTTGGGCTGACGATCGTGAAGGCCGCTTACATTGTCGGCGAGTTCATGCACCTCCGCCATGAAGTGAAGGTACTGATCTGGTCTATTCTGATTCCCCTCATCTTCGTCGTCTGGATGCTGGTTGCATTCCTGTGGGAGGGCTTTACACTCCCCAGAATCTGAGATGAATAAATAGCACACTCTAGAGGCCAGGGATTTCCTTGGCCTTTTTTGATTTCCGCCCATGAGCAAGAAGCCGATTTATCTTTTTCTCGCACTCGTCCTGCCCGGCCTGATATTCGTGTTTTTGAAATTCTTCGGGCATAACGAATTTGATGTGCAAACCTACTATCAGACCGAGATCACCCCGCCTGCAGGATGCACTGGACCGTACACGCTTCCGTATCAGTTGCCTGATTCTATCTTGAGTCACCTGTCGCATGACCCGTCAGTGCCGCTGGCGCTGCTCTGGAGAGACGGATCGCGTTCGCTGGCAGAGATGAACCGATTGGAGCAGTTGAAGGGGGTTGAACTTGATATCCTTGGTGCTGGCCGTGACACCACCGTGGTGGTGGGACGCAGAATTGCCATAGATAAAAATATTTTTGAGTGTTCGCTGCTCCTGCGTGAACCTTATAACGCCGTGTTGGTTGATTCTGCAAGACGCATCCGAGGCTACTATGAATTGTCACGGAGAGATGAAGTGGATCGCCTGATGCTTGAAGTTGATATCCTGCTGAAAAAATACTGACCATGGCTGCACAAGACCCATATAAGAGAATCATCATTACGTTGTCCGTCGTCATACCTGTCGCTGTTGCAGTGCTCTTCAGGGTTCGGATACCCGGGTATGATTTGTCTTTTCTTCCGCCTGTGTATGCCACCATCAATGGGCTTACTGCGGTATTGCTTGTCGGCGCCGTGGTGGCGATCCGCAGGGGCAAGCGTGCCATTCACGAGGCCCTCATGAAAACCTGTATCGGCCTTTCGGCAGCGTTCTTGGTCATGTACGTGTTGTACCACATGACCAGCGATCCTACACCCTACGGCGGTGAAGGGGCGATTCGTATTGTTTATTACTTCATCCTTATTTCCCACATCGTGCTGTCGGTGGCTATCACACCACTGGTTTTATTCACCTTTTCCAGGGCCTTGTCGATGGATTTTGCGCGCCATAAGGCATTGGCTAAATTTACGTTCCCGATCTGGCTATACGTGGCGGTCACGGGCGTTTTGGTGTACTGGATGATTAGCCCCTATTACGCATGAAAAAACTGTTCTTTCTGCTTGTCTTAATGGCGATGTCAGGTGCTTCATTTGCCCAGTGCGCCATGTGCAGGGCCACGCTGGAGAACAACGTAAGCAATGGGGAAACCGGCATTGCTGCAGGTATCAACTTTGGCATCCTGTATTTGTTCGTCACGCCTTACCTGGCGGTTGCTACTCTGGCACTTCTCTGGTATCGACACAGCCGCCATCATGACAGAAAGAAGCTTGACGAGCGCCTTGCTTAACTGCAAGTGCCCACGATGTCGCGAGGGAGATATCTTCCGTTATCCGATGAAAACGATTGCCCGCTGGGGTGTCACTCATTCTGTATGCCCTGTCTGCCAGGCTAACTTTGAACCCGAACCAGGTTTTTATTTTGGCGCCATGTTCATCAGCTATGCCTTTAGCGTGGCATGGGGTGCCGCGCTGTGGGTCCTGCTCTATGTACTCTTCAGACCTGACAGCAACACCTATACCATGGTGATCGCTGCAGGGGTGGTCTTACTCTCGCCCTGGTCCTTCAGGTATTCAAGGGTGCTTTGGCTTTACTGGTTTGGCGGTATCAGCAGGTAGATTTTTCGTACCTTGGTTGATTGGCAGGTAGCCCTGAATTCCTTCGGATAACCAGTAGCGATGTCCAGTCCGATCCGGTATTTCATCCTTTCGCTGTTGGCTGTTGCCATCGGTGCAGCCCTTCGCTGGTGGTTGCCTCCATCTCCGGTGCAGGAGATTCGGCATGTTTCAGAGGCACTTCGCACAGAATTCGCTTTGTTCGAAACGGAAGCAAGCAAGGTCACGCGGGCGCTGCAGACATCTGACCCAGAAGCGTTTGACAACCGTCATTTTGCATTTTTTCTCTATGAAGGTCAGAACCTCATCCGATGGTCTGATAATGCGATCATTCCCCGGCAATTGCCCATTGGGACTACCTCGCTGAATCTGCTCGTTACACCGCAAGGCGATTTCCTTGTGAAAAACTGGCCCTTACCCGATTCGACCGTCTTGTCGGGTATGATCACACTGAGAAGGAAATACCCGATTACGAATCAGTACTTGTCGACTTCATGGAACAAGGGGATCTTCTCAACGGCGACAAAGGATATTCTTGTACCCCAGTCGGCGAGGGGCTATGAAATCCGTCATGACGTTTCCGGAGAGGTACTTTTCAGGATTGATGTGGAGCCTGATGATCTTCATCCGCTCTCTTGGTCCAGTAAACTGGAATTTGTTTTGTACCTGCTTGCCAGCGTGACCCTTTTGGTCGCACTCATCCTCTGGGTCAGACGCATCCATGATACTGGCCGCTATTGGCTTGCGTCGTTGGTTTTGTTTACCGGTGTGTTTGGGCTGAGAAGGCTCATGGTTGCGGTTCAGTTCCCGGAAGAGTTCTTCCATTCCAGTGTCTTTGACCCCGCACTCTTTGCATCCTCTGATTTCAATAACAGCATCGGTAATTTGTTTATCAACACCTTTTCGTTGTTGATGCTGGCAATCTATGCCAACCGCACTTTTTCCCGATGGTCTTTCTGGAAGTATTTCCGCAGGGGAGAGCAGTGGTTGCGCGTCGGGGGAACGGTGCTGATGATGGTGGCGGCCATATTCTCATTCTTGCTGCCATTTCTTTACTTCGAAACCGTTTATCATAACTCTGCGATCAATATCGATATCATGCGATCGCTCAGTTTTTCTGCAGTGGAAATTCTGGCGCTCATGTCCATCCTGCTGAGTTGTGTGGCTGCGTGGTACTTCGTCAGGATTTTCTTCAGACTTTCTCTGGCGATGACCGGGCAATCCACCTTTATACACCTCACTGCGGTGGCGGTGGGTGCCCTTGTGTTGTTCATCTATCATTGGGCCACGGACAGGCATTATGAGATTCCCATTGTCCTGGGGGCGTTGTTCTTGTCGGCGCTCTTTTTTGTTCAGCGAGTCATGTTGAACCGGGCGCGCAGACTGCGGGAATACGGGATTGTGGCCACCGGCGTGATCTTCTTTGCTGCCATGTCTGCCTTGTCGGTGCGGCAATTGGCGGAAGAGCGACAACTGGAAGACCAGATCAGATTTGCCGGCTCTCAACTGGAGCGGGACGTGCTGGGGGAGTACCTGTTGCACGAGACAGCACAGCATATTGCGGGTGACGCTTTCATACGAGCGAGAATGGCCAGCCCGTTTTTGAGCAAGAGCCCTGTCCGCCAGAAAGTGCGACGCATGCACCTGAACAATTATTTTGACCGGTATCAGGTGAATGTGTTTTTGTATGACGGTACGGGCGGGCCGATGGATGAAGGTGTTGAACCACTCCAGAGTTTTCTGAAATCCTTCGAATCAGAAGCAGCCAAGACCGACTACGAGCGCATCTACTTTGTCGATGTCCCGGTTACCGGGGTGATGAAGCGTTACATTGCTGTGGTGCCGATTCAACAGGGTAACTGGCTGGCAGGATTTGTGGTTCTCGATCTCTCACTCAAGCGCATTCTGCCGCAAAATGTCTATCCGGAATTGCTGGTTGACAATCGCTTTGGTCAGTATCTCCGTATCCGTGATTTCTCATCCGCACTTTTTGATGAGAATGAGATTATCAGCACGTCAGGGACTTTCAACTATGACGAGGACTTTCAGGTGTCCTGGCTCGGCAGGCCCGCCCTCTACCGCAGTGGCATACAGGATCAGGGTATGACGCATGTCGGAATGGATAACGGCACTGGAAAGGTGGTGGTAGTGACCGCCAGGGCCTACACAGGATATGCGGTGTTTTCGAATTTTTCTTTTTTTGTGCTGACCGGACTTCTTCTTTTACTCGTGTTGCTGGCTCTGCGCGGGGTGGATCACTATCTGTTGCGACGGGAGACTATGCAGTTTGCAACGAAAATTCAGGTGTTTGTTTTTGTGGCATTCAGCCTGCCTCTGCTCGCGGTGAGTCTCACGACATTGCGTGTGATCAGCACATCCAGCCGGGAGCAGACGGAAGCGGATTTTGGTACCAGGTCGATGCTGCTGACTGAAAAAGTGGCGCCCCAGTGGATTTCGATGAACAGGAGCGAGATTTCGGAAGGCGAATTTGAATCCGAACTGCTGCAGGAATCTGATGCTGCAGGAATCGATGCGTCTATCTTCTCAGCGACAGGCCGGTTGCTGGCGACAACAGAGCCTGACTTATATGACAACCAGTTGTTGTCGCGATATCTGAATCCACTGGCCTGGAATCGCATGGTGGCCGGCCGGGAAAACCAATTGGTGTTGACCGAGCGCATCGGGTTGCTCACCTACAGCAATTACTACACGGTGGTGCGTTCTCCTGAAACGAGACAGGTACTGGGCATACTGAGTGTTCCGTTTCTTGAATCTGCCGATTCACAACGCGACGCAGAGATTCGGGTGTTGGCCAATATCCTCAATATTTTCATCGCCGTCTTCATGGTCTTTAGCGTACTGTCATTCTTTGCGGCAAGCCGATTGACCTACCCGTTGTCGCTTGTAACCAAAACGCTTCGACGAACGTCGCTTGTGGGAGAGAATCAACCCATGAGTTGGGAAGCGGAAGATGAGATGGGGGCACTCGTCCGGGAATACAACCGCATGGTTGAGAATCTCAGAAGGAGCCGGGATGAATTGGCGCAGCGGCAACGTGAGACTGCCTGGCGCGACATTGCCCGTCAGGTGGCCCACGAGATCAAGAATCCACTGACGCCCATGAAACTGACGCTTCAACAGATGGAACGAAAGCTGCAGTCCGGTGAGCAATCGCAGGAACGGACTGCCCAATCGGTCCAATCCATGCTGCAGCAGGTTGAGGTGCTCAATGATATTGCTACCTCGTTCTCGTCGTTTGCCCAGATGCCATCACTGACGATAGAATCAACGGATGTGGTGGAACTGGTTGGGTCTGCGATGGAATTGCTGTCCGTGCAACCCGGCGCCACCATTGTGTTTGACAAACCTCAGCAGGCCATTCCGGTGATGGCTGATGCAAAGCTCCTTAGCAGAATTTTCTCAAACCTGGCACTAAACGCCATCCAATCCCGCGACGAGCAAAGACCGCTTTGCCTGAATATCCGTATCGCAGTTCAGGATGATTCCTGTATCGTCAGCTTTGAGGACAACGGGACCGGAATTCCGCCGGCCTTAAAGGAAAAGGTATTCCTGCCGTACTTCAGCACAAAGAAGACCGGCTCGGGCATCGGTCTTGCCGTGGCGAGGCAGGGGATCGAGCAAATGGGTGGAAAAATCTGGTTTGATTCTTTGTACGGTAAAGGAAGTACATTCAATGTTCAACTCCCGCTGGCATGACCAGGGCCTTTTTGCTTGTGTTGGTCCTGCTGGCGGCCTTGAGGGTAAACGCCCAATTGGAGGACAGGCAGCGGTCGGTGACGTGGAGCAAGGAGTGGATTCAACTGGATACACTTTCCCTGGTACCTTCGTCTGTTGTCATTCTTAGCGGGTGTGAAGGTTGCCGGATTGAATACGACGCACGCGATGGTATTATAAAGCTCGTGCCGCTGACGACTCCGGCGGATGCGGCGGTAGTTCTTCGCTATCGTGTGTTTCCTTTTGCCTTCGGCCGGAAGTATAACCACCGAAGTCTCGATCAGTACGACAAGAAGGGAGTATGGCAAGACCAACGGGTTGCACCTGTGCCTGGCCTCACCCGGCAAACTGTCCTGAAGGATCAGGTGCTACAGAAGTCGGGTAGTCTGACCCGGGGTGTGACTGCAGGCAATGCCCAGAATATGACGGTGCAGTCATCAATGAACCTGATGCTCGAAGGCAAGCTGAGCGAGGATGTGCGACTCAAGGCCGTTTTGTCTGATCAGCATGTTCCTTACCAACCTGAAGGCAATACGCAAAATATCCAACAGCTTGATCAGATGTTGATCGAGTTGACGGGCAAACACTTTGCGGCCGGTGCGGGCGACCTTGTATTCAGAAGTGAGGGCACCCAATTTCTCCGCTACAACCGCAATACCAAAGGGATCACGCTTTCAGGGAAGACAACCGTGGCTGGTGGTGAGTGGCAAGGTGGAGTTTCACTGGGCATGGTGAAAGGCCGGTTCAGCATCGTCAATGTGCCTGTCGCGGAAGGCGTGCAGGGTCCCTATCGGGTTCCTGGTCCCAACGGAGAGTCGTTTGTCACTGTGATTGCAAACTCGGAGCGCGTATTCTTTGACGGTCGCCAGTTGGAACGCGGCTTCAATGCCGACTATGTCATAGACTATAACCTGGGGGAAATTACCTTCATGAACCGGGTCATCGTAACGAGGTATTCACGTGTGCGTATCGAGTACCAGTATACCAACCTTTCCTATCAGCGCACGCTCACCCAGGTTTCTCAGCGATGGAAAAAGGACAGGACTGAAGTAAGCGTGCAGTGGTTCAACGAAAAGGACAACCCGTTTCAGCCGGTAGGCGGCGCATTGTCAGATCTGGATTTGCAAAAGCTTGCGCTGGCCGACGGTGCAGGGGTTTATCTGCCGCGGGTAGACAGCGGCTCGTTTAGCACCAATGGCATCTTTTACCGCAAGGTGGACACGCTCGACAACGAAGGCATCCGGCATCAGATCTATGTGCGCTCGTCTGATCCTGCCCGTGCGCATTACCAGGTACGTTTTTCAAGGATGGGTCCGGGCATGGGCAACTACATGCAGCGATCAGGAGTTGTTGGTGGCACGTACTACGAGTGGGTTGCACCTGCGCAGGGTGTCCCACAGGGTGAATTTGAACCGGTATCACTGCTGCCGGCACCCATGAGGCAGCAGATGCTGGAAGTTCAGGCGAGGGTAAAGGTCACTGAATATGAATCGGCGTATGTGACGACTGCCTGGTTGGACAAAAATCAGAATATACTCTCAGAAACAGGGCGTACCAGGATGTCTGGCTATGCGTTGGTAACTGGTATTTCATCTTCGCAGCGGGCGGTGGCTTTTCTTCCGGGCTACAGGATTCAGTCATTTCTGGAAGCAGAATATGACGACAAGAATTTTCAGGGCATTGACCGGTTCCGTTCGGTAGATTTCGACCGCGACTGGAGTGTCAGTACCAACGCTACTGCGCCACCGGCCAATGACCGTTTTCTTCGAAGTGGCATCACACTGGAGAAGCAGGGATCCGACAACCAATTCAACTACCGCCTCTCTCTGCGAGACCGCAAAGGTATGCTCAGTGGTACTCAGCATACCGCCAATTGGCTTCAACAGATTGGAAAGGTGAAGCTCGAGGGGAGCGGTTTTTCCATGAACAGTGCGCAGGGGCAGTACCTTGCTGACTGGAAGCGACTTGATGCAGGCATTTCCCTGCTTTTGCCAGGAGTTGTGCCGGGTTACACCTACCGGATGAATCGCAATACCATGAGTCTGTCGCGAAATGATTCCTTGGTGAGTTCAGCGATGAACTTTCGCGAGCACTATTTTTCTTTGAGGAATGCAGTTGGGGCCACACAAGAGTACCTGCTGTCGCACAGTATCCGGGAGGATGAAGTTCCTTCACTGGGTGAAATGCATCGCGCCACGCTTGCGCGCACCAGCCAGTTGATGTTGAAAAGAGCGGTGGGGGCGCAGCAGGTGAACGCCGTTTTTACTTTCAGACAAGTCGACAATCTCCAGGCGCTCGCCACAAAGCGTGAAGAATCGCTAACGGGGCGACTCGACTGGCAAGGCAGCTGGCTGAAGAAGGTGCTTCGGTCGGACCTCACCTATGCTGTATCCAATGGCCGGGAACTCAAACGGACTTATGCGTTTGTTCAAGTGCCTGCAGGTCAGGGTACACACACCTGGCGTGATGACAACCATGACGGAAAGCCAGACATCAATGAGTTCTACGAGGCGATCAATTTTGATGAGAAGAACTACATCAAAGTCTATTTGCCGGGAACAGACTTTGTGCCGGCCTACAGCAACCTGGTGAATTTCCGGCTGGCAATGGAGGCACCGGCCTTCTGGAAGCAAGGTCAGGGTTTGCGCCGCGCGTTGTCACGACTTTCAGCCAATCACGTTTTGTTGTCCGACAACAAAGTCACTGACGACGCTCTGCATGCCCGGCTGCTAAGTGCGCTGCTTCCTGTAGAGGGCAGCCAGCTGCTCGCCGGCAAGCAATCACTCCGATCGATGATCTTCTTTAACCGCGCCAATCCGGTGTTTGGCGCCGACGTGATCTTCAACAGGAACAATAACAAGCGCATGTTGTCGCAGGGGATGGAGTCGCTTTCAACACAATCTGCCGGCATGGTGATCCGATACAATGCAGGACCTGAACAAATGTGGCGTCTTTCCACCGAGCAGGGCCGTCGGGCCGCTGCATCCGATTTTATGGCCGGGCGTACCTATGATGTAGCTTATCGGATGATCGCTCCTGAATGGGCCTGGCAACCGGGCACCAGTTTCAGGGCCTCGTGGAAGTTCACCTGGCAACAAAGAACCGGATCACCTGTGAGCGGTGAGTCCGTTCACGCTGCCCAGCGGGAATGGTCCACAGATGCGCGATGGAACAAAACAGCGGGCAGCAGTTTTCAGGCGGTGATCAGATTGATCGACATTGACTATGACGGGGAACGCAACACAGCGCTGGGATACGAAATGCTGAACGCGCTGAATCCGGGCCGCAACTACACGTGGACGGTGAATGCTGTGCACAAATTGGTGAATGGCATTCAGATCAACTTGAACTATGAAGGTCGCAAGAGTCCCGGGGCTTCAACCGTGCACGTGGGCAGGGTAATGGTAACGGCCTTGTTCTGACAGGTGTCAGAACTTTTCTACCAGGCGTATTGAAGCTGAGTTGATGCAATATCTCAACCCCGACGGGGCTGGTCCGTCCGGGAATACATGGCCCAGGTGCGCGTCACACACATTGCACAGCACTTCAATGCGAACCATGCCAAAAGCGTTGTCCTTGTGGTATTGGATGGCAGCCACGTCAACAGGCTGCGTAAAACTGGGCCAACCAGTGCCTGAATCAAATTTGAGTGAAGAGTCAAACAGGTGAGTCTCGCAGCACCTGCAGGCATAAAGTCCGGGCTCATGGGCTTCGCAATATTCACCTGTGAAGGCGCGTTCAGTTCCCTTCTGCCGGGTCACATGAAACTCGTCGGGTGTCAGCACCTTCTTCCATTCCATGTCCGGCTTTTCCACCCTGCGCGGCGCCGGAGGATTGCCCTTGGTTGCATATCGGATTACGTCAGTCCACGTGAGCATAGCAATGTTTGTTTATTCATGGCGGATTGCGTCAACAGGATCCAACCGGGCTGCTTTGAGTGCAGGGTAGGTTCCGAAGACGATGCCCGTCAGTATAGCCACAACAACGATTACCACCAAAGTGTTCAGCGTGTAGTTCGCCTGAAAGGGCACTTTGGTAATCGCTTTGATGATGGGAACGGTGATCATGGTGCCTGCAATCCCTGCGAACAGGCCGATCAGACTCCCGAATACAGACACCGTGATGCTCTCCGCCAGAAATTGGAGGACGATGTCACGCCGGTGGGCGCCGACAGCTTTTCTGAGCCCGATTTCACGGGTCCGTTCGGTAACAGCAATGACCAGTACATTCATGATTCCAACGCCACCCACGAGTACTGAAATACCCACGATAAGCCCCATGATGATTCTGAACAGGCGAAAACCCTGAGCAGCCTGAGCCACGCGCCCTTCGTTGCTATGTACCGCATAGTCGCCGGGAACAGGGTGCTGCTGTGAGGCAAGCCAGGCGCGGATACTCTTCTCCAGGTCCGGCACCTGCTCAACGTGGGAGGCAACTACTACTACCTGCGGCGGATGATTCCGGAAATCTGTCTCGGCCAACAAGGCTGCTGGAAAGATCAGCCGTGAGGATGGTTGCTTCTCACGGAAGATGGCGGCGACCTTCAGCGTGTGACCGTGTACCTGAATGCTGGTTTGACCATTCAGCGGAAGTGAAAGATGCATCGCCGTGGCAAGCGTTTCACTGACAAGACAAACGGCGCCGCCGCCCATAAAACTCGCGGTATCAGGGAATGTCCCATGGGCAATGTCCAGGGTACGGAGGAAGTGACCATCTACCGCAGTCAGTTCGGCCCCATACTTACTGGAATCTTTGGAGATTTCTTCTGACGACTGCCAGATGAGCGTGCTCCGTGTGTGAGCGGGGAAAGTGGCGCGAAGTTCATTGAATTCGGTGCGCCCTATGGCTGAAGTGCTATCCTTGCGGATCCTGACGCCGTTGTTGGTCCGGTAGAATTCGGGATCGAGTGACAAGGCGTTGAGTGATGTGGTGGACGAAATCTGGTCCCTTGCAAATTGTTCCATGCCGTCAATCAGGGACAGTATGGCAACCAGAGACGCCACGCCGATGATAATTCCCAGGGTTGACAACACGGTGTGCAGCAAGTGTGAACGGATGTTGACAATCGCCTCCCTGAAGGCTGTGAATAGTTGGTGAATCATGGGCGTTCAGTATGAATGACAAGACGTGTAACCGTCCGAAAAGTTACTCAGAAGAACCAGAGCTTGACGGCCATTGCTACTATCGACACAACCATCACCCGTTTGATCCACACTTCGCCTGCCGAGACCGACCAGCGGCTGGCGATCCAGCCACCGCCGGCGTGGCCAATCGCGAGGATGAGTCCGATTGACCAGTCAATTTTTCCGTCCAGTGCAAAGACAACCACAGAAGCTCCGGTGTACACAATGGCGGAGAAGACTTTAAGATAGTTGATGGTAACAAGTTTCAGGTTGTTGGCCAGACTCAGTGCGGCGATGATCAGAAAGCCAATTCCCGCCTGCACAAAACCTCCGTAAATACCGATGAAGAAGAAGCTGATGACTCCAATGACCTGATTGCGAGTCGCCATTTTTTCATGGGCTCCCTTGGTCTTGAACGGGTCGAACAAAATCATAACCACGGAGAAAATCATGACGATGACGAAGATGTGGCTGTAGATGTGCTCATCTGTGTAGGTTGCCAGGCGCGCACCGATGACGCCGCCAATGAGTGCCGACAGACCGAGGTAAAGAGCATAGGGCCAGGGTAGTTTGACTCCCTTGCTGTGAAAGCCACCGACGGCAAAGAAGTTCTGCGCCAGGATTGCCACACGCGCAGTGGCGTTCGACTCAATGATAGGCATTCCCATGAAGGTGAGAATCGGCACCGAGAACAGGGTGCCCCCACCGCCGATGGTGTTGAGAAACCCGGCGAGGAAGCCTACACCGATCACCATTGCCCACTGCAGGAATTCAGTCATGTGGAGGCCTGTCAGTTCAACAAATGTTATCGCACTTTCGCCGTGCGGACGATGCGGGCAAAGAGCCCGGGAAAAAAGCGCTTGAGGTACACGGCACCTACTTCTTTCAGTCCACCGATGTAAACCTCATTCTTCCTTTTTTCAATGCCTTTCACAATAGCAGCTGCGCATTGTGCAGGTGGCAGTCCGTGGTCGGTGGTGTCGTCCATGGTGTTCAGCGGTGCGCCTGTGCCCGTGAGCGCATTGAGCGTTACATTGGTTCGGATCCATCCGGGACAAATCAGTGTTACATGAATATCCCGCGACTCCTGGTAGAGTTCAGCACGGAGGGAATCGAAGAACCCATGCAGGGCATGTTTGGCGGCAGCATAGCCAGAGCGATAGGGAGTGCCGATCTTGCCCATCACGCTGCTTACTGTCACGAAATGCCCGGAGCGGCGGCTCAGGAAATGCGGCAGCAGGTATTTCGTCAGTGCCAGCGTGCCAAAGAAATCTACTTCCATGATTCTGCGGTCCACTTCCGGGGCCGTCTCTTTGGCCAGGCTTCGTTGGCTGATGCCACCGTTGTTTACAAGGATATCTACGTGACCGAACAACTGCAGTGCGGCCTCCGTACTCAATTTGAGCATGCCAGCCTCTGAGAGATCAAGCGGAAGGATGCGGATATTGGCCTGGCTTCCGGCGGGACAATTGCCTTTGACGCGTTCAAGTTCTTCCTTTCTGCGTGCGGAAAGGATTAATCGTGCGCCCTTTGATGCCATGGCATAGGCGAGGTGTTCACCGATGCCTGAGGAAGCTCCGGTGATCCAGACCACCCTGTTCTGGATATAACTCATGCCTGCGTGGCAGATTTTTGATGCTGTGAATAGATCCAGATGCTGTAGACACCGATGCAGGTACCCACAGGGAAAGAAAGCAATTTGAGGCAACCCACTACGAGGGCCACAGTGAGCGCCCATGACTGCCGTGTGAGCAGGCCGATACCTGCGATCAGGGAAGGAATGGCGATCAGGAACACTAACAGGTAGAGAAGGGAGGGAAGCCAGGTACCCACAATTTCAAGCACTCTGCGTCCTTCCTCATCGGCTTCTTCGGCGGCAAATTCGAAGATGGTAGACAAGAGCATACCTACTCCAAATAATACGAGAATCTGGAGACAGGAGGTCACCACATAGAGGATCCCCAGGATCCGTTTGTGGTTGTCAAGTTCAGCGGGTGTTTGCATGTAACGAAGCTAGCGATTTTCGCTCGTACACCACAAAATCAAATGGATAGGCATGTCGGGTGTCTGCAGGATGATGTTTCCGGCTGAGGGGTGTCCATTCATCCTTGCTGAAGTTCGGAAAGTGCGTGTCGCCTTCCAGTTCGGCATCGATCTCCGTGAGATAGAGACGTTGGGCAACAGGCATGGCGAGTTCATAAATGGCCGCACCACCGATGACAAAGGTTTCAACTTCCTGCTTGTTGCGGGCGATGCTCAGCGCTTCCTCAAGTGAGTGCACAACGATACAGTCTGGGGCCTGAAAGCCCACCTGACGGGTGACGACGATGTTGGTGCGATGGGGCAAAGGCCGGAATTTGCCAGGAAGGGACTCGTAATTCTTGCGTCCCATGATCACACAATGACCTTTGGTGGTCTGCATGAAATAGCTCATGTCGTCGGGTAGATGCCAGGGCAGGTCATTGTTCTTGCCGATGACGAAGTTGCGGGTATGTGCGGCGATCAGGGAGATGGTCACTTCAGTCGAGTTTATTGCCTAGAAAGTAAGCTTTGGGAGACATCGGACGTTTGCCTTCAGGTTGAAATGATTCAATGGCCAGCAGGTCCTGACCGGTGCCAATGTGAAGGTAACTTTTCTGGTCAGTCACGATTGCACCAGGCTCTGCATTTCCATGCACAACTGAAGTCCGGAGAACCTTGAATACCACCCCATTCAAAACTGTCCAGGCGGCGGGGTAGGGGCTCAATCCGCGAACAAAATTCCGCAACTCAACAGCCGGTCGGGTCCAATTGATCTGGCAGGTTTCCTTGAAGATTTTTGGGGCATGGTTCAGTTGTTGTGGTACCACCTGAGGGGCAGGTGTGATAGAGTTTTGTTCGATGGCTTCTACCGTGCGCACAACCAGGCGTGCACCCCTGTTCATCAGTCTTTCATAGAGCGTTCCTGCATCGTCTTCGTCAAGGATTGGTTCAGTTTCCTGAAACAGTATTTCTCCGGTGTCAATTTCGTGCTTGAGAAAGAAGGTGGTTACACCGGTAACCTTCTCCCCGTTGATGACGGCCCAGTTGATTGGTGCTGCGCCACGGTATTGCGGAAGGAGGGAGGCATGCAGGTTGAACGTACCCCGGGGCGGCATAGCCCACACCACTTCCGGGAGCATTCGAAAGGCCACCACCACCTGCAGGTCTGCGCGCAGTACGCGCAACTGGTCAAGAAATTCAGGGGCTTTCAGTTTTTCGGGTTGCAGTACGGGAATCTGGTGGCTCAGTGCGCAGGCTTTGACCGGCGACATGGAGAGTTTTTGACCGCGGCCCTGGGGCCGGTCGGGTGCGGTGACCACAGCCACCACCTGACATCCTGCCTGCACAAGCGCCTCCAGGCTTGGTACGGCAAACTCAGGGGTACCCATGAAAATAATGCGCAGGCTCATTGAGGGTCAAATATCGTCGTTTATGCGGCGAGCCATGCCCGGCAGGGGTCAAAAATTCCGTTTTCTGAATTGTGGCAAAGTACTACCTTTGTTCACCTAAACATTCAAACATATGTTCGAGCAGGTAGTAGGAAATGGCGCCAATCTTTTTGTGATCATCATTGCGGTGCTGGCGGGATTTGTCGGTGGCCTGAGCTACATCGACTATTTGAAAGTCAAGAAGGAAGAAAGCGGAAAGCACTGAACAAAGCGTTTTCCAATAGATGATGGCAGCCCGTTCAACCGGGCTTTTTTATTTGGTGAGCGTGTGTAAATCAGTTCCCTGAACCGGTGGCCGGGAAGGGCGACTGATAGACCGTCTGCCAGGCGTCCCACTTCATTTTGCGCCAGTGGTCTTCGCCGATGAACTGAATGATCTTGTGAAAATCAGGTGCTTTCTGGTAGCCAGGCAACGGCTGTATCATCCTGAAATCCTCATCCAGAAACACGACGGTAGGGTAAGAGAGTTGATTGTTGAGCAATGCAGCCGCGAGCTGGTGATAGCCGCTCCGGCCGTTGGGTACAAATTTGAAGGTATTGCCGGCAAACACCACATCTTCTGTTTGCTCTGCATTGAATTTGACAGGATAGAACTTTTCGTTGAGAATCTTGGCCACATGCGGATCGGTGAATGTGTTCTTGTCCATGACTTTGCACCAGCCACACCAGTCGGTATACACGTCAATAAAAATCTTGCGCTTTTCCGTTTTGCTCCGCTCCAGCGCCTGTTCAAAAGTCATCCACTTGACGGGGCTGTTGACGGCGCTTTCAGGCAGGCTCTCCGCATGCTGCGCCAAGGCAGGAATTGCGAAAACCCCCACCAACACCAATATCCATACTCCAATCAGTCCTTTCATGTGTGCCTGGTTTGATCAGCTAACAAATCTAAGCAATAATCAGGTTCCATTAGATCAAGAATCGGGCCGTAGGGTAACCGCCTTCGGGCAGCAGGAGTGTACGCCGCACCTGCCATTTTTGTACGTTTCTGGACAGGCTGGACCCGGGCCACCCCTTTTAAGGTAGTTTTGGCCAAAATAGCGTGTTTGGCATTGGTTTTGAGGCATGGAAGACACAATGAAATCAATTGACACCAAGCGCAGCTGGCTTCTGATACTGGGTATCCTGGTAGCGTTGGTGATTGCCGTTTCGTCCATCTTCCTGCAAGGCATGGACGGACCTACGGCCAAGGCGGGCCAACGCCCCGTCATGAGTGTTTTGAGGAACGTGGGGCATTCCCTCACGAACGCCGTGGTAACGTCGGTCAGGGGACTCCGCCCTTAGGTCAAATCTCTGTAAGCGTAGTAGTGCATTACCTGCTCAAGGGCTTTGCGTATAGCCTGGTTGATTGGATACCGGTCTCTTGCAAGGTCGGGATCAATCGCGTGCAGGCGCATGGTATGATCGGTCATCAGGGGGACCTCCACGGAGGGGTCGTCGGCCCTGGCCACTGAAGTTGCTTGTTCGGTTTTGAGGATCTGGCAGGTAACGAGTTCGCGGGCCCCGTACTTGTTGATTCGCGCGGAGTAGCCAAACAATCTGCAGATCAGCCCCCGGTAGCGGTACTCCGAGCAAAGACCTGCCCCGGCTTGCGTAGGGTTCAGGATCAGACAAACGCTCTCAGAAGATTGCACCAGTTTTTCATGCCACTGTTCCGCAACACCCTGCCGGTAGAGGTGCAGCGCAAAGGGAAGGAATTCCAGTGCCGTGGCTTCGATGTCGGGCTTGAAGCAGCATTTTCCACAGCCGTGGAGGCAATGCAGCCCTGAAGTTTGCTGAAAGGCAGCGATGGCGCGGTCGAGGTCGAGAAAGACTTCCTCCACCGCGGCAACTTTTTCTTCCAGCGTCATGGTGTTAACGTTGAGACTCCTGGTAGCTCAGAAGAAATGCCTTGATGAAATCATCCAGATCGCCGTCGAGCACCGTTTGGGCATCATGGCGTTCCACACCCGTGCGCGCATCTTTTACCAGTTTGTAAGGATGGAGCACGTAGTTGCGGATCTGGGAGCCGAAGTCAATTTTCATCTTTCCGGCTTCAACTTTTTCACGTTCAGCATTGCGTTTTTCCATCTCGAGCTGATAAAGCTTCGATTTCAGCATTTGCATGGCGCGTTCCCGGTTGGCGTGTTGTGAGCGTTCCACCTGGCATACGATCACAATGCCTGTGGGCTTGTGTGTAAGCTGTACTTTGGTTTCCACTTTGTTCACGTTCTGGCCACCTGCGCCGCCCGAACGGGAGGTCTGCATTTCAACATCAGCGGGGTTGATGTCAATCTCGATGCTGTCGTCGGCTTTCGGATAAACAAACACAGACGCAAAAGAAGTATGGCGTCGCTGGTTCGAGTCGAAAGGAGAAATGCGCACCAGCCGGTGCACGCCAATCTCCGACTTGAGCTTACCATATGCAAAAGGGCCGTCGATTTCGAGCGTGGCTGACTTGATACCTGCCACTTCACCGGCCTGGTAATCTACCTGCGTAACCTTATAACCGTTCTTCTCCCCCCACATGATATACATCCTGTGGAGCATGTCGGCCCAGTCGTTGCTTTCAGTGCCACCTGCACCGGGGTTGATTTCTATGATGGCGCTGAGCTGGTCTTCTTCCTTGCTCAGCATTTTTTTGAATTCCAGCTCCTCAATGGCTTTGGAGGTGCGAACGTACTCTGCTTCGAGCTCTTCGTCACCAACATCACCGGCATCGTGGAACTCATTGAGCACTTCCAGGTCGTCCAGCTGTTTGCTGACGCCATCATACGCATCTGTCCAGACTTTTTTGGACCGGATGTTTTTCAGGATTGTTTCAGCCTCTTTTGGTTTGTTCCAAAATTCGGCCTGGTGGGTAATCCGTTCTTCGTCTTCGATTTCTACTTTCTTGCGATCGTAGTCAAAGATACCCCCTCAAGGCGCTCACACGAGCCTTCAAGTCTTTCAACTGGTCTGTTGTCATGATAGAAAAATGATCGGCAAAAATAAGATAATTTTCGACAACGGCCGGCGTCATCCCTTCGGGCGCTATTTTAGTATGATGAAACAATGGTTGTGGGTGGTTCTTTTGGCCGTTGGTCAGGGGCTCTGTGCGCAGAAATCAGATCCACTGGATCCGCGCGTAGAGCGGATTACCCTGTATTATGACAATGGTTGGAAACTGACCAGCCCAGAAAAGTCTGTGTTCAGACGTGAGGCGCAGTTTGACCTGGTTAATATCTGGTTTGACGGAGATTATCAGGACTATGACGCCAATGGCAACCGTGTGGGTGAGGGGTTCTATGTAAAGGGCGTGCGGTCTGGTTTTCAGTATGAGTATTTTCCAAGCCACCAATTGCACACCAGCACAGAGGTCAATGGACAGGACTTTGTAATCTGGGAGGAGCGAACCGAGGACGGAAAAAGCACCGTTCAGGCAGGCACCGGAAAATTCACCCGGATGTACTTCTTTACGCAGGTAGGAGGTCAATGGAAACAAGGGGTGCTCGAAGGGGAGTTTTTCAGAGGCCGGCGGGAAGGGCATTGGCTTTACCGGTCACTGCAGGGCAAGCAAACAGACAGTGAATGGTATCGGAATGGCCGCCTGATGGTGCGATGGCATTACGAAGGAGTTGATTCTGTCCGGCTCGCCACGCGCACACCCATTGTGTTGTCTTCCTGGTCGCTATACACCGATCAGATGTCTTTGGTGGAGACGTACTCTTCGCTGCCGGTATATTTTCAACAGCATGTGACATACCCCAAAGGATTTCAGCGCGAGGTTACCGTGATGGGTGGGTGGAAGTCCTGGCTCAGGAAAGTGGCGTTGGAGGCAGGTCTTGAGCCGTCAGAACTTGTGGTAGTCAGGCTGAACGTAGATGAAACCGGAATGGTCCGTGATGTGGATCTGGAGTCGCCTTATGGCGATGAGCAGGACAAGAAAGTTCTGAAGGCGGTTACGGCATCGATGACGCAATTTTTTCCAGCCATCAGGAACGGAAGTCCAATGGCAAGCGTGTTGTATGTTCCGGTGTCGGGTGGAGTTGCCTGGCAGGAATTTATCGACCAAAGCAGTTTCTCAACTTTGCAGAGCCTCCGGTGAGGTTAGCGCCGCTGATAGAGCAGCGTGCCATAGCGAGCCTGTTTGAGGCGTACCTTGTACCCGGTGTGCAGGTATCGGGGTTTGATTTTCCGCAGCACCCAGCCAGTTCCGGCAACTGCCAGTGCGGGTTGCCACACGGATGGATCCTTGTCGAATCCGTTGCCCTGAAGGATGATCTCATTGGCCTGGTGAAGGAGGAAGTACCCCGCACCTGCCTTAAAAAGGAGGTCGCCGATGGTATGGACTATCCCTGGTGAGAGTCGTCCCTTGCAGTCTATCTTCTCAATCTGTGAAAAGGCAATTGAGTCAGTCCGGATGAGCAATGAGAATTCATCTATTCGGGTGATGGTACCGCTTTGCTGTTGTCCCTTTCTGTCCCAGAGAATGATGTCATCGCCCACATTCCAGAATGTGACTACCGAGCCCTTGCGTACTGCGACGAGTTGGTTCTGAGCCGCCAATGTTCCGGCGCAGGCGAGCAGGGAAATGAGCAACCAGAACTTTTTTTTCATCTGGAATAAAGGTAGGCAACGTTTGGCATAGGCCCATCGCTGGCTTAAAAATCGAATCCCAGCGTGATACCTGAGTAGAAATGGGTGAAGCCGGAATGGAATTCGCGAGTGAGGAAGGTAGTGGAATAGACAAAGCTCTTCTTCTTTCGTTTGATCGCGAACCCGGCTTGTCCCTGCCCCACCAGCAGACTGGTGTTGGTCAGAAAATACTGCCGGATGTTGTTTTCAGCATGGGCCAGCAGCCCACCTTGCAGGAGTGAATTGTACAATACGAGTCGCAGGGTGGGTCTGAAGAAGAACTCATATCGGAAGAGGTTCTTCAGGTTCCCTGGCGGCGTTCTGAGACTGAGGCCCACAGCGGCATTGTTGTAGATAGTGCCGGCGTTGATCTGAACGACGGATCCCGCAATCAGTTTCTTTGAAAGCCTGAGTTCCTTGTTCCATTCAACCAGATAGTTGAGGTAGATGTCATTTTGCATCTGATTGCCCCATCCTTGTGGCACGGGTTCACGCGTAAGCGTGTGAAAGAAGGTCTGGATTTCCTGGCCAAGCGCTGCAGGTCCAACGATGCCGATGTCCAGCCGTGAAGTAAACCGGTTATGGGTGATGGTGTCTGTAGACACCGCGGCATGGGAGAGGAAGGCACAGGCTGCATAAGGCCGGTCTGTCGTGAACTGAAAGAACGGTGTCTGTGTGTGAGACGGTGTAAAGAGTTGTTGTGTCAAAGATACTTCGTACTCCTGAACGGCGTTTGGGCCGGCGCCGGGGTGAATCAGGCGCCAATGCCTCGCATGCAAGTGTTGGTAACTGAGGCCCAGCCGGAGCCCCTGCGAGTAGTACCTGTCGAGCCCTCTGGGGAGGATGTTCAGGAAGTCATTTTCTTCTGTGAGCGTAAATCGGTTCCAGGTTACCTTTTGGGAGAAGGATGAAACGGAGAGTAACACACACGCGGCAGCCAAACCATACCTCATCTTGAGTGTGACGCAATATCTTCCGGATTATTGTGCTGAAACGCTCGTTTATACGCCCTCTTCAATCTGGAACCAGCGATTGAGGCGATCCTGTCCTTTTCGGTTCATCATCATGAGGAGATAATCGTTCTTTTCAATGATAACGTTTGAGTCAGGGTTTTTGAGCAGGCGGCGTTCCTTGCCATCACCCTGATCGCTTTTTACAATGCCAATCAGAATGATGTTGCATTGCTTTTTCAGATCAAAAAACGCCTTTTCATAAGGCATGTTGATCAGGGGGTTGCTGCCGGTGATCAGGAATTGTTTGATGTCGTATTCATGATCTTCGTGGGCATACGCAATCAGTTCTTCGCTGAACAC
>JAIBBB010000241.1 GCA_019694905.1 Cyclobacteriaceae bacterium
CAGCCGGCTCCCAATTTCAGCACCATGGACTTGTATTCACCGTTGGCGCGCAGAGCGTCAACAAAGTAATTGTTGGCAAAGGCCTTGTGGTTGACCTTTTTGTCGGCGGCAGCCACATCCGCCAGGGCCTCCAGCAGACTGAGTACAGAAAAATAGTAGGTAGTGATCTTCTCCACTTCGATCACCGTCTGCTTCTTCAGGAAATCAAAATCCTTGCGTGTCTGCTTCTTGTATAAATCGAGCGCGGCTTCTACCGCCTCAGTAATGCGGGAATCCGCACTGGGTTCCATCTCTTCCCCTTTGAACCGTCGCTCAAAAATCCTCATCGCCACCTGCTTCTGCTCTTTCAGAAGGGTCCGGTCCTGCACTTTCATGGAGTTCAGGTCGGGTTCAAAATAGGACTCCACGCAGTCGCACGCGAGCAGGTAGTCGGCCTCTTTGCACTGCTCGTAGGCAAACAGGCTTTGCATTACTTTAATGCGCAGGGTACGTCGGTTCAGCATAAGGTCAAGGAACGAATCGGCTATTCCGTCACAAATGTAGGAAAATACCTCGCCCAAAGACCGTGATGTTGTAGTTTTGAGCCCACCAAAAATCCGGAACCATTCCGCGCCAATAACGTTTTGGTTGCTGGACCCTCATGAAAGAACTCAGTTACCTCAACAAATACCTCTTCAAATACAAATGGCACTTCCTGCTGGGACTGCTGTTCGTCATCATCTCCAACCTTTTTCAGATTTATCCGGCCCAATTGGTTCGGCAGGCCATCGACCTTGTCACCCGGGAAACCAACCTGTACCGGACACTTACCAGCGACGTAGCAAAGGACACGTTCTTCTCCGTCTTTGCCCGCAACATCCTGATGTATGCAGGATTGATTGTGCTGATGGCACTCCTGCGCGGTCTCTTCCTGTATTTTGTCCGCCAGACACTCATCGTCATGAGTCGGTTGATCGAATACGATCTGAAGAATGAGATCTTTCAACATTACCAGACGCTGCCCCTGAGTTTCTACCGACGCAACAATACGGGTGACCTGCTCAACCGGATTTCAGAGGATGTAGGGCGGGTGCGGATGTACCTCGGGCCAGCCATTATGTATGGCCTCCAACTCATTACGTTGTTCCTGATGTTGATCCCCGTGATGTTTCACATCAATGCTACACTGACCTGGTATGCACTCATCCCACTCCCCCTCCTGTCGATTTCAATTTACTACGTCAACAACCTCATCGAACACCGGTCGGAAGAGATCCAGAAGAGTCAGTCTAACCTCAGCACATTTGTACAGGAAGCCTTTTCGGGCATTCGCGTCATCAAGTCATTCACCCGCGAATCAGAATCGCTTGGTCGCTTTCGCACTGAGAGCCAGGAGTACAAGCGGCAGTCCCTCAAACTCACCCGTGTACAATCGTTGTTCTTTCCGCTGATCATCGGCCTGGTGGGCATCAGCACCGTGCTGACCGTGTATGCAGGAAGTGTTCAGGTCATTGAGGGTACGCTCACATTCGGAAATATTGCCGAATTCATCATCTATGTGAACCTGCTCACCTGGCCTGTGGCTTCCCTCGGCTATACCAGCAGCCTGGTTCAGCGGGCAGCAGCATCGCAAAAGCGAATCAATGAATTTCTGAAAACGCAGACGGATATCGTATCGGAAAAAAAGCTGGTGCGCAGCGTTGAAGGCCGCATCGAATTTGACAACGTTTCTTTCACGTACCCTGATACCGGCATCCGGGCACTCCGGCAGATCTCTTTTGCCATTGAACCCGGTCAGAGCCTTGCTATCATTGGCACCACAGGATCCGGAAAAAGTACCATTTCTAATCTCGTGGCCAGGCTTTACGATGTAACCGAAGGAGAAGTGCGAATAGATGGTATTCCCATCCGCGACTACGAGCCGATCCACCTTCGCAATCAGATCGGCTTTGTTCCGCAGGATGTATTTCTCTTTTCGGACACGATCTTCAACAACATTGGATTCGGGCTCGACCATCCGGATGAATCGGTGGTCACGCAGGCGGCCCGCGACGCAGACCTGTATGACAATATTGTGCAGTTTCCACTGGGGTTCCAGACCCGCGTAGGCGAGCGTGGTATTACGCTCTCGGGGGGTCAAAAGCAACGTGTTTCCATTGCCCGTGCCATCGCCCGCCATCCCCGCATTCTGATCCTCGATGATGCGCTCTCAGCGGTTGACACCAATACAGAAAACAACATTCTCAACAGCATGAAGAAGGTGATGGTGGACCGCACGACAATCATCATATCCCATCGCGTCTCTTCGGCCAAACTGGCGAACAAGATCATCGTGCTGGATGACGGGGCCATCGTGGAAGAAGGAACACATGAATCGCTTCTTGAAAAACCAGGTGTCTACCGCGAACTATACGAAAAACAAATGGTCGCCAGCGAAGTAGCTGAATAATCAGGCCCGCGCACTGCGTGCCAGCAGTGTACAATCTGCGATCACCAGCGCTGCCATGGCCTCCACAATTGGCACCGCCCGGGGCACCACGCAGGGATCATGCCGGCCCTTGCCGGAGACCGTCACCGCATTGCCATCCTTGTTCACACTCTGCTGATCCTGCATGATGGTGGCCACTGGTTTGAAAGCCACGTTGAAATAGATGTCTTCACCATTGGAGATACCGCCCTGCACACCGCCGGAATGATTGGTGCGGGTACGGACACGCTCGCCCTCGGTATAGAACTCATCATTGTGCTCCGATCCGCGCTTACTCACACCATCAAACCCGCTGCCGTACTCAAATCCCTTCACCGCGTTGATGCTGAGCATGGCACTGCCAAGAAGCGCGTGCAGTTTGCCAAATACAGGTTCACCGAGCCCGGCGGGAGCCCCTTTGATGACACCCGTGACAATGCCGCCAATGGTGTCTCGTGACAGGCGCACTTCATCGATAAGGGCAATCATCCGGCTGGCCGTCTCTTCATGCGGGCAGCGGACGATGTTGTCTTCTGTCTTCGACAAATCAAGCTCAGTGTAAGGCGGTGCCTGGATGGTGCCCACGCGCGACACAAATGCCTGGATGCTGATGCCCTGCTGTTTCAGAAATAGCTTGGCGATGGCACCGGCTGCCACGCGCGCCGCTGTCTCGCGGGCCGAACTTCGCCCTCCACCCCGGTAGTCGCGCACGCCGTACTTTGTTTCATACGTGTAGTCTGCATGACTCGGTCGAAAGGACTGCGCAATATGCCCGTAATCCTTGCTTCGCTGGTCCTCGTTCTCAATCACCAGCGCAATTGGCGTGCCCGTGGTCTTGCCTTCAAACACGCCGGATAAGATGCGCACGCGGTCGCCCTCCTGTCGCTGGGTGGTGATACGCGATTGACCTGGTCTGCGGCGATCCATTTCCTGCTGGAGAAAATCTTCATCAACGACAATGCCGGCAGGACAGCCATCGAGAATTGCACCTATGGCGGGCCCGTGGGACTCGCCAAACGTGGTAATGCGGAAGATTTGGCCGAATGAATTGCTCATGAGTAATGTGCTGTCAGACAAATCGGGGATCTGTCGGCATCACGGTTCCGCACTGCGAACAGGTGCGCAATTTTTCAGAGCCGTAGAACTCCCGGAAACGGGGAAGAAAATCCTTTTCAATATTGTCCAGATGGAATCGGTATTCATGCAACGGATGGTTGCATTTTTCGCAGAACCACATCAACCCATCCAGTATCTCCGCTTCGGGGCGTTTACATTCGATGACCAGCCCCACCGTGCCGGCACCGCGCTCAGGCCGATGTGGCACACGCGCAGGCAACAGGAACATTTCTCCTTCCCGGATGGGGATGTCCACGGCTTTTCCATCCTCCTGAATGCGCACATTAATATCACCTTCCAATTGATAGAAGAGTTCCTCTGTCTCATTGAAGTGAAAATCCATCCGCGCGTTGGGACCACCAACGATCATCACGATATAATCGCCCGCATCGGCATACAGGTTCTTGTTACCCACCGGAGGCTTCAGGAGTGCGCGGTTGTCAGCGATCCATTGCTTCAGGTTAAAGGGTCTGCGGATGGCCATTGTCAATGCGGTTAATCACACAAATCTACCAACTTTTCTATTACCTTAAGGACCCGGAATACCCGTCCGAAGGATTGACAATATCCGTCTTTCACGGTATTGCCGGGCTGACCCAAACGCAACACTTTTGCCCTATGAACCTGAGCCTGCAACATCGAAATGCCCTGGTCTGTGGCTCTACACAGGGAATCGGGCGCGCCGCCGCATTTGAGTTAGCGCTGTTGGGGGCCACGGTCACACTGCTGGCGAGGTCGGAAGAGAAGTTGCGCGCGTTAGTCACCCAGCTGCCAACGCCCAATGGTCAGCGCCATGGATACCTGGTGGCAGACTTTGCGGATGCCGAACAGGTTCGCACGGTTGTCATGGCAGCCAGTGCCCAAAATGATTTTCACGTCCTTGTCAACAATACCGGTGGGCCTCCTGCGGGACCGGCGCTCGATTCAAACACAGCGGCCTTTGTTCAGGCTTTCTCAAGTCACTTGCTTTGCAACCATATACTCGTGCAGGCGGTAGTGCCCGCGATGAAGAAAGCTGGCTATGGTCGCATTGTCAATGTAATCTCGACCTCGGTCAAAATTCCAATTCGCGGGCTGGGCGTCTCGAACACCATCCGAGGTGCCGTTGCCAACTGGGCCAAGACCCTGTCGGTGGAACTTGGGCCCTTTGGCATCACTGTTAACAATGTGTTGCCTGGATCGACTATGACCGGTCGGCTTGAAGCAGTCCTTGCCGCAGGCGCTGCAAGGGCAGGCCGGACCGTGGAAGAAGAAACTGCCCTCATGATCCGTGAAATTCCAGCCGGGCGTATCGGGGCAGCGGAAGAAGTGGCCGCAGCAATTGCCTTTCTGGCCACACCGGCAGCGGCATACATCAATGGCATCAACATCCCGGTCGACGGCGGTCGCACCGGTTCACTTTAATACCTTATGAAAACACCCCGTTACTTTCCCCTCTCCTTGTCCGCAGCACTGTTGTGGAGCACCGTGCTGTCACTGGCACAAACGACCAAAGTGGTTGAAGATCATTTCGATACCAACAAGTACGGCTGGTCCATCTCCCAGGGTGCCAACTATGATGCGAAAATTGAAGGCGGAAAGTTCATTCTGAACACTTACGAAGAGTCGAAGGGCAGGTACTTCACGCTTTCACCTTACTTCGACAAGAAGAAGGATTTTGTATTGCAGGCCACCTTTACGCAACAAAGTGGCTCCGACAATAATGGCTTTGGATTGTTGTGGGGGCTCCGCGGTGACCACTATCACACCTTCGTGATCACCACCAATGGGTACTATCAGGTGATCGCCAATGACAAGACTGAAGGACTCAATGAGTGGGTTGACACCGACAAGATCAAGCCCATGGGGCAACCCAACACACTGCGGGTAGAGTATCATGGGGGCAAACTCTCTGCCTACCTGAACGGCGACAAGGTAATCGAACATGATGCGCTGATGCTGTTTGGAAACGGCATCGGTATCATCAACTACACCAATATGGTGCTGGAGGTCGACGACTTTGAATTTCGTCAGGACGTAAAAATCAACCTTCCAACCACTAGCACGGGGCTCGTGAAAGAGAACCTGGGGCCAAAAGTCAACTCTACCTGTGAAGACCTGGCACCGAAGATCACTGCCGACGGCCGGATGATCTATTTTGGTCGCGAAGACTGCGCGACCAACATCGGCGGCGAAAAAGACGGTGAGGATGTCTGGTACACCGAACTGCAACCCGACGGCACCTGGGGCAAGAGTCAGAACATCGGCCGCCCCATCAACAACGAGAACGCCAACAACCTCGCCGCAGTCAGTTCAGACAACAATACCCTGATGTTCAACAAAAACGACGGCTTTGTGCTGCGGCGGCGGATTGCCTCAGGTTGGTCCGACGAAGAATATCTCAACGTGCATTTCGACAATGAATCTGCAAACATGGAGAGTACACTTTCGGCTGACGGCAAAGCCATACTCTTTACCGTCAAACTGAAATCCAATCTTTACTACAATGAAAAGATCGACGAAAAAGACTTATACGTTTCACTTCAAGGCTCTGATGGGCAATGGTCAGATCCGATCAACCTCGGGCCCGATGTCAATACACCTGGCAACGAACTGGGGCCGTTCCTGGCGGCCGACGGAAAGACCCTGTATTTTTCGACCGATGGCCTGCCTGGTTTTGGCAATCAGGATGTCTTTTATTCCAAGCGACTGGATGACACCTGGAAGAAATGGAGTGCGCCTGTGAACATGGGTCCCGACATCAACACCTTCCAGTTTGATGCATACTACAACCTGCCTGCTTCCGGCGACTACGCCTACATGAGTACTGCGGCCAACTCCATTGGCAGTGACGACATCATCCGCATCAAATTGCCACAGCAGTTGAAGCCAGACCCGGTGGTGTTGTTTCGCGGCCGGACGTTAAATTCGAAGAGTCGTGCGGCGCTGGGTGCAGATATC
>JAIBBB010000242.1 GCA_019694905.1 Cyclobacteriaceae bacterium
AGAAAGAAAGCTCTTGGTCACACTGAACGTCATGTCGGCCCGGTCAAGGTCGCCCCACTTTGCGACTACAAAGCCATTCCGGATGATGAGTCCGGTGGGGTTGCCGCGTTCCTGAAAAGGTCCCATCGGGTCGCCGTAGGGTTCTTTGCCAAAGGTCTGGAAGTGGGCCACCTCGAGGTTTCGTGGCGATTTGCTTTCGATGGAGATGGCAAAATCCACTGCCTCCCGGAGTAGGGTTTCATCGAAGCCGGTGGCAGCGGCCGTGGCGTGTTGCCAGTTGGCATCCGGATAGTAGACTGCCGGAGGGGATTTCTTCTGGCCGCTGGCTGTAAGTACCGGAAGGACCAAAATCAGCAATGCAATTTTTTTCATGGGCTTGGGTTCTGGTAGTGAAGATAAGGACTGGGCGCTGGTTGAGCGACCAGGTTCATTTGGATTGCGTGAGGTGTATGACAAGCTCGCGGATGGTAGGGAATTGATGGCCGCCACAGTGCCACTGTAATGACGCACCCTGTTGCGCAACGCGCACTGCTGTCGGCGCTTCAGCGCTGAGTGTGAAGCCTTCCCGCTCGAAGGCGTTGCGCGTCCAGAGCAGTGCAAAGCCTTCGCCCTGTACATGAACAGGCTTGGCGCGCCAATCGTGGTGCATGATTTTTCCAGTACGCAGGTCAAACCCCTTCAGCTGAAAAACCCTGTCGAAGGCGCCGTCCAGGACAAGGTCTTCCGGGATGCCCACCAGCATGTGCTGATCGGAGGCGAGCCAGATTTCGTCGGCGGTCTGCAGCGCCAGGTCCAGTTCGTGTGTGGCAACCAGAATGGATTTATTTTCTTCGTGCGCCAGGCGGCGAAGCAGATTCATGATTTCCACCCGGTTGTTGAGATCAAGGTGGGCGGTGGGTTCGTCGAGCAGCAGGATGGGTGTGTGTTGTGCGAGTGCGCGGGCGATCATCACCATTTGCATTTGCCCGTCGCTGAGTTCAGCGATGGACCGGTTGGCGAGGTCTTGCACCTGCACGCGGGCGAGTGATTGCTCGATGAGTTCGTGATCTTCTGTGCTAAGCCGCAGGTGCCATTTCAGGTAAGGATAACGACCAAAGCCGACGAATTCTCGCGCTGTCATGTGTGTGGTGGTCACCCGTTCGGTGAGCACCAGCGCAATGGCTTCCGGTGCAGTGGACCCCTCCAGTTGTCGCCCCTGATATTGCACATGGCCTGCCAGGGGTGGGTGGAGACCTGCCAGCGTGCGCATAAGCGTAGACTTGCCGGCGCCATTGGGGCCCATAAAGCAGGTAAGTGCAGCCGGTCGCAATTGGAGAGACAGCGCGTTGAACAGCCTCTTTTCAGTGCGGCTATGCCGGTAACCGACATCCAGCTGGTGGCAGGATAACAGACTCATGGCCTCAGGCGAAGACCCAGCGCATGAGGGTCATGGACAGCAATGTGATGATTGCCAGGCTGGCGATGTTGAGCAGGAGCCCGGTGCGGATCATGTCTTTGATGCGAATATATCCGCTGGCGAAGAGCACTGCATTCGGGGGCGTGGAGATTGGCATCATGAATGCGCAGCTTGCCGCAAATGTAACGGGCATGGCGAGCCAGATGGGGTTGATGTGGAATCCGTCGGCGATGCCAAAGACAACGGGCACAAAGATGGTGACCAGCGCCACGTTGCTCATCAACTCCGTAAATGCCATGGAGAGGAATGTGAGCAGGAAAATCAGTGTGAGCAAAGGAATGGATCCCTGAGCAGAGATCGTGTCGCCCATCATCTGCACCAGGCCGGATTTTTCCATGCCCTCCGCGAGGCACAGTCCACCGCCGAAAAGAAGAAGAATGCCCCAGGGGAGGTTGCGCATGTCTTCCCAGATGAGGAGGAATTTTGTTTTGCGCAGATCGAGTGGCATCAGGAACATGGCGAGCCCGCCTGCCATCGCGATGGTAGTGTCATCGAGCACATTGCGGCCGAACCATGCGCTGTTGATGTACTGGCGAAAGATCCAGAAGAAGCAGGTGAAGGCAAATACAACCAGGACCATCTTTTCCTCGCGTGACATGACGCCGATCTCCTTGAGCTTGTTGCGGATGATTGCGTCGGATCCTTCGATGGCTGGCAGGTTGTTGCGGAACAGGATGCGTGTGATGATAAGATAGCAGGAGGCCAGTGTGAGGATCATCACGGGGATGCCAACCATCATCCAGCCTGTAAAGCTGACATCGAGGTTGTAGAATCGTTTCATGAAGCCCACCATGACCACGTTGGGTGGTGTACCGATAATGGTGGCCATACCACCGATGCTGGCCGCGTAGGCGATTGCCAGCATCAGGCCGGTGGCGAATTTATGGAACCGCGGGTCGTCCTCGCGGCCGAGTTCGCGTGCGAGCAGCAGTGTGACGGAGTTGGCAATGGGAAGCATCATGATGGCAGTGGCTGTGTTGCTGATCCACATGCTGATGAGTGCTGTAGACAACATGAATCCGAGGATAATGCCGTTGCCGCTGGTACCTGTCAGGCGGATCAGGTTGAGCGCAATGCGCTGGTGGAGGTGGTACTTTTCGATGCCCAAGGCAAGCATGAACCCGCCCATGAAGAGAAAGACCACAGAGTCACCATAAGGAGCGCTGGCTTCTTTGGGCGTGGCCACCGACAGCAGCGGGAAGAGAATCATGGGCAGCAGGGCTGTTACGGCAAGGGGCATGGCTTCAGTCACCCACCAGATGACCATCCATGTGCCCGTGGCGACGACTGGAACTATCTTTTCCGGCACCCAGCTGCCGAGCGAGAAAAGCAGGACAGTGAATACGAGCGGTCCGGCCACGAGACCGATAAGTTTGGTTTTCTGTACGGTCTGGTTAATGTCAGATGATTCCATGCTTCAAAAATAAAACAAGCGGGCATAACCCGCTTGCCGGTGTGATGGGTGGTAGCACGTCAACTTCCCGTTGGGGGAGATCCCTCTGGTTTTGGGTTGGCGAGCTTCACGATGATTTTCCTGCCGTCGAGTTCTGTGTCGTTGAGGGCTGTGATGGCCTGATTGCCTTCTGCCTCGTTGGGCATTTCCACGAAGCCGTAGCCTTTCGATCTGCCTGTGTCGCGGTCTCTTACAATTTTCGCTGAGGTGACTTCGCCGAATCGGGCAAAGGCCGCTTCCAGGTCTTCCCGTTTGGTCTTGAAATTCAATTGTGCCACAAAGATGTTCATGTCCTTCAAATTTGATGGTTCAACAAAAAGGAGATGTCACTATGGACAAATTATAAAATAAATACCAAAAAGAATAATGATTGACCGCCGGCGGTTAGTGGAGGTGTTTCCAGATGAGGTCCTTGAGTTCGGTGATGCCGGTTTGCGCGGCAGCGGAGATGAACACGGTGGGGACATCTGGTGGCAATTCGCTTTTCAGTCCGCGCTTAAGTTCTTCGTCCAGCATGTCCGATTTGGAGATTGCGAGGAGGCGCTTCTTGTCCAGTAGTTCGGGATTGTATTTGCGCAATTCGTTAAGGAGGATTTCATATTCTTTGCCGACGTGTCCGGCGTCAGCGGGCACCAGAAAAAGCAGGAGAGAATTGCGTTCAATGTGACGCAGGAAGCGCAGGCCCAGTCCTTTGCCTTCTGCAGCGCCTTCGATGATGCCGGGGATATCGGCCATCACAAAAGATTGGTTGTCGCGGTAGGCCACGACGCCCAGGTTGGGAGTAAGCGTAGTGAAGGCGTAATCTGCAATCTTGGGCTTCGCGGCAGACACCACAGAAAGGAGTGTGGATTTTCCGGCGTTCGGGAATCCCACGAGCCCTACGTCTGCGAGCAGTTTGAGCTCAAGTACCACCCATTGCTCGATGCCGGGTTCACCCGGTTGTGCGTGTTCGGGGGCCTGGTTGGTTGAGGTTACAAAGAACGCATTGCCCTTGCCGCCGCGGCCGCCCTTGGCGAGGATGACTTCTTCGCCGTCCTGGTTGATTTCGCAGATGACATCACCGGTCTCTGCATTGCGGGCAACTGTGCCGAGGGGTACCTCAAGAACTTCGTCTTTGCCATAGGCACCCGTGCGATTCTGACCTTCGCCTCCGTGGCCATTCTCGGCCACCACGTGCTTGCGGTATTTGAGATGGAGCAACGTCCACAATTGCGCGTTGCCCTTGAGGATGATGTGCCCACCGCGGCCACCATCGCCGCCGTCGGGACCGCCCTGCGGCTTGAATTTTTCCCGGTGAAAATGAAGACAACCTGCGCCACCGTTGCCGGAGCGGGAATGGAATTTTACGTAGTCGATGAAGTTCTCACTCACGACACTGGGGTTGCCTTCCCGTCGATGATGCGGGTAATGTTGTCAAAGATCCCATCGATGCTTCCAATGCCGTTGACGGTGTTCAGCCGTCCCTTCTGCTCGTAGTAGGGAAGCACGTGAATGGTCTTGCTGAAATACTCGGTAATCCGCTTGTTGAGTTTCTCCTCTTCATCGTCGGCCCGGTTTTCCACGGTGCGGCGCCTGGCGATGCGCGTGCGTACTTCTTCTTCTGTCACATTCAAAGCAACCACAAAGTGGATGGCAGAACCATTGGATTTCATGAACTGATCCAGCGCTTCAGCCTGAGGTACAGTGCGGGGAAATCCGTCGAATAAAAAACCTTTGGCCTGTGGGTTCTTGTCCAGTTCTTCTTTCAGCATGGCAATGGTGATCTCGTCAGGCACCAGTGCTCCGCTGTTCATGATTTCTTTCACGCGCTTGCCAAGCGGTGTGTCGTTTTTGGTGTGCCATCGAAAAAGATCACCGGTAGAGATGTGTACAAAACCGTAGCGGGCAATCAGTTTTTCACTTTGCGTGCCTTTGCCGGCACCGGGAGGGCCAAATAAGACAAGGTTGATCATGCGGGACAGGTTAGGAAAAGCCTGGCAATATACAGATGAAGGCGGGATTTCACCACTGGTGGCTCAGGCCCTGGGGTGGGCCTTGTAAAGGTCAGTCAGGTTGCGTCCAAGGCCTTCATAGTCCAGACCGTAGCCCACCACAAACTCATCCTCGAGTTCGAGGCCCACGTATTTTACCTGGATACCTTTCTCACGGGCAGTTCTTTTGCGGAGCAGGGTGGCAACCTCTACCGAACGGGCGCCGAGGCTGCCGAGCTCATCAAGCATCCGCTGCAATGTAAGACCGGTGTCCACGATGTCTTCAACGATGATGATGTCGCGGTTAAAAAGACTCTCTTCAATACCGATGAGTGTCTTCAACTGACCGCTGCTGGCCATGCCATTGTATGAAGAGGCTTTGACAAACGACACCTGGCACGACCCATTGATCTGCCGCAACAGATCGCCGGCAAAAATGAATGAGCCGTTAAGCACTGGAATGAACAGCGGCTCTTTCTTTTTGTAGTCTGCATTGATGCGTCCTGCAACGGTTTGCACCGCCTGCCGAATCTGTTCTGCTGTAATAAATGGTTTGAAATCGTGATCCTTAATCTTCATGCCGGCCCTCTTAGACAGGGCGCAAAGATAACAATATCACTTGGTTTTGACTTTCGACCAGTCCTTGATTTGCCAGATGACTTTTCCTGTTGTCAGGTGGTGCTTTTGTTCATCTTCAATCGTCACTGTACAGGTGAGCGTAATTTTTTCGTTTTGTGTGAGTGCCTGCAGTACTTCCTGTTCGAAATACGCGGGCGTCATGGAAAACGTGGCGTAAGCATCCATTCTGCCCTGGTACAAATAGTCCATTTCAAGCCGTTGGAGTATGAGCCTGTATCTGCCGGGGTCGAGTTTGGTGATGAGCAGCAAGCCAGTGGTAAACTCGGACAGCGTGGCAAGTCCACAGGCATGCAGGCCCTTGATGTGATTGAAGTTGTTGCGTCGGTAGGGAAGGCGTGTGCGGATGTGCCATTCACCCGTCTCCACCACCACGATACCGTGTGGTCTGTTGAAGGGTATCATCCACTGAAGGATCCGGTTGAACCACCACCGGGTGAGCCCCGACGTGCTTGATCGTTCAAACAGATCCTTCAGATTGGCCATGGCATCAGTAATCTCTGCGGTCGGCCTGGCGATACGGTTCTACAAAGGCATCGTATTTTTTGGCCAGCTCCTCTTCGCCGTAGGTGAACAGCGTGTACTGGAGGCTCTCCAGAATATACAGGTTGCGCTGGAAATCGATGGTGCCCATCTGCCCTTTGTCGCGCAGGTAGTTCACCATTTGAATCGCCCGATCACCCACCGTGCGGGCCATCTCCACGGCCTTGTCTTTTTCGCCGGTGAGGAAGAGCAGCTCAACCATACCACGTGAATCCTGCATGCCGATGGCAGTGAAGTCATAAGGCACAGCCTTGTCTGGCATGCGCTCGAGACTGAACATCACCACCTGATGCGCCTTCTCTTTGTCACCCTTTTCGTAGAAAGCTTCAGCCAGTGAATTCAGCGTGCTGCGGTGGTTCATCACAAAGCCACGGTAGTCATTGTTGTAGTACACCTTTTCGTCATCCAGCCCGCGGTA
>JAIBBB010000031.1 GCA_019694905.1 Cyclobacteriaceae bacterium
CGAACTTGCTTAGATACTTACCTGGAAGAAACTGGGGTTGATTTATCAGCCGCTTGTTCTTCTCAATATCAAATGTTTTTTTGATCATTTGTTGAAGCAGATCGATGTGATGGTTGAGCAGGGATTCGTATCACATACAAACAGAGAGCACCTCACCGTTGTATCGTCTCCGGAAGCATTTCTTCAGTTCCTCAAGGCTTACAGAAAAGCCTGACGCGGAACGGAATTTACCTGGTATGCGTATTAGATAGAAAAAATGGCATAACTTACTTCAATGCCGCGCCCCCTCGTTTTTGTATTGCTTGCGCTGATGTGCTTTCAGCATGGCAAGGCCCAGGTTCTTGGATTTGCGATGGATGGGGGTAAGCAAAAAGTCTATATCCCTTTTGAGCTTCATAATAACCTGGTGGTTGTGCCGGTTATTCTCAACGGCCGGCTTCCCCTGAAGTTTATCCTGGACACCGGCGTGCGCACCACGATTCTCACTGACCGCGTCTTCAGTGATATTCTCAATCTCAGGTATAGTCGCAAATACACGATTGCGGGCCCTGGCGGTGAAAAACTGGTTGATGCCTTTGTCACCAACAATGTCGCCATCCATCTTCCCGGTGTGACAGGCCTGGGCCATGCCATGCTGGTGTTGGAAGAAGACTATCTGGAGCTCAAGAACTATCTGGGAGCTGACGTACATGGCATTCTCGGGTATGAGTTATTCAGCCGATTCATTGTCAAGATCGAATACGACAGAAAGGTTATCACGCTGATGACTCCGGAAGCATTTCACCCCCGCCGTTCATTCAAATCAATGCCAATGAAGGTGGAGGACACCAAGCCCTACATCAATGCCGAAGCCTATGTCAGCGATTCTGTGAAAATTCCTTTGAAACTACTCGTGGACAGTGGCGCCAGCCACGGACTTGTGTTGGATCCTGAATCAGACAAGAGGATCCGGGTACCGAGCCCCAGTCTTGCCAGTGTGATCGGCCGGGGCCTTGGTGGTGTAATTACAGGCCGCATTGCGCGGATTCCACAACTGGACATAGACGGATTCAGGGTTATGGCGCCCACTGTCAACTATCCTGATTTGAACAGTTACACGGACACTCTTAAAGCGACCAATGTGTTCAGAAACGGATCTTTGGGTGGTGAGATTCTCAGAAGATTTACCGTGATATATGATTTTCCCCACGAGCGCATCTACCTCCGGAAGAATGGAGATTTTAAAAATCACTTCTTCTATAACATGAGTGGTATCGAAGTTAAAGCCAAGGGTTCAACGTTGAAGGAATTTGAAGTGACAGAAGTTCGCAAGGGTTCACCTGCCGAAGAAGCGGATGTGCGCATCGGCGACGAAGTCGTGGAAGTCAACAGCTTTGCTTCACCCGATCTGACACTTAACCTCATTAACTCGCTGTTCAACTATCGCCCCGGCAAACGAGTTGTGATGTACGTGAAGCGCAAGGATCAAATCCTCAAGAAGCGATTCTTGCTGCGCAGCCCCATTTAAGCAAGTTTACCGTATGGAGAAGGTCGGTATTGTTGGTGGAGGCCTGGCAGGACTGGTCGCTTCTGTCGTGCTTGCGAGAAACGGTATCCAGTGTATACTCTTTGAAAAAAGGGAGTATCCGTTTCACCGGGTATGTGGTGAATACGTTTCCAATGAAGTGCTTCCGTTCCTGAAGGAAGCTGAACTTTTCCCATCCCATCTGGACCCTCCGCACATTGACCGTCTATGGCTTACAAGTGTGGGTGGAAGAATGGCGGAGATGCCCCTTTCGCTCGGCGGATTCGGCGTCAGCCGAAAGAGTTTTGATTTTTTCCTTTACCAAAAGGCACTGGCGGCCGGCGTTGACGTTCGCTGTGGCATCGAGATTATGGCCATTGAACGCGCTCGGGAGAAGTTCCTGATAAGAAGCGCTGACGAGACGTTTGAAACAGATGTGGTTATCGGGGCACAAGGAAAGCGAAGCCGGATTGATGTGCAACAAGGCCGTGCCTTTATGACAAAGAGATCACCCTATGCCGGCGTAAAGTACCACGCGATGACGAAACAGCCGCGCGATACAATTGCACTGCATAATTTTTCCGGCGGATACTGTGGTGTTAGCCAGGTCGAGGGTGGAGTAAGCAATATTTGTTACCTCGTACATCGAAATCAGTTGCGACGACATGGTTCTGTCAAAGAACTGGAGCGAAAGGTCTTGTGGAATAATCCGTTTCTCAGAGAATTGTTCACCGAATCGCAATGGCAGTTTGACAAGCCTGAGGTGATCAGCGAAATTACATTTGAAGTGAAGGAACCCGTTTACAATCATATTCTAATGGTTGGTGATGCGGCCGGCATGATCACACCCTTGTGCGGCAACGGCATGGCAATGGCTATTCGTTCTGGCAAGACTGCTGCTGATCTGGTTATCAGATATATCAAACTGGGAATGGACCGGGCGCACCTGGAAGAGCAATACAGACAGTGGTGGCATCAACAATTCTCCACCCATCTCTGGATGGGGCGACAAATACAGCGTCTATTTGGAGGAGTTTGGACATCCAATCAGGCTGTTAATCTGTGTCGGTACTTTCCTTCAGTTGCCTCGCTGCTTATCAGACAGACCCATGGAAAGCCATTTGGATCCGTCTGTCATTCTTGATTTCCCAACAAGGAGATTGGTGCTTTGAGACCTGATCCAAACAGTTAATTTCAACGATAAAGTCTGTCGTATGTTTTTCGATGTTTCTCTTGCGGAATGGTCGCTTCACAATGCGCTGCAGGGCGGTTCGTTAAACCATCTTGATTTTCCGGTGGTCGCACGTTCAGAATTTGGATTGGATGCGGTTGAATATGTCAATCAGTTCTTCACCAGCACGACAAGTGGTTACCTGGCACAATTGAAGCACAGGTGTGAAGATCACGGTGTCCGTAGCCTGCTGATTATGTGTGATCATGAGGGCGAATTGGCATCTTCCCAAAGATCCACGCGGATGGAGGCGGTGGAAAGCCACTATAAATGGATTGACGCTGCTCACTATCTCGGCTGCCACTCCATCCGGGTCAACTGTTTCGGGGACGGAACAAAGGAGGGCCTGATGGCTGCGGCTGCAGAAAGCCTTCGCAAACTTGCTGAGTTTGCGAACCCGGCGGGTATCAACATCATTGTGGAGAATCATGGCGGACACACGTCGGATGCCAAATGGCTGGTATCCTTGATGCAATCAGTGGCAATGACTAATGTCGGAACGCTTCCGGATTTCGGGAATTTTTGTACGCGCCGTGAGCAGGGTGATATGTGGCACTCGCCCTGTCTGGAGTGGTATGACCGCTACCAAGGTGTAGCTGAACTCCTGCCCTTTGCAAAGGGCGTGAGTGCCAAGGGTATGGAATTTGGATCTGACGGCGAGTGCATTGAAACAGACTATAGCAGGATGCTGCCGATCGTGCATGCCGCAGGGTACCGGGGTTATCTGGGAATCGAATATGAAGGTCCTGTGCTTGCTGAACGGGACGGGATCAGGGCGATCCACGCGTTGCTTCGCCGTTACGGTGATATCTGATCAGGGGTTGAGCCACTGCATTAATTGGCTGACATCAAGGAACAGCCAGACAAAAAAAGTGTTGAGGCAAATTGCCGCAATCAGATTCATCCACATTGCATTGTTGTAGTTAGCCTGCCTTGCGTCGCCCTTCACGCGAATGGTCCACCAGGTGAAGAACGCAACCGCGGGTGACATGGCCACGAGAAAGGCCCAGGCATGTCTGGACTGATAAAAATGGAGAAAGAACGCGCAGAAGCCAAACGCGGCCAGAGCGAAGAATAGTCCGGAAAAAATGAATGTCCCGTTCAATCCAAGTTTCAAGCTCATTGTGTAGTCACCACGCTTTTGATCTTCCTCATGCTGGTATACTTGTGTCAGTGGATAATTGGCCCACAGCATCAGACTGGCAGCAATTCCCGCCCAGCAGATTTTGAGGGTGAGCAACTGCGACCAGTCATATCCATTGATCGCACCATAGCACATCATGACAGTGAAGCAGCCCTGGAAAAGGCCTGTCACCACCCATCCGGTGTATGGAAGCTTTTTGAGCCTGATAGCCGGATGGCTGTAAGCCTTGGAAACGGACCCATATAGGAGCACCATGAAACCAAAAGTTGTGCTCAATGAGAAGGCGAACCAAAGTGCCAGGGCATCCAGCAGCAGGGAGACAAAATACAGGGACTTGTTGACTGGCGGTGGATTTTTGAGCCCACCGATACTCTGTTCATCTTTGTCGAAATAGCTGTTGTAGCCGTTGCTGGCGGGGTAAACGAGGAGATGAAGAATTAGGAATGTCCATACAATACCCTTTTCGGTGAAGTTTGGTGATATGGAAAGTGCAAAGAGGAAAATGGGCAGCAAGAAGAAGGAAAAAGCAAATCTCAGGTGAAGCAGTGTGGACGCAATCTTCATCGTCATGAACATTTCCAACAAGTTAAACGTTTTTAGGTATCTCCAGTTTTCATGACTTACATTACATCAATAGGTGTGGCGAATCCTCCACACCGCTTGCAACAGTCGGCAGTAGCAGACTTCATGATCCGTGCCATGACACTGGATGTCCGGCGCGCTGCCGACCTGAAGGCGTTGTTCAGAGCGAGTGGCATTGAAACACGTTATTCGGTACTGGGTGACTACGGCAAGACATCGGACTTTGAATTCTATGGGGACATCGACACCGTTGGGGCCTTTCCGGACACACGGCGCCGGATACAGTTGTATCAACAGCACGCTCCAGGACTGGCTGAAAAGGCCATACACCAGTGCCTTGTTTCTTCAGTTGTGCAACCGAAGGACATTACGCATCTGATTGTAGTGAGTTGCACCGGCATGTACGCGCCTGGCCTTGATCTTGATCTGGTCAGATCGCTGGGATTGCGGGGTGATGTTCAGCGCACCTGTGTTGGATTTATGGGGTGTTATGCTGCATTCAACGGACTGAAGCTGGCAGATGCTATCTGTCGGGCAGACCAGGAATCAAGGGTATTGGTGGTCTGCACAGAACTCTGCAGCATCCATTTTCAGCGCGAACCAACCGACGAGAACCTGCTTTCCAATGCGCTGTTCGGCGACGGAGCCGCTGCACTCTTGTTGCAGTCCAGGCCAACAGGTAAGGTGAATCTGGAGTTGAAGAACTTTCATTGCGCAGTAGCCGAGGATGGCAGAGCAGAGATGTCCTGGACGGTCTCCAATTTTGGATTTGAAATGCAACTCACACCTGCTGTTCCTGACGTGATCAGGAGGAATATCCGTTCGTTCACGGGTGCACTGATCCCCGATTTGCAATCCATCCGCCATTTTGCAATTCATCCGGGGGGCCGTCGGATACTCGACGTCATCAGTGACGAACTTGCCTTGGATAAACCTGAATTGTGGGCTTCACGGCAGGTGCTCAGAAACTTTGGAAATATGTCATCACCCACAGTAGTCTTTGTGCTTCAGGCGCTGCTGGAGGGAAATGTACTGGGTGAAGGCGACAGCATCCTTTCCATGGCTTTCGGTCCCGGCCTTACACTTGAAAGTCTCCTTCTTGAAGTTCACCACGCATGATCAGGTGGAGATTCCCGAAGCGTTCACAGGAACTGGAGATCATGGATGATCTGCAGTGCCGCGGAGAGGTGGTGCGGAGAACGCTGCGCGAACTGGACTTTATCAACCAGTGGTTAGGTGGCAATGCCATTACGCTGGGAGTGGTGAGGCAACTCCTCTCGCAATTCCCCGATCGCCCGCTCCGTATCTTGGATGCGGGTTGTGGGAGTGGCGACATGCTGCGCCGAATGGCTATCCTCGCCAGAAGGAGTGGCCGCAAGATTCAACTCATCGGCGTCGATGCGAACCCTCATATAGTTGAAATGGCCCGCAAGGATAGCGAGGGATATCCGGAAATATCTTTTTTGACGCTCGACATCTTTTCGGAGGAATTCAGAAATATCAGGGCCGACATTCTTACGGGCACCTTGTTCTTTCACCATTTTGACAATCAGCAACTTCAGCGGTTCTTCAGGCAACTGGACGAACAAATCGCCCTCGCAGTCGTCATCAATGATTTACACCGCCACCCGTTGGCCTATTACAGCATCCGCTGGTTGACGCGGTGGTTTTCTTCATCCCCCATGGTGCAATTCGATGCTCCTTTGTCTGTATTACGGGGGTTTAACAGGAGTGAATGGGAGTCAATAACGGCCGGAACCGGGTGGAGGAGCCTTCACATTCGCTGGAGGTGGGCCTTCCGATGGTTGGTGATACTCAGGCGCAATGCTGTTGCAAGTTGATTTGTCGGTAAGAATTGGCATACTTTTTACGGTACAGTTCCTACATTTATTATAAAGTTGACTATGAAGCACACGATTTTGGTTTGTTTGGTGGCCTTGTTGGCTGCTGGCTGCGCAAGTAACCCTTTTGGGTCCAGGGTTAAAGAGCCCTTTTCAGGATCATCCTATGAATCGAACAATCGCTTTTTGAGAGCGGTCGGTAAAGGGGTGAGCAGTGCAGATAATATCGCAGTCAGCAAGGCGGACATTGAAGCCAAGACGCTGCTGGCAGGTCAATTGAACAGTACCGTCAAACAAGTAGCTGATCAGTATCTGGGTCAGACTCAAAACGAACGTGCTGCAGACGTCGCAGACAAGTTCCAGAGTTTGTCCCGTCAGGTGATGGATACCGATCTGGCCGATGTCCGGAAAATTGGTCAGCAGAAGTACTACAACGAAAAGACCAAACAATTTACTGTATTCATTGCCTATGAAATCAAGAAGAACGCCATGTTCAGATTTCTGAAGAAGCAGGCTCGTGTGGAGGCTTTGCAAGGCAAGTTGAATGACAAGCAACGGGAAGTCATAGAACAAATGCTGGATGAACAGATCAAGGCGACAGAAGACAACTGACGTCAGGCGACCTCTTTGCCGAGCGACCACTGAAGTATCTGAAACCAGTCCTGGCGGCTCATCTCATGGTTGACAGCACTGGCCGCTTCAGCAATCCTCTCCGTTCGACTTGTTCCAATGACAGGGAACAGATTGGCAGGATGCCTGAGTAACCAGGCGAGCAGGTAGTGCGTTGTTGTTGCGCCGCGTTCAATCGTCCATTTATTCAGCCCATCAAGTACACGCCGGCCCACCTCATTTTCTCCATTGAGAAATTTGCCTCCTCCAAGTGGCGACCAGGCCATGGGGGATACCCGCCTTGCGTGCAGATACTCAACACTGCCATTGAGAAGCGGCGCGGGTTGAAAGGCGGAAATCTCAATCTGATTAGTAACCAGCGGCATGGGCAAGGTACCTGCCAATAGTTCGAATTGCGCCGGGGTAAAATTGGAGACACCGAAATAGCGTACTTTTCCCTGATCCCTCAGCTGCAAAAATGCTTCAGCGATTTCGTCAGGATCCATCAATGGATCAGGTCTGTGGAGCAGCAACAGATCAAGATAGTCAGTGCAAAGATTGTCCAGCGATTGCTCAACAGAGGCGAGGATGTGAGCTTTGGATGTATCATAATGTTTGATCTGGTGCTCCGGCTTGCGCGATGAGATGAGTTTGATACCGCATTTTGAAATCAACTGCATCTGCTGCCGCAAGGAAGACTTTTTACGCAAAAGGGTCCCGAAGTGAATTTCATTCTGATAATCACCGTAGATGTCTGCATGGTCAAATGTTGTGATACCCAGATCAAGCGCTGTTTGCGTCAATGCATCCACGTTCGTGCCGGGGTGCCATCGCCAGGCCCCGGCGATGATTCTGGAAAATGATGGCCCGTCCGGGCAGGTAGTTGAATACAACATGGCCATGAGTGGAGATCAGAAATCGAAGCCCAGGGAAACCTGTAATCTGGGGTCCTGCACCTTATAGTTGATAACGGGCCATGCAAGGTCGAACTTGAGATAGTAACCAAACATGACTGTTCGGAACCCGCAGCCGTAGCTATACAACCACGGATTGAGATACTCTTTTACTTCAACCTGAAAGGGATTGTTTGTATTGTTTTCTGGCACAATACGGGTCGGCACGCTGTTGGTAGTTCCAAACGGGGGCGTGCCAGTCCAGCTTGTGCCGATGTCATAAAATGCAGTCAATTGCATATTCCTGAAGAAATTGGATGCGATGGGTCCCCCGGCCAGTGCGCGGACGACCGGCACGCGCAATTCAGCATTGCCCAACATTACACTGTTGCCATAGAGTTTACCGTAATCAAATCCACGCAGGCCGGTTGCAAATTCAACAAAGAGCAGATCCTGGTTGTACCCTGCATTTCGGATAAGCGGATTTCCGATTCCTTCGTGATTGGTCTGATTGCCAAACCAGTTGTCCATACCGCCCAGAAGGTACTTCTTGGGTGAATTGCCAAAGAAAGTTCCTGCATAGCCGCGAAAGGCAAGGACAATTTCCTTGTACAGTTTCTGGTAGTGTCGTACGTCTGCGAATACCTGTGAGAAACTGAGCTGCTTGCTGCCCATCGCCTCGTAGTGATTCATCACCATCTTGGCGCGTGTTCCTTCAATGATATTCAGCCCTGTAGTGAGACTGTTGTCATACACCAGCTCAATCTTTGCGCCGGCATAAACTTGTTCCTTCGTGGGCATGAATTGCGGACCTCCGCTAACCGGCAGATTGTTCTCATTCCCCCTGTCTACGAAGCGGGTGTAACCAAGGAATGGCTTCAGCGAGAGGCGGGTACGCACAGAAATCGGAAGTGCCCCGCCAAACTCAATCTTCTGCCATGAGTATTTCTCCTGATTGCCTGTTGTTGGCTGACTCCAGAAGATCACCTTGCGTTCAAAGCGCACACTATAGTCTACGCGATGTGGAAGGTATTGAAACTCACCCCAGGCGTCTCCGCTTTTCCAATCGAAGGCGGTCTGGAGTCCACCGGAAATGCGGTAGTTTTCCAGCATGTCGTTCATCTGGGTCTCCAGTCGCATGCTATAGCTCCGCAAAGGATCAATCACCATGGTGGTAGAGAGGTTCTCGTAGCTGAACTTGGGTTGATAAGGGAAAGGTCCTGTCAATCGACTGGTTTCACGCGCTTTCATATAGCGGACCAGAAAAGACTCGCTGGGCTGTTGCGTTTGTGTGGCCTCATCTTCAAACTTGTAGTCGGATGTATTGACCTGTGATTTTTCCTGCACGGGCGTTGCCACACTATCCTTCCTGGGCGGAGCGTCATCAAAGGTGTAGTTATCCGTGTTGATGACATTGGATTGCTGCTGCACGCTATCCCTTCTGGCATTGACGAGGTCTTTCAGTGTCCTCGGTTTTTCTTTGGGTTCCTGTTGTTTGGGGACAGGTTGCTCAACAGCGGTCGTGTCTTTCTTTTCCTGCAGGCGGGTGTTGATCAACTGCTTCAGACTTACACCTTTGATAATTTCCTTCTTCTTCTTTTCTCCAATCGTGCGGGCCTGCAACAGTTCTTTCCGACGGGTAAGCGGAGTGAATACATGTTTGGTATAGTCGAAATTGGGGACGACGAAGATGTCCTCGCTCATTCGTTTGGTTGCTACAAATGATAGCAGATGGGAGGTGAAGTCCAGATCAAATTCGCGGATGCCGGAGGCATAATTGGTAACCTGGGTATAAATTCCGGTAGAAAGGTCGAACCGGAAGATGTTGGTGATACCTCGCTGGTCGCTCAGGTAGTAGAATGTGTTGGCGTCCTGTGCGTAGGGATAAAAATCTCTTCCAAGTGAATTGGTAATTCGCTTAACTGTATTCCTGGTGGTGTCAAGATCAAAGACAAACAGGTTATAATCGTTAGCTGAGACCTTCTCCATCCCTCTCTGGACCACGTTGAGCGTATCCGTTGACCGGTTGGAACTGAATACAAGAGAATTGGAATTGGGAATAAAGGAGGGGTCGAGGTCATCGAAAAGGTCATTGGTCAGGCGTTTGATCCGATCCCGCCGGCTGCTGACCAGGTACAGATCATTTTGCCCCTCCAGATCGGCGCTCAAGACGGCCAACCGGCCATTGCCTGAGAAATTGAAACTGCGAACGTTGTTAAACTTCTCCAGTGGCCTGGGCAGTTTGGTACGGGTGGTAAGATCGTAAAGCCAAAAGATGTACTGACCTTTCTCCACAGCAATCACTCCGAGCGTGTTGGCATCAGCCCAGCTCATCAAGGGCATGCGGTAGTCGATCGCCTGCCGGATAACGAAGTTGCCGCCATTGAGGATGATGGTTTCCCGACCATTCTCCAGTGATTTAACTTTTACTGTGTATTTGCCCCGGTCATTTTCTGCATAGGCAATCTTCTTTCCGTCCGGGCTGATCTTCATGGTTGGATACCGAAAGGAAGGGCGATGCCTGGGGGTAAACCGGTTGCTGTCAGCGGCAAAATGGTAATCCTGGCTAACCCGCTGCTCCATACCCTGATAGTAATTGCGCCAGTCATTCATCAGTTGCTTGAAACTGATGTTAAGCGTAATCAATACGCTCTTTTGTTCGTTGCGGATAACCCGTGTGTAATTCAGTATGTTGGAAACGCTGCTCTTTCCATATTTCTCAACTATGTAGTTCCAGATCGACTGCCCGATCATGGTTGCATCATTACCTGAGGTGGACAGTGCCTTACCCACCTTTTTTGAGCGGACGAATTGCCGCACGTAGTCGTCCATCTCCTCGGTCCAGCCTTTGGCTGCATAGGCAGAAGCACCGTTGATGAACCAGTCGGGCAGGTTGAGCAGTACCGAGCTCTGAAACATCTGTGCGAGACTGCCCCCAAACATCATTTCATTCACCATGAGATCAGCAACCTTGTACAGCAGTTCCTCCTTGAATCCGGCTGTAGTTCCCGGGTGCGCTATCTCCACATAAGGTTTGATAAAATCCGTTTGCCCCCCCATTGTATAAGGATTCCGGTTCAACCCCATGTTACTTTGCTGCAGGTCAGTGATGGAGTTATAAAGAAATACCTTCGTCTTGAGGTACGGGGTCCAGCCTATCAGATCGGTGATGCGGTCAAACTCGGATTCAAGATACTGGATAGCCTCAGTCGCCAGTCTCCGGCGGTCATCGTAGTAGTACAGATCGAAATTCTCGGACGAGATATACGTCCAGTTGAATTGCTTGTATTGGATTCTGTTTTTGCCAAATACCTCTCTGGCCTGCTGACCCCAGGCGAGTCCACCGGACATACTCAACAACACGACCAACCAGATCCTGAAAGTCCTTCTCATACAGTCTTCTGAGACTTGAAATATAACGAATAGAACCGACTAATATTTACATCCTCAGGCAAAACAGTACCAGTCAGGAGATGGTCCACCAGGTGGGATGCCATCCACGGTGCCAGACTCACGCCTTTGGTACCGAGTCCGTTCAGGATCCAAACCCGGCTATTTTCTGGGTGCACCCCAACCAGTGGCCTCCTGTCAGGTACGGTGGGCCTGATCCCCCAACTCTGCTCCCTGGTTTCAAAGGGCCGCTGCAGGAGTGTGCGCAATTTTCCTTCCAACTCTTCACGTCCTTCCACTGTAACACCTGGTTGGGCATGATGTTCATGCGTTGCGCCCACTTTCCAGAACCCGTCCTTTTTGTCCCTGACAAGAAAAACACCTCTGTTATAAATTCGTTCGTCGGACAATCGGGTATCAATTTTCAAAACCTGACCTTTCAAGGGCCTTAGGGGCAGCCAGCTTGTCCAGGGATTTTCAAGGGCGCCAATCCCCTGGCAGAAGATAGCTGTACTTGCTGAGCGGCCCTCGTATTGAACCCCATGCCCGCCGATGCTCAGTCGGGACGGATTGAAGTCCATGGCCAGGAAGCTGCCGTCCAGGGAAAGCCAATCGGAAACACCGTTGAGCAATGCCCTGGTATCCACATAACCACCATACTTCAACAGCAGACCGCCCAGGTCGTCCTTCACATCCTCAGGATACGTTGCTGATGAAAAGGCATTCTGCACAAACGGGCTGATGGAAGGCTCGCTCCTGCGGCTGTTCCAGGAATCGAATTCCTGGTTGGTTCTGAAGGGACGGTAAATCGGAAGCGGAAACAGGAATTTTTGTTCAAGCGTTTGCTCGGCTACGGCATAAAACTGCTCCAGAAAGGGAAAGATGGCAGCTGCTTTCCATGTGAGTCCAGCGAGTTTGCCAGTGACTGGGTTGTACAGTCCGGCTGCTACACGACTGGCCGAATGCTCACCAGGCAAGTCGATCAACCAGACCGATTTACCCCGTCTGCGAAATTCAAGGGCCAGACAGGCACCTGCCAGTCCGCCACCAATAATCAGGAAGTCTCTGTTTCCGGCCACACCGTGCTTTGTGGACAAAGGTAAGTAACCCATTCTTTCGTGCTACGGCCAAAACTGGACTCAATTGTGACCTGAGTGTGCTATTTGAATTATGGGGTAAGTTGAATTATCATTACTGCATGAAATACTCCTGGATTTTTGTGTTGTTGCTCGGATGGGGTTGTACTACAGACCGAAAGAACATACCCGTCGCCTCGGGACCGCCCGGGTTGGTGTATCTCGTGATGACCGAGGCCCAGTGGAAGGGCCCGTTGGGAGGAATGATCGATTCTATTTTTTCCGCTGAGATGGAAGGGCTGCCCAGAAAAGAGAGCATATTTCGCCTGCGCTGGATTGATCCATCACGCCTGAGCGATGCCATTCGGCAAAACCGCAATCTGATTTATGCGATCACCTTTGATCACAAAGGCCCGGGGGCAGGCACAATCAGAAAGGTATTCTCGCCTGAGACACTTGACTCCTTGCGACGGAACCCGGAGTTGTTTGTGCTCACCAACCGAAGCGTGTATTCCCGTGGCCAGGATGTCATGTATCTGTTTGGAAATTCAGAGGCTGATCTGATACAGAAGCTGGTAGCTTCAGGCACTCGCTTGTCTGATTACTTTGCGTTGCGGGAGAGGGAGCGCCTCACCAGTTCTTTGTTTAAGTCCGGCCAGATGACAGGCATCACCAACCTGCTGGTGAAGAATATGAAATGCAGTGTGAAGATTCCATTTGGGTATAAACTTGCGCAGCAGGAAAAGGACTTTTTGTGGGTGCGGCAAATCAACCGGATGGATGACAAGGATGTTTTTGTCGCACGGAAGCCGTACACCTCACAAAAGGCCTTTCTGAAGGACAGTCTCATTGCCTTCAGGGATGCTGTTTGCCGCAAATACCTGTTTGAAGATCCTGAACGTTCGGATACCTATCTGCTTACGGAAACCGGAATCTCATACAAACCAGTGCTGACAAGAGAAGTCAATTTCAATGGCCAGTATGCCGTGGAGATGAGAGGGTTGTGGCGCACCAACAGCCTTACCATGGGCGGTCCTTTCGTTGGGCTCGCCACTGTCGACGAAGGTACCGGGATGATGTATTATGTTGAGGGATTTACCTACGGGCCCCATAAGAGTCAACGAGAGATCATGCGCGAACTGGAGACCATTATTTACACGTTCAGAACCAGCAAAGATCTGCAGGTTTCCAAATAGACTATTGCCGCTGGCCCGGGAGCAGCGGGTTTTGACGGAACATCCTGATGAGGCATTGATATAACTCCGGGAGTTGCCGGGAGAATGATTCCGGGCGCTCAAAAAAACTCTCTACCGCTACAGCGAAGAACTCTTCAATGTTGGCAAAAGCATAGCGACGGAAAAAGTGCTGTTCATCGGCATGGAGGGCATTCATTTCTCGTTCTGCGAGCTTTTCAAATTCCACCATGACCGAAACCGGGAGGACGCGGTAGTTTTCACTCATCAGTTTGGTTTCTAGCCACAGCGCATGGGCAAATTCATGCAGCAGCAGGTTCAGACCGTCCTCGTCTCTGGCGAGCCCCTCCATCACTCCGCGCCAGCTGAAGACAATCAGGTGAAAGCCCGGATTCACCTCACCTTTATGGAGTTTATGGGTGATGCGTGAATTATAGTAGTCCGGATAAATGACTATTCGTTCAAAATAGGTGAGGCTCATCTGAGGCAGGTACATGACCAGTTGTGCTGCCGCGGCACTGACGATAGCCTTCATACCACGGGTAACTTTCATCTCCCGGCCTACAAAGTCAAAGTACTCATAGTGATCACGCACGAGGCGAAGGAACCGCATTTTGAGCGGCCACGGCAATTTTGTGTAATAGTGGTATTTCCTGTTCAGGAAACGGTGAAAGACAGGACCATGATATAAGCGGAAGCGGATCTCGTCATACAGCCCCAGGATCCATTGGTACAGTACTTCCAGTACTTTCACTGGATCTGCCTGAGTAGGTTATTCATGGAGGTTGCAGCGCCGAGGGTTTGACCAAGGGAAGCAACAGGAACGCGTTGCTGCGTCATGGAATCTCTTTCGCGAAGCGTCACCGTATCGTCTTGCAATGTTTGGTGGTCAATCGTAACGCAGAAAGGAGTGCCAATGGCATCCATGCGCCGATAGCGCTTTCCGATGGTATCCTTGTCTTCGTAGTAGGTGCGCATGTCGAAGCGGAGCTGGTTAAGGATGGTTTGTGCCTTTTCAGGCAGCCCGTCTTTCTTCACCAATGGCAGGATAGCGACCTTGATTGGAGCGAGCGGTGCCGGGATTCGAAGCACAATGCGTTCGTTTTCGGCATTTACTTTTTCCTCCTTGTAAGAACTTGAGAGCACCGCCAGGAACATCCGGTCCAGGCCAATGGAGGTTTCAATAACGTAGGGGATGTAACTCTGATTATCCTCAGGATCAAAATACTGCAATTTCTTTCCTGAGTATTTCTCATGGCTCTTCAGATCAAAATCTGTGCGGCTGTGGATGCCTTCGAGTTCCTTGAAGCCCATCGGGAAATTGAATTGAATATCACAGGCTGCATTGGCGTAATGGGCCAGGTTGCGATGGTCAAAGAACCGGTAGTTTGCCTCACCCATTCCAAGGGTGTGGTGCCACTTCATTCGCTTTTCTTTCCAGAAATTATACCACCGCATTTCTTCCCCGGGCTTGACAAAGAACTGCATCTCCATCTGTTCAAATTCACGCATCCTGAAGATGAACTGCCGCGCCACGATTTCATTCCTGAAAGCTTTGCCAATCTGGGCAATGCCAAAGGGAATTTTCATGCGACCGGTCTTTTGGACATTCAGGAAATTCACAAAAATACCCTGTGCGGTTTCAGGGCGCAGGTAGATCTTGTTGGCGTCCTCTGCCACAGATCCCATTTCAGTGGAGAACATGAGATTAAACTGGCGAACATCGGTCCAGTTGCGGCTGCCCGAAAGGGGATCTGCAATTTCCAGGTCAATGACCAATTGTTTCATGGCCGCCATGTCATTGGAACTCATGGCTTCTTTCAGCCGGACATTGGTTTCGTCCATCTTCTTTCTGTACTCGAGTACCCTGGGATTCGTATCGAGGAACATGTCTCTGTTGAAGGAATCACCAAATCGCTTGGCAGCTTTCTCCACTTCCTTTTCGATTTTCTCCTCCATCTTCGCGATCGCATCTTCAACCAGTACATCTGCCCTGTATCGCTTTTTGGAATCTTTGTTGTCAATCATTGGGTCGTTGAAAGCATCAACGTGACCCGATGCCTTCCAGGTGGTGGGGTGCATGAAAATAGCAGCATCCAGGCCTACAATGTTGTCGTGAAGGAGTGTCATGAACTTCCACCAGTATTCCTTGATGTTGTTCTTCAGTTCAACTCCGTTTTGACCATAGTCATAGACAGCCCCGAGGCCGTCATAGATTTCGCTGGATGGGAAAATGAATCCGTATTCCTTTGCGTGAGCAATTACGTTTTTGAGCAGGTTGTCGTCTTGAGCCATAGCCCGCAAAGATAGAGAACGGAATGATTCTGTATAATTGAAAGACCTTCGGTAACTTTGGTTTAACCGCGCGTGACTTTCGCACAAGGGAACACACCCACCGGTATACCAGAAGACCTGCATGATACGGCCCAAAAAAATTGCCCTGGCCATCGCATTTTCCCCTACCGCCCCCGCCATGCTCAGGGCTGCCAGGGGACTTGCTGCCCGCTTTGGGGCCACCTTGTTGCTGGTCCACATCGGCGAGCGCACGGCCGAGGCGGAGTCCAGGATGGAAACTTTGCTGGCCGATGGATTCGGGAGCGTCACCCCTGAGGTAGTATGGAGGCCCGCTGGTGGTGATCCTGCGAGCCGGATACTGGATGTCGTGCAGGCGGAAGGAGTGGATTTGCTGGTGGCTGGCGCTTTGAAAAAGGAAAACCTCATCCAGTACTACCTCGGTACGGTTGCCAGAAGAATCATGCGCAAGGCAGATTGCTCCGTACTCTTCCTCAACCAACCTACGGGGGAAGAACTTGAATTCAATCACATCGTTGTGAATGCCGAAGACAGCCCGTACGTGAGGGAAGCAATACGATTGGCCTGCCAGATTGGTGAGTTCAATCCACAAAGTTGGGTACATATTGTCAAGGAACTGAAAATGTATGGCCTGACCATGGCAGTTTCAGATCAGTGCACTGCCGAGGAGTACGAAAAAATAAGGCAGAGGCTGGTTCAGGAGGAAATTCACCGGGTGGAGCAAATGCTGGAAAAGGTCCGGCATCCCGGCCTTCGAATAAATATCAAAGTAGTCACTGGCAAATCCGGGTTTGAACTCAGTCAGTTTGCCCAACGCAAGGAGGCTGATCTCCTGGTACTCGGGGCTCCGGGTCGTCGGTTCCGATTGTTCGACCGCGTCTTCCCTCACGATCAGGAGTATATATTTGCGGATATGCCTTGTCATCTGCTGGTGGTGCATCCGAAAGTCCACACCAAAACCACCACCAGTCATGGGTAAGTTGTCGCACGCAGATGTAGAACTACTGCTGTTGCAGCTGGGCCTCATGCTTATCATGGGAAGGATTCTGGCTGAAGTTGCCAGGAGGCTCAAACAGCCATCGGTAGTAGGTGAACTCTTGGCAGGTATCCTCATGGGTCCTACTGTGTTGGGTATGGTGCAGCCTGATTGGTTCATGTTTTTGTTTCCGCAGGCCTCGGCGTCGGGTTTCGTACTTACGGGTTTTGTTCAGGTTTCAGTGGTCATGCTGCTATTTGTGGCGGGCCTTGAGGTGGACCTTCACATCGTCATGCAGCAAGGGAAGCAGTCGCTGATTACCAGCCTTTTTGGCCTTGTCATACCTTTCCTGATAGGCTTTGCATTCCCTTATTTCTACCCCGATTTTTTTGGCATAGCTGATACCAAGGCACGCCTGGTCTTCGCCCTTTTTATGGGGACAGCAATGGCAATTTCTGCGCTGCCGGTCATCGTCAGGATCCTGATGGATCTCAACCTTTTCAAGTCCCGGATGGGGTTGTTGGTCGTAGCGTCTGCCATGGTAGACGACGTCATCGGGTGGATTATCTTCTCTGTTGTTCTGGGAATGATTGGCAAGGGGGGCGGTACCCTCACTCTGGTGCCGACGATACTGCTTACAGTTGGATTTACAGTGCTCATGCTCACGCTCGGGCGCGGCTTGTTAAACAGGGTATTGCCCTGGGTTAACCGCCAACTTGCCTGGCCTGGCGGCATCCTCTCGTTATCGCTTGCCATTTGCTACCTCTCCGCGGCCTTCACGGAATTCATCGGTATTCATGCCATCTTCGGAGCTTTCATTGCCGGTGTTGCGCTTGGTGATTCTGAACATTTTTCTGAGCGCGCGAAAGAAATTGTTCATCAGTTCATCAATAACATCTTCGCGCCCTTGTTTTTTGTCTCCATCGGGTTGCGCGTCAACTTTGCAGTCAATTTTGATCTGAGCCTGACGGTCATCATCATCCTGATCGCCTTTGCAGGAAAAATTGTCGGCAGCGGGCTCGGCACGCGGCTGGGAGGATTTACCTGGCGTGAGTCTCTGGCGGCAGGATTTGGAATGAATGCCAGAGGAGCCATGGAAATCATCCTGGGCCTGGTGGCGCTGGAGAGCGGACTGATCAATGAAAAGGTATTTGTATCGCTGGTAGTGATGGCAATCATCACAAGCATGACCAGCGGGCCGCTCATGAAGTGGATGTTGAAGCGAGGTGCCGCCACATAATCGCGCAAAAATCCCCATTTTTGCCTTTAAATTCACTCAGCATTGACCTCTGATCGCTACCATCAACGAGGCGTTTCCGCATCCAAAGAAGATGTGCATGCGGCTATCCGGAATCTCGACAAGGGATTGTTTCCCAAAGCCTTCTGCAAAATTGTTCCTGACACACTGGCCGGTGATCCGGCATACTGCACGGTCATGCATGCAGATGGCGCAGGTACCAAGAGTTCGCTGGCCTATATATACTGGCGCGAAACTGGTGATCTATCTGTCTGGAAGGGTATCGCCCAGGATGCGGTGGTGATGAACACCGATGACCTGCTTTGTGTAGGAGCGACAGGACCCATTCTGCTCTCTTCAACCATCGGCCGGAATAAGGGCCTGATACCTGGTGAAGTAATCTCGGCCATTATTGCAGGCACGGAGGAAACCCTGGAGCTCCTTCGCTCACACGGCATTGAAATTCACTCCACCGGCGGCGAGACTGCTGATGTTGGTGATCTGGTTCGCACCATAATTGTTGACAGCACAGTCACTGCCCGTATGCGCAGGTCGGATGTCATTGATAACAGCCGAATTGCAGTGGGCGATGTAATCGTAGGTTTTGCTTCTTACGGACAGGCCACGTACGAGCAATCGTACAATGGAGGGATGGGCAGCAACGGTCTTACCTCGGCCAGACATGATGTTTTCATCAAGGACTATGCGCATCGTTACCCTGAGTCTTATGACGGGGCAATTGCAGACGCGTATGTATATGGGGGAAAGTATCGGGTTACTGACCAACCTGCTGATTGTCCGGTTAATGTGGGTAAACTGGTGCTTTCACCCACCCGGACGTATGCTCCCGTGCTAAGTGAAGTATTCAAGCGATACCGGTCCCACATTCATGGGTTGGTTCATTGCAGTGGGGGTGGTCAAACGAAAGTGCTGCATTTTGTCAACGATGTGCATGTGGTGAAAGACAACCTGTTGCCTACGCCGCCACTGTTCAGGATCATCCACGAGCAATCTGGCACACCATGGCCGGAAATGTATAAGGTGTTCAATATGGGCCACAGAATGGAGGCTTATGTTACCGAGGCCATTGCGTCTGAACTGGTGGCCATATCAAGGGCGTTCGGTATTGATGCGCAAGTCATTGGCCGTGTCGAAGCGCCGGTCCCTGAAAAAAGGCTTACAATTCTGTCGGATGGGAAATTCATCGTCTATTCCTAGCCCGTCGACGAAATTCAGCCACCACGGGTCCAAAATTGGGTACTTTTACTGTTGTAATTATTAATCAAAGTTGAATTGAAATGAAAATTGCAGTTGTTGGAACCGGCTATGTAGGCCTGGTTACAGGTACTTGCTTTTCCGAGACCGGTAATCATGTAACCTGTATTGATATTGACCAGGAGAAGGTGAAGAAGCTTTCGTCTGGTGTAATTACTATTTATGAGCCCGGACTGGAAGTCTTGTTTGAACGTAACCGCAAGCATGGACGGCTTCACTTTACTACCAGCCTGAAAGAAGGTATTCAGGACGCGGAGATTATCTTCCTGGCGCTTCCAACGCCGCCCGGCGAAGACGGATCGGCTGATCTGAAGTACATTCTGAAAGTTGCCGATGATCTGGGTCCACTACTCAGCCACTATACGGTAATAGTTGACAAGTCAACTGTTCCTGTAGGCACGGCAGAATTGGTTTCTGAACGCATCAGAAAAGGAGCAAAAGTTGACTTCGACGTAGTTTCCAATCCGGAATTCCTTCGCGAAGGTGTGGCAGTAGAGGATTTTATGAAGCCCGACCGTGTAGTAGTAGGCACTGCATCGGATCGTGCACGCAAGGTTATGGATTCCCTGTATGCGCCTTTTGTGCGCCAGGGGAATCCGGTCATTTTTATGGATGAGCGTTCGGCCGAACTCACGAAGTACGCCGCCAATTCATTTCTCGCCACCAAAATTTCATTCATGAATGAGATCGCCAACTTGTGCGAGTTGCTGGGGGCAGACGTGGATGCCATCCGTAGAGGAATTGGAACAGACACACGGATTGGCAAACGATTCCTGTTCCCTGGCATCGGGTATGGCGGAAGTTGCTTTCCGAAGGACGTGCAGGCGCTTGCTAAGTCGGCATCCTCGGTTCAGTATGATTTCAAGATTCTCAATGCAGTAATGGAGGTTAACAATCAGCAGCGGCTGAGGCTCTACGAAATGGTTAAACTCCATTACAACAATCACCTCAAGGGAAAGACCTTTGCGTTGTGGGGCCTTGCATTCAAGCCTGAAACGGACGACATCCGTGAAGCACCGGCGCTCTATACGATCACTGAATTGCTGGCCGCCGGCGCAGAAGTGCGGGTACACGATCCTGAAGCAGCAGAGAATGTCAAGCGCATCTTTGGTGACAAGATCCAGTACTTCGAAGACCAGTACGACGCGCTCAAAGGAGCCGACGCACTCCTGATCGCCACTGAGTGGTCAGAATTCAGAACACCGGACTTCGAACAGATTGCTCGTGGCCTTAAATCGAAAATTATTTTTGACGGAAGAAATCTGTACGACCCTGCTTCCATGCGTGATCTGGGATACTCCTATTTCAGTATTGGTAGACAAGTTGTATCAGCAGGAAAATAAAAACAACTGAGATGGCTAAGCGAGTTTTAATCACGGGAGCAGCAGGATTTCTGGGCTCTCATCTCTGCGACCGGTTTATCCGCGAGCAATACGATGTCGTTGGAATGGACAACCTGATTACCGGCGACCTTCAGAATATTGAGCATCTTTTCAAGCTGCCGAATTTCGAGTTCTTCCATCACGACGTAAGCAATTTTGTCCACGTATCGGGTAAACTTGATTACATCCTTCATTTCGCTTCACCTGCCTCGCCAATTGATTATTTAAAAATTCCGATTCAGACACTGAAGGTTGGTTCACTGGGGACACACAATCTTCTGGGGTTGGCAAGGGCTAAGGGCTCGCGTATCCTGGTTGCCTCAACTTCTGAAGTATATGGCGATCCAATGG
>JAIBBB010000003.1 GCA_019694905.1 Cyclobacteriaceae bacterium
ACCAGCCATATTGCCACCAGCATGTTGGGAACCCAGCACAACCAGGCAACGATGCGGTAGGCAGGGTCAAATGCACCAAGTGCAATGCTCAATACAGGCAGCCAAACTCTCAACATGACCGCCGCATAACACGCCGCATAACTATAGATCATTGCCTCGCGATGTCTCACAATATCTCCCACCCTGATATGCTGCCAGGCTTGTACCGTACTTCGCAGCCAGATAACAGCCAACACAGCAAATCCGGCTTTCGCCACCCATCCGCCCGAAGCAAACCACGAGAGATACAGTCCGGCCGTTCCACTGAACAGTACGCTCAATACATACAACTTACCCAGATTTCGATGGATGACAGGCACTGTTCGCCGCCAACCATTATGAAACTGAGACCAGCCCGACAAAAGGGCTATGCCGCCAAAAACGATATGCATGTAGAATCCAGCGTTCCACAGGCCATCCTGAAGAAGCTCCGCTGTCTTGGTCTGGAGGAGACCGAAACGACGGTCAACCAGGAAATAGATAACAGGATACAGCCCAATGCCAATGGCTGCTGTCGCAAAAGCGATAAATGTGAGTCTCCTCATGATTCAGCCAAAGATAACGGTCATTGGCTCGCCAGCAGATCGGCACTTGATTCTTTTTGATGTGGCGATCGGACGCTATTTTTACAAAATACCCCTAATGCACCTATGCATTCTATCGATGACCTCCGTCTTGAATTGTCTGTCAAAGCCCGGAATGGGCTAGACTTTATCACCGCTGCCTTGATTGTATGGACAGCGATTGCCTTTGTCTGGCGCCTGCCTCTCAGCGCGTACGATCGCGCAGTGATCACGTTCATTGTTGGCGGTCCGATGATTCTTCTGGCACGACTGTTCTCCCGCATCCTGGGCACCACCTGGACTGTGCCTGACAATCCGCTCCAGCCACTCGGGCTCTGGCTCAACTTCGCGCAGTTGTTCTACTTCCCAATTCTGATTTTCGTCCTCATACGCCAGCCTGATTATTTCGTGTTGGTGTACGTCATCATCACCGCTGCTCATTTCTTCCCATACGCCTGGTACTATCGTGTCCGTGCCTACGCAATCATGGCTGGTGTGGCAAGCGTTGGGTCAATGTTCGTGGCTCTGATTACTTCCCAGGAACAACTGTTTCTGATACCTGCCTTTATGGCCGTTTGTCTGCTCATACTGGCTGTATGGCTTCAGGTTGTGTGGAGACGAAACGTGGAAGTATACAGCTCAAAAAGGTAAAGTCCGGCTTCGGACTCCTATATCGGTAAACTCTCAAGTTCGCGCATGGGCGATACCGTATCCTTGTTTTCAACGGACACTGATACCAAAGCTCCCATTGCTCTGAGATCAGCTATCAGGGTATCCTCGTGGATTCCAGTGCCCATTCTCCACAGTCCCTTTGGTAATCCGCCCCGCAGGTATTGGTGCACACACGCAACTATTGGCATTGCTGTGAAAAAGTAGGCATCATCGTGTGTTGCCTTTATTCGAACATGGCGTTCATAACCGTCTTTCAGTCCCATGGCATCCACCAGAAATACCACTCCCTGATAAGGGCTTGCAAATTGATTCACTCCCCAGGCAAACAGGCGACACAGCACTTTCCGCATGAAGCCACGATGCAATTTTTGTGTCATCCATATCAATGGCATAACCACATAGTCAACAAAGCGATTAAATCCCGATACATATACTGCGGCTTCCTGCAATTGGTAACGCTCCTGTTCGGGCCGAATTTCTGACATGGCCATCGGATACATCGGCACAACGCCAAAAGGTATGCCCATGTCAATCTTCCGGTACGCATTGTAGGATGCCTTGCTCCATGTTCCATCCTGAAAAACTTCAGCATTGAAGTCAGCAATCATGTCAATGATCTCATGTGCCTGCTCACCCCGCTCAAAGCGGGCATTCATCGTCATGGCCACAACAGCCGACTGATATTCATCCAGGTACGGTGCTGCGAGCCGAATAAAGGGAGCTGGAAGTCCCGGATGAAATCCAGCCTGGGCAATGAATGTCCGGCCCGATTGACTGATCTCGCTTGCGATCGATTGAAGGTTCTGGAAAGATGATTCACTCACCAGTATGTCAAGATAGTCACAGCCTGCCGCTAGTGCCTCCTTCGCAACATCGAGTGAGTACTCAGGCGTTGTTGAAAGTACCATCAACAACTGAACATCCTGCAAGATCGGTTTCAAGGTTTCTGGTTTGGCAGCGTCTGCAAAGGCTGCCCGGACGCGGCCTTGAAACTCTGCCTGCAATTGAGCGGTCAAAGCATCTGCCTTTTCTTTGGATCGTCCCGCAATTATAATGTCAGCCTCCGTTTCATGGAGCAGTAATCGTGCAACCACGCGCCCGACAGCGCCATAGCCGCCGAGAAGCAAGATGGTGGGGGTGTTCATATGTGAACCCGTCAGGTGTGATAGTGACGAGTTGCTGCAAACATACTGCCGCCATACTCAGTGGGAAATGACGTCAGGCATATTTTGCCCAATTGTGGCAAACAAAAAAGCGCGCTCCAAGAGCGCGCTTTTGATGACGTTGAAAGGGCTACTTTTTCTTTTTTAGCAAGTTTTGAAGCTTGTTCTGCAATACATTCTGAACAGGATTCGCTTTCACGCTATCCTTCTTCACACTGTCCTTTTTGTTGCCCAGCAGGTTGTTTACGACATTTTCAGCCTCCGTACCCTTTACCACCTCTTTGAGCTTTTCTTTGCCCTTTTCCTCCACCACATTGGTGACTGCTTGTTTGACCTGCTGCTTTTGCTCAGTTGAAACCAGCTTTGGTTTGGGATCCTTATAAGTTCCACCCAGTCCGATGTTCAGAGGAATCTCACTATTTGGATTCGTCGTTGTCCCTGGGTTAACAAACCCCTGCAATTGGCTTCCCAGCTGTCCGGCAGGCACCATCATTTTCATTGAATAATCCAATGTGCCGTCCAGTCCGCTGCTTCCGCTGATAGTGGTGGCGTAATTTCCCATTTTCACGTCAAAGGGTTTTACACTGAGCCGTCCGTTATTGATGGTTGCCGACATCAGCACATCTTTCATTGAAACCTGGTCTGAGTTGCTCAACTTGGTGAGGGAGGTTATCCCTGATACAAGTTTACTGCCCTGAAGCGCTGCCTGTGCTATTTTAACCAGCCCAGCACCATTCACGGTGCTCATGTTAGGCATCATGTTCTGCTTGAGTTCACCGCCGACCTTAAAATCAGTTGAGAACGAACCGGACATCATGCCCGCAAAAGGTGCGTAGGTTTTTACCATAGTAAATGAGGATGCAGCCTCCTTGATACTGAGGTTGTCAATCTTGAGTCCCATGTTGTAAACCGGATGCTTGATGTCCTTCGTGTTGTAAGTTCCATTTACACCAAATGACCCTCCCATCATGTTGAACTTCACATCGTGTAAATCCGCTGTGCTGTTGCGAACAATGATGTCGCCTGCAACATTGGTCAATACATAATCCATCATTTTGACTGTGCCAATCGCTGATTTGAGAGTGAAATCGACATTGGCGGGGATTGGAATTACGCTAAGCGAGGTGGTGTCAGTTGTGCTTTCGGTGGATGAGGTCATGAATTCATTAAGATCAACCGTTGTGGAATTAAAGGTGACGACACCCTGTATGACCTCATTGTGCCCGAGTGCATAACCAATATAATTCGATACCACACCGGTAACCCTGTAATCTGTCCTTCCAACCGTTCCATCCAGTTGCTTCAACTCAATTTTGCGGGGATCAAAGGAAAGCTGCGCGGACCCGATCGCCACAGGAGGTTGGCCTTTCATATTGAGCTTGAAGTTGCTGAGCATGGCTGTCCCGCTGGTTGGCAACTTGTCATAGCGACTGGCCTTCACATCTGAAAACTTCCCTTTCGTTTCCAGATCTGCCTTGACCAGGCCGGCAACAGTCATGTCTGTCAGAGGAAAGATCTTTGTAATCTTCTCCAGGTCAACGCCGCCCTTTGCCTTGAGATCCCAGGTATAATCGTCGAGGTTCTGAAGCAACAGTGACGCAGTGAACTGATCTCCGCCCATGAGCATCGAAAAGTCCGGCACACTAATGACTGTCTCCGCCATTTTCGAAGACGCATTCTTTACAGTCGCATTGAAATGAAGGTCTTCCAGAGGTATTGGAAACTGTCCTGATTTCACATACCCGTCGGCAAGGGTCATCGCCACATCGACTGTGGGAATAAGGTGCCGGATGCTGTCGTAAACGCCTTGCGCCTGAGCTTTGACCGTGAAAATGCCCTTCAACTCAAGACTGTCAATGGGAAACATTTTGGTGAGTTCGCCCAGGTCAAGGCGGGCCGCTACGCTGGCAGCCATCCGATAGTCCTTCAGATTCTCAACCTTCAAAGCAGCATCCACAGGATTTGAGCCAAAATCAAGGTGCATCCTTTTCAGGTCCACCACCGTGTGCTCAATCACACCATCCTTGTTGTCGACCACCATGTCCATGTTGATGTTGCTCACAGCCGTTGGAAGTCCCGGATATTGAAAGAAGCCATCTTTCACCTTCAGATCAACTCCAAAGGCTGGCATTTGCTTGTCACTGAATGTCCCCTTGACAAGACCGCTGAATGCGAGTTCACCCCGCGTTTCCAGGTTAGCAAAACTCTGAGTGTATATTCCGGGAACCAATGAAAGAAGGCTCTTGAAGGAGTTTTCCTGTGTTTTGTACGTGATGTCCATTTCATAGGAGTCCGCGTTCATTTTGAACCAACCATCAAAGCTCATGGCAAAATCGTTAAGCCGTGCTTTATTCTCCTTGAAAGTATATCTTGAAAATTCTTCACTAATGCCAATGACAGCCTCGATGTCAGCCCGCTTGTTGCTGATGTATTCAGTTCCGCCATAGGCAACCGTTACCAAATCGGCGTGACTGCTGGTAGTAAGATCAAATAGTTTCTCGTTGAAGTCTCCGCTTCCGGAGTGGTTGAGCCCCTTCAGAGACATATAAAACGGCATAGATTGGTCGTCATATACCAATGAACCGTTGACCACTTCCCAATGATCAATGCCAAATGAGAATTTGGAAGGCTCAGTGGATTGCACAGTATCTGATGTAGGTACTGCAATATCATAGTTAGCCCTGCCATCCTTAAGAACAGTCACATTGATTTGGGGGTTTAACAACGTGATGCCCTTTACCAGAAGTTGGTTGCCGAACAGCACATCCTTCAGGTTGATCTCCACTTCGAATCGATCCACTACAAAAAGGTGCTCCCCGGCAAAAGGCTCGCGGTTAAACACACCCAGGGTATCAACCGAAGCCGTCACACTGGGGAAATGCCTGAAAAAAGACAAATTAAAATTGTCCACGTTGAACACCACATCGGCATTCACCGATTTTGCAATCTGCTCATCCAGTGCCTTCTTGATATCATCCTTGAACACAACGGGGAGGATGAAGGCTGCTGCTACAATGAGCACGAAAAAGATGGCCAATCCAATGAGGATCTTCTTGATGATTTTCATATCGGGTAGGGTGAACTTCAAAAGCAAATTTACGAAAGGGACGGCTACCGAAAGGGGCCGACACAAGGAATAAAAACAACGCGCTATCGACTGATTCCCGGGCCTGCTGGACCCAGCAAACGCCTCAATTGCGCCTGATGGTGCTGAAAGTGTGCCAACACAAACTGCAGGGCCTGCCCCAGGTCGAGGCGTCCTGCAAATACGTGCCTGTAGATTTTCCTGCGACTGTACTCTGAAGGTACGGAGTGCAGGAACCTGGTCCAATCCTCCGCCAATCTCACTCTATCAGCCTCCAGATGACGCAAATCCTGCCCAATACCCGTTTGATTGAGGACCACCCTGGGGGCCTTATATCGCAACGGCAGCCTTTGTGTGAGGATGAGAAATTGGATCTTTAGTGTCTCCCAGAAACCTGAATCGTCGAGGGTAGCAATGCCCAACGATTTCTTCTGCATATACTGTAGTGAGGTGCGCTCTGCGGCAATCAGATGGGCCACCACTTCCAGCGCGTTCCATTGACCCGGCGGCGATGCCAGCAATTTTTCAGGTGGCAGTGATTTCAGTTGGGCAAACAATCCCGCCCATTGCGCATCCAGTCTATTCCAATGTGCCTGGAACAAGGGCTGCATCAATGAGGGGCTTGGTTGAGATATCGCTCCTGCAGAATGCGGCGGTGATGGGTTTCGTGACCGGCGATAATGAAGCCAAGTGCGCTTACACTGAGTTCATTGGTGTTGATGTGACCCTTGCGTGCAAGCATCTCCTCGGTGAATGCCTCAAACAGATCAAGCGTTGATGTTCGGAGATGCTGCATCTCGTCAGCGATCTTCTTCAAACTCCGGCTGCTGGCATTAGCCTCCGGAGCATAGCTATTCTCATCGAAACTACTCAACACCGTCTTGTCGTTGCGGGCAAATCGCAAGGCACGATAGGCGAAAATGCGCTCTGCATCCTGCATGTGACACAACAACTCGCGGATGGTCCACTTGCCGTCCGCATAACGGTAATCAGCTTTGGCCGGAGGGATGGAGTGAATAAGCTCAAGTGTTCTGTATCCCGATACCCGAAGCGCAATCAGCACGTCAGGTTCGGTTATCAGTTTTACATAGTTCTTGTAGAAAGACGGAACTGTTTCAAGATTGAGAAACATGCGATAAGGATTTAGGAAATGGTACTGGGTGGTGAATCGTTCTTGATTTCTGCTACAAAGGTAGACTTCAGCGGCTTTGAAAGCATCCTTCTAAGATAGGATTCTACTGGCAAAACCAGCAACGCCATGATTACCTGAAGGAAAAACTCGATGACAGGTGAGCTTTTCAGGGTTATATATGATGCTATGCCGGTTTGGAGCAGCTGAATAAGCATGATCACGGTAAGCATAGACAGGACCTGGCTCACAACCCGAAGCCTTGGATTGATGGATCCCAATTGCATAGAAAGCAGCACAAGAACCCCAAAGAACACAACCTCCAGCGCATAGAACCACGACTGCTTCCAGTAAGGTGGAGTAATCCGGAAGCTGACATCTACGAGTTCATTGACTGTACCAAAAAGATCCCTGGCCTGAACTTCGAGTTGGTAGTTCCCCACGGGCAGGAACGGGAAGTTGATCTGGTAGTTGGAAGCTGCCCAGGCTGACCATTCAGAGCTGAGTCCCCTCGTGCGATAGCGGTACTCTACCGTGTTCATTCCAACATACTCAGGCTGCACAAATTCAAACGTAAGCGAATTCTCGAGCTGGTTGACAACTACATTGGTGTTGGCGCCAAGAGAATTCTGGGTGGTATAAATACTCCTCAGCTGAAGAGGAAACTTGGTCTTTCGCTCTCCAACCTGACGAGGATCAAATCGATATAATTCATTGGTGGCAGTAATAACCCAGTAGCCGTCTTCAGAAGGCGCAATGAACCGGATGTCCTCGAACAAGCTGAGCCACTCAAAATGGTTCTTCTTCTCCTGTCGTGGATCTACCGTTCTCCAACGATGACCATCGTTAAACCAGAAACTGCCCCCGGAAGCGAAGTACTTCCGCGGACCTGGTAATGAATCGTATGGGATGAACTTATCCTCCGCAGCATCATAGCTGTGAAACTGGCCAGAAGCAGCCAGGTAGATCTCATTGCCGATTGAAACGCCAACCGTTTCGTCCTGGTAGGGATGATCAAAAGGAACCGATCCTATGGAAGTGAGTTGGCCATCTTCAATGGTTGCCTTATAAACTGCCGACCGGCCACACAGCCATAGATTCTCGAACTTATCCTCAAAAAAATAGTTGATGTCATCATAAAGCGTATCCAATCGGTGGGTATCTGTCCAGGTAGTCCCGGTAGGTTTGAGCGTTCGAATATTGCCCTCATACGTCGAAACCCAAAGTTCCTTTAGTGATGGCGACAGGAAGACAGCCCGCACAGGCGTTGCCACAACGGGCTTGCTTTTGGTGCCTGACACATCGCTCAATCCTGAAAGGCCTGCAGCCAATAGGTGGCCATTAACCGTTAGCAAATTGTTAACCTTGCCCTGAATGCCATCGACCTTGTGATAGCTGTACTGCAATCCCCTTAATACCCGCCGGGTACGGCGTTCAAGTTTTGGCTTTGCCTGCACTGTCTCCTTAGAAGCATCCTGCTTCTTCTTCTTCTTCAGAAATCCAAACAAGCCCTTCTTCTTGGTTGGCTCTTCCGCTGTTCCTGCTGTTGTTACTTGTTCATTACCACCGCTTGTCTCAACAAAATAGACCATCTCGTCATACAATTCGGCCTTTTCAAGTTTGAACAGGCCGAGCGAAGTGCCCACATAGTGACTTCCTCCATAGGTGGCTGCGCACAACAAGTTGCCTTCAAGTCCATTGTAGTGACTAAATGAGCGAAAAGGCATCTCCGGCGCAATCCGGCTGAACCCATACTCATGCGCCACCCAAATTCCGTTATCGCGATCCACTGTCATAGCCATTACTTCATTGTCTGGAAGCCCGCTATGGTAGTTGACAATCTCTGAGGTCTCGCCTGTTGCCGGGTTTACGAAGACTACACCACCCCGGAGTGTACCAATGGCCAAAAGATCGGAAGACACAAATGCGCCATGAACAGGTCCGGCAGCGCTCAGGTATTCAGCATCCTTCAACTTCACTTCAGTAGCCTTGTTTCCGACAATGGTGAAGCAACGCCCGGCGGAAGTATAAACCACCGACAGCCCGGCTATTGATGCGGCAAATGCAACATCTCCCGCCCCTGATGGCAATAACCGGGACGGCTTAAGCGATTCATCGACCAACTCAAGCAAGTAGTGATCTTCGGTAGTGATGTAGAGCTTTTCATTCACCAAAAAAAGGCCGGTCAAGGCAGACCCTGTGGGACTGGAAATTTCATGCAGTTGGCCCTCTTGAGAAACCCGAACCAACTGATCTTCGGTGATCGCCCAGAGTTTGCCCTCGTGACTCACGGTTGTCCGGTACAATTTTCTCTTTGTAGTATCTGTTAGTGAATTGAAAACAAAATGGTGTTTCGAATTGACGCCAATCCGGCCCATCCCGTGCACACCAGCTGCACCGATCAATTGACCTGCTCCGGCGGAAACGGACAACACTGGATAGGGGACCGCAATGTTATACCAATTGCGGCCATCAAACTGAAGGACACCAGCGCGTGTAGCAAAATACAACATGCCCCGATCATCCTGAGTCATGTCCGTCGTTCGGTAATTGATGGCATCATTGGCAGGGCGAAAGTGCGTCAGGAAATAGTGACCCTGCTGTGACCAGCCGGTAAGTATCCCAAGACTGCACAAGCAGGTAGCAAAAAATCGCTTCATGAGGGGGTGCAATGAATCGTCAATTTAACAGGATCAATGGCAAACAAAAAAAGGTGAAGACGTCTTCACCTTTCCTTTTGGGTGTTACTTCCGGGGTTACTTTACCAGAAACAAGAAATCACTTCCAGGGGCATTATCACCAAATTCCCCGATCTGCGGCGGATTCTTCAGTTTCTCCACGAATGAAAAAATCTCCTGAACAGTCAATATACCGTCTTTCCCTCCCTGTGATTGCAAGGCATCAATGAAACTCTTCGCAAACGGCGAGTGCTTTCCGGGAATACCATCCGAAACGTAGGTCTTTCCACCGGAAGTGAGATACCTGCGCGTCTTGTAGGTGAGCTTGCGCGTCAGGAACTCTGCCTGTGTTTGTTCACGGTAAACCTCATCATCCTGGCCCCGGGCTGAAGCTACGGCCTGATCAAAAGTGCCCCCGAAACAAACGTCCATAGCGAGAAAGATGTGATCACATGGAACATTGTTGATAATCGAGCGGAGTCGGTTGTGGGAGAGATAGGTAGTTTTTCCCTCGTCATTTAGCATCGACTCCTTGGTCACCACGAATCCTTCACCAAAAGTCTGGTCGTACGTGCCGTGTCCGGCAAAAAATACAAATAACTGATCGAGGGGCTTATACTGTCGTTCGCCGTATTCCCGCAATTTTTTCAGAACTTCCGCCTGCGTAGGATTCTCTACAATTTCGACCTTAAACTTATAGGTTCGCTTCAGTTCTTCGGCAATTGAACGGGAATCAAATACCGGATTCACAAGATCGGACCAGTTGTCATACTGATCCGTGGCAAAGATAAGCGCATAGTCCGTGCGGTCAAGTTTGCTGGCATCTGCCAGCGCGGATGCCCCAACGACAACTTTGCGCCACGTGGTCGTCTTGATTCCCTCTTTATTCTCGGCAATCACTTCAATGTAATTTTCACCATCAAGCAGCGTGATGTTCTTCTCCAACACCGTGTGCTGCAGTTCGCCTTCCTTCAATTGTACATTCTGGGTCCCTCTCGAAGGCGTCTCCAGTGCTTCCTTGATATTGATGGTCACACCCTTCAATTCTGAGGTACTCGCTACATCAACTTTGATTTTGAATTTCGGCTCCTGGACATACGATGTCTCCGCTATGGGCGCGAGCCAGTTGACAACGGGTACGGTTGCAGTGACCAGTTTAGACTTGTCACTGAAATCAACCTCAAAGTCTGATGACCGTGTGGAAACGTTCTGCGCCCATGCAGTTGCCGCAAACAGCAACAACAATCCTGTGAATTTGATGCTTTTCATATGCATAGAGTTTACTTACTCACAATTACTTTACCGGTAAGGGTGGTCTTCCCATGAGTGTTGTCAACAACCAATTTATATATGTAGAGTCCGTCGTTGTACGCAGACACATCCCAGGTGGTTGTATGGAATCCGCCCGGATATTGCCCCTCCAGCAACGTCTGCACGCGGTGACCCATCAGGTCGTACGCTTCCATGACGACTTTGCTTCCACCTGGAACATCCGGTAAACTAAATGAAATGTTGGTCCGGCTGTTGGTCGGGTTAGGGGTTGCCTGACCCAAAACCACTCCAGAAGGCCGAACCTTGTCCTTCAGTTCTGTGCCGTAGTAGAATTTGAATTCCCTGCTGCGAGACGGGTCAAAGGCATAGGAAGCGCTCGTGCGCATGTCGACAAGCTGTTGCGCGCGAACATCCAGCAAATACAACTCGAGATCGTTGTCGCCAAACAGCGAGGGATCCCAACGAAGTGTGGCAGGACCGTCGAGGTTTGTGTCTACCTCAAACGTCCAGGTATGCTCACGACTCGTTGCCACTACATCACGGGCAAACCGACCCGCGATGTGTTCCGGATGATTAGTGTACACTTCTGCATAGTCAAAGAAACGTGGAGGAACAAAGTCATCAAATGCGTCGCGGCCGTCTCTGGCATCAGGATGCATGCCAAAGCCTGAAAGTCGGGTAGTCTTCCCCCCTGATTCAAGTGCAAGATCAACTTCCCACTGATCGGATGCCAGATCCGATGAAGTGATCGAAGCCAGTCTTCCTCCTGGAGCGGTCTGACCTTTGAAAGGAATGCTGATGGTCATTGCTGCATCCGCAAAAACAAACCCGCCTTCGTAAGGCTTAAGTCCATTGATGTCCACATACGTACCGCTGCTGAACCCCTTCAATGTACCCACACTGCCCGAAAGCCCATTGTAGCTAATTACATCTGACCACAAAATCTCTGACAAGTAGGGGTTCCCGATCTGATTCCAGCCTTGCACCAGATTGAGTTGGAACAGATTGCCGCGACTGTTCTGTGGCCCGGTGAGATTAGACCCAACCGAAACCTGAATATTATTCAGGATGTTAATGAAATATCCCTTGCCTCTGATGAGGGTATTAAATTCCGGAAACGTTGCCCACGCCGTCTGATCCTTGTATGTGAGAAGTTTCCATTTGGTATTGCCTTCCGTGCTTCCCAGGTCTGCGAGAATGGAAGTAACGCTGTTATTGCTCAACTCGAATGGAATGGTGAAGATTTTCCAGTCACCGGGCTTGCCGCCAAAACCAAGAACGCTTTCAGGAACTTTAGGCGAGGGATACTGTATCCTGGTGACGTAGGTAGAAGTGCCAGTGGGCTGACGGGCAGTATTTCCTGACGGATCAGTGGCCTCAAAATAATATTCGAGACCATTTTCGTCCGGCCATGCATCCTGCACTATCATGTCAAAATTGGTACCATTGGGCGATCCTGACAAAGAACTGTAACTCGTACTCGTTATTGCCCGATAATGCATCACTACAGACGAAACGCTCGACAGGTTATCAGAAACCGGAATTGACAAAGTCACTGTTCCAAACTGCTGGTTCCATGAAGTGGGTGCAGTAAAAGCACCAAAAGACGGAGCAGTGTTGTCCAGTGGCGTCAAATAAGCTCCTGTCGCCGGTTGTGTCGTCGTGTTGCCCGTGCGATCCTTTGCAACAAAATAGTATTCCAGGCCTGTGCCCGCAAAAGCTGAGACCGGCACAATCAATTGGTACTGGTTGGCCTCACTTCCACTCAGGCTCATGCGCGCTTTCGTGTAGACACCCGCTTGCAGTGTGCTCCGGTAATACATGATCACCGAGTCCACAGTGAAGTTGTCCGTAACGGTTACCAGGAATGACTTTTGCGTAATGGTCTTGGGTACCATATTTGTTTGGGCATTGTCAAATGTGATCAGTGGCGGTGTCGTTTCGTAAAGCGACAGTGTCTTTCCACTGGAAGGTGTTACTGAAGAATTACCAGTCTTATCCTTTGCGGTGACAAAGAACTCCAGGCCAGTGCTGTTGTAGGCACTCTCTGATACTGTGTACTCCCAAAGTCCGCTTGCTGGCTTATAGATTGCAACTCCCTTTTGATAAGCCGAAACGGATCCTGCGCCACGGTAACTTACGATAACCGAATCAACCCCAAAGTTGTCAGTGACCCGGGCCTGGATTTTCATGGAAGCAAAGCCCTGCTCCAACAAGGCCGTATATGTCAGCGGTGTGGTGGGATCAAATACTGGAGGTACAGTCTCGTAGAGTGACTGCACCACGCCACTGGCAGGATACACAGCAGTATTGCCCGTCTTGTCCTTCGCCAGAACGAAAAACGTAACCCCAGTGCCATCGTAACTGCTCTCCGGCATATTGTATTCCCAGTTGCTGTTCGTGACGTTGTAAGTAGCAGGCGCTGTATTGTACGTACCGGTGCTTCCCGCCCCACGATAGTTTACAATGACAGAATCAACACTATAGTTATCCGTAACAACCGCCTGAATCTTCATAGAATTAAAGCCCTTTGCCACTGTAGCGGTAAATGTCAAAGGCGTTGCCACATCGAACAGTGGAGGGGTGGTTTCATATAGCGACTTTGCAGTGCCCGCAGCAGGCGAAACGGCTGAATTGCCGGTCTTGTCTTTGGCCGTTACAAAAAACTCAAGACCCGATCCGTTATAGCTTGACTCTGATACACTATACTCCCAAAGTCCATTGCCTGCATTGAATGTCAGCGCACTCTTGCTGTAAGCTCCGCTGGCACCGGCGCCTCGGTAACTGACAATCACCGAGTCAACACCAAAATTGTCCGAAACAAGAGCCTGTATTTTCATCGTGTTAAATCCTTTGGACAAGGTTGCCGTGTACGTCAGCGGAGTAGTTGCATCGAACACCGGTGGTGTTGTCTCATACAAGGATTGCGCTTTCCCGCTTGCTGGGTAGACTGCGAAATTACCAGTCTTGTCCTTGGCCGTCACAAAAAACTCCAACCCGGTGGCATTGAATAGACTTTCCGATGCACTGAACTGCCAGCTCAAAGTCGCACCACTGTAAGTGCCAATCAATTTGCCATAGGCTCCTGTACTGCCGGCACCTCGGTAGCTGATGTTGACAGAGTCAACCGCGAAATTATCTGTCACAATCACCTGAATCGGCAACGAGCTGAAGCCCTTCGCAACCACTGCACTAAACGTAAGTGGTGTGGTTGGGTCAAATACAGGTGGAGTAGTCTCATACAAGGATGTATATATTCCGCTGCTAGGTGATACCTTGGAATTGCCGTCTTTATCCTTAGCCGTAACATAAAATTCCAGACCGGTAGGGCTATAATCAGATTCCGCAACCCCATACTGCCATTGCTGAGTAGTTGCATTATAGGTTGCGGGTGATGTCACATAAGGGGAGGAACTGCCCGAGCCGCGATAACTGACCAACACAGAATCAACGCCCACATTATCTGTTACGCTGACGAGCAACTGCATGGTGCCAAAGCCCTTTGCAACTTGCGCGGAATAAGTCAGTGGTGTTGTAGGATCAAAGACCGGAGGGATATTTTCTATTGCCGTAAAGTTCCAGACTCCGGCTGTCATCGCCAGCGAAGGGTTACCGTAGATATCTTCGAATGCGCCAGCGTCAATGGTAACTTCATACTTTGTGAGATAACTGAAAGGGTTTGTGGGTGTAAATGTGATTTTGTTACCGCTCACCGTGCCAGCAGTTACAAAAAGGCTCTGAGCAGCTCCTGGCGGATTGATCGGAGTAATCGTAATCTTCTTACCCGGCATGGGGGTAGGCACCTCATCAAAAGTGATCGCCACCTTCGCGTCGAGTGCCGCGCCAGTGGCATTGTTGGCAGGACTCAAAGTAACGGGTACAGGACCAGCCGTGTCCTCCGTAATGGTTATCAGCTGGTTCACTGGAATATTGCTAAGTGTCTGCACGACTCCACTTGGCCATTTTACGGTAATGGAAACAAAAGAGGCAGAAGACAATCCAAAATGCTGAATCAAACTGTTCTGACTCCCGTAACCGGTAAGCAAGGAAAGTTCACGAATCTGTGTCTTGCTTGGGAAGGTGGTGGTGGCGATCACTCTTGCGCCCAGCGCGGCCCTGTTGGATACGGTTCCAACCAATCGGACTTCGATCCAGTTTCTGGATGCAGTAGGGGTCAGGTTGTTGTGGTAGAGCAGGTTCGGAAGGTCAATCGGCGTGGTCTGGCCCTTTGTAGGATATACATCGAGAAAACCATCAACATCGTAATCCGCCATAGCCACTCCGATCTCAGCAACATTGGCCCCCAACAAAAGCTCTGTCGAAGTGGATTTGGTAAAAGTCCCTGTGCCGTCATTGATAAACAGTGAGTTTGCTGCATCATTAATGACCAACAAATCAAGATCTCCATCATTATCAATATCACCAAACGTACTGCCCCTCGATATGGTACCTCCTTCCTCTACCGGAGAAGTGGTGAGACTGGTAAAAATATCATTGCCATCATTGCGGTATAATCGGTCATGCGCCACAGTGGGGTTAGCTCCCTGTGAACCGACATACAGATCGAGATCACCATCGTTGTCAATATCCCCCCAACTTGCCGTTCGGGCGAGGTTAAAAATGTCTGTTTCAAAAACAGTGCTCGTCACTTTTGCAAAGGTTCCTCCATTGTTTTTGTATAAAAGAATGGGGTTGCCCAGTGATGATGTCTCATTTAGTATCAGGATATCCTGATCACCATCGTTGTCGTAGTCTGCGGCTGAGATCATGCGACCGTTGCTCAGGTCTGTTGCCAAAGCGTCATTCGTGATCAACGTGAAGCCAGAGCCCGCTTCGTTTCTCAAAAGAATATTACTGGTCTCGGGAGTGCCTCCGCTGGTTATGCCGTTCCCAATATACACGTCGGCAAATCCATCCTTATTGTAGTCAGTAATCGCGAGTCCCCTGAATCCGGTCGCGCCGGGATATATGGACCCTGTGACTTTTATTTTGGTAAAATCCCAACCGCCATTGTTTACCATCAGGATGTCCCCTAAGGATGAACTCCGCGCGATATACATATCCAGTTTGCCGTCATTGTTGTAATCAAAAATCCCAATGCCCCGACTCACGGTGCCATCGTCTGGCAAATTGGAGAAGTTCCTGCGTGTAAAATTCCCTCCACCAATGTTCTCATAAAACACAGGCGGGACTGTCTGTCCCTTACTATTCGTAAAGGAAGGGGAGGCAATATCTTCGTCTCCATCGCCGTCCAGGTCACCCCAACTTACACCTTGTTGATTCTCCGTATTCAAGGTAATGTCATTATCGACCGGCGAGAATAAAGTCGGCGTTGTTGTTACAGACACGTCACCTGAGGCGGCAGACTCTCCACTTGCGTTGAGCGCCGTAATCCGATAAGTGTAATTGGTGTTAGGTGTAAGGTTCTTGTCAAGGAAGATTTGCTTGGGATATAATACGGTCGCGATTTCATTGAATGGTCCTCCTGCGCCAGTATCACTGCGATAGATCTTGAAGCTGGTTGCAAAAGGAGACAAACTGTAGTTGATAAGTACCTGGGTTGAAGAAATCAGATATCCATTTGCACTTGGCGCTGCTGGAATTGGATCCGTACTGTTGAGCGTCAGTACGCTGGTGCCATAAAACAGAGGCAAGCCAACGTCTGGAAGGGATTTCCAGTGCAATGTCAATGTCCCCGTTTGGGCATCCCAAGTACTATTGCCATTGTTAATATGGTAAAGGTCTTCAAAGAGCACATTTCCGCAGTTCTCAATGAAATAACCTTCATTCGCGCTCATCAGGGGATCTATGCCAAGACTGTAATCGTTTATGAAGTATTCCCCGGTGCTGGAAACCAGAATTTGCACGGACGAGGAAGTAAATGGTCCCGGGCCGGATGCAGTGCTGCCCGGGTCCGCGGTCACTGTCATTGTCCAGCTTCGGTTGGATGGAATAGAGTTGGGACAACCCACAGGTGCTGTAAAACTGAATTCATTTGAGTAGGCTGATCCTCCTGCGCTGTTCTTGGCGCGCACCCGGAAATAGTAGGTAACTCCAGCTGTGAGATTCGTAAAATTTGCTGTATTCATAAACCCGAAGGTTTGCAACGGGAAAACACCAGTTCTTGTATGGAATACGCTGTCAAAATGGAGATTGTCACCATCTGACTCTTCAATGACATAGTAATCCTCCACATCGCTGTTATCGTCCCACTGAAGAATAACCCTGCCGGTTGTGCCTGTTCCCGTCAGATTGGTGGGGGGCGAAGGTGCTACAACGGGCACATGGCTTTTGTATACTACCCCCCCTTCTGCAATCAGGTATGCGTATTTTTGCGCGTTGAGATAGGAGCCCACAACAGTTGCATACCGATTGGGAAGTGCATTGTTGGCATATGAATTTCCCCCATCAATAGTTTGCAGGATGTTTCCAACAGTCTTGGGAATAAGGAGGTGGTTGTAGGAATCAAACGCAATCAAACCAATAGAAGAAGTCACTGTTTGGTTGTTTGTTTTCCAGGTGGCTCCTGCATCAGAAGATTCATAGACCTGAAAGGATCCATTGGATTTCAACATGAAGAGCTTCCCATTTGCAATAGACATGCCTTTAACCGAGCCCGGAAAGAAGTCAATCTGAGTTGCGGTAGTGGATCCGGACGGAACTTTGTAGAGAACACCGTTAGATCGGAGATAAATATTCCCGGAAGAGTCCATCCAGGTCATGTCAAACACATTGGGACTGAGCCCTGTGATGGGCACTGCGGTAACCGTCGCACCTAGATCGGTAGTCGTATATAATTGTCCGCCGTTGTACAGGTTGGCCAGGTACACTGTAGTCCCATTAGCGCTTCCAATAAATTGATAGGAGTTCGCGCTGCTTTGCACTGTCCAGGTTGATCCGTTGTCCCCGGAGCTGGCAACTCCCAGCCCTGCAGCAAGAATTACGTTACCTGGCAACTGCAAGAACTTGTTGACAACCATGTTCGCCCCTGTTGAATTGTTGTACGACCAATTCACGCCGTCATCAATCGAATAGAAATATCCGTAGGTACCGGCAGCCACAAGCAGTCTGCCATTTTGCGTACTGAAAATGTCTGTTGGTTGCAGTGCCGTAAATCCGTTATTCACAGGATTCCACGTCGCCCCGGTGTCTGTACTCTTGAATACGCCCAGTGACTCCACGGATACATAAAGGGTCGACGGGGAAACAGCCACCGCTGCGTATGGGTAATAGGAATATGGCAGATTGCCACCCAAGGTCCACGTAGGACTCGCATTGGTAGGATTGGATGTATACCAGGCCTGCCGGTTGTACGGATTGAACAGCCAAAGATTGCCTCCACTGTCCATGCTCAGAATGCCTCCGTAATTGGTAGCAGGAAGATTGCCAAGTATCAGTTTCCAACTGTCACCGCGATCGGCACAGGAATAAACGCCATCGGACCCCACGGCGTAGACTGTTTGACCTGACGTCACCAGTGAGAAAAACCCATCTGCCGTTGGCTTTACCGCTGCAGGGTTATTCCAATTAATTCCACCGTTATTGGAATAGTACACGCTCTTTTCATTCACTGAATTGACCGTGGCCACAAATACATCGTTGGTAGAGTTGACAGCAATGTCATTGATAAATTCACTCCCTGTCACACCCGTACTGAGTGACGTGAAAGTGACTCCACCATTGGTACTCTTGTAAATTGCTTGAGATGAACTCAAATAGACGGTGCCGTTGGGCGCCACAGCCACTTGGGCGGCAATGGCTGACACGGTTGAGACTTCTGTCCATGTCACCCCGCCATCAGTCGACTTGTAAAGTCTGTTAAAACCGGTAGCCCATGCGTTTCCGGAAGGATCGATCACTACGTCGTAGGCGCCTGCATTTATGGAATTGGATGAAGTATTCAAATTACTCATCGTATTCCATGTGGCCCCGGCATCCGTTGAATACATGATCCCATTTGCCTGGGTCGCGGCGATGAGGTTTCCGCCGGGATGGATCGCGAGCGCATTGACTTTCCCTCCAAACGGTCCATTGGTTGCATCCCATGTGGTCTGGGCCATGCCGCTGGCACATATCAGACACAACAACCAAACTGCGTATAGCTTTACTTTCATGTATATGGAAGCTTATTTCGTGATGATGGGAGGATTCTTAATCTCGCTGCTGGTGCTGCCACCGCCCGACAATGCCGCCAGCGCGGCGGCAATTCCTGCAACCGGGACGACCTTCAACAGGAGCGGTAATTTCCTTTTCACCTTGAAGTTTTCGGAATACACGATTTCATCAGTCTTTCGCGAATCAGTGATCTTGAGGCGATAGTCCGAACCAGGCTTGAGGTGGGTTCCCATGGAAAGCGTATAGGCGCCATTGTTAGGGTGATTAAGTTCCCCGCTCACCCGAGTAGAGCCCTTGTACAGTTCAATGTGGATTGGATTGGTATTACCCGGTCGCCAGGCGATGTCGTAGTTCTTGCCCCGCTTGTAGGTGCGCCTGGCATCGAAATTCCGAAGTTTGACAAAGGGAACAAACACCCGACCGCGAATTTCAAGCGACAACTTGCCCTTATATCCTCCAATTTCCTTGAGCAGGTTCCATTCAATTTTGCGGTCCGCACCTGGCTTTACCTCAGAACCTACATCCCCTGATACCTTTGTCATGGGGGCAGAAAACTTGTCGTTCGAGGTGTAAAGTGAAATCTGGTATTCGTTGTTCGGATTATTGTCTTCCAGATCGTAGTGAACGACGACGACTTCACCCTTTAACTCAATCTGGGTGATTTTCGCGTTCTGGGCAACCGCCACGGTGCCAATCGACAGGAAGGCCAATAAAAAGGCTATCGGCTTCATGAAAGGGGGTTTAGGGAATCTAAAATTACCCGATTTATCGAGATTCTCAATCTGTGGTAACCTAACTGATCTGACTCCAACTGACCTTACTTCCCTTCCGGGTCTGCATTTGTGTCCTGAGCATACTGTGTTCCGGCAGCCTGAGTTCAGGATCTGAGCTCAAAACAATCGTGGCTTCCTCCCGTGCGGCTTGGAGGATTTGCTGGTCCTTCACCAAATCGGCAATATGTAAATCCAGCAAGCCGCTCTGCTGGGTCCCCATCAGGTCGCCAGGCCCTCTCAGCTTCAGATCAGTCTCTGCAATTTCAAAACCATTGTTGGTCCGCACCATTGTATCCATGCGCTCCCTGGAGTCCGCCCCTAATTTGAAACCAGTCATCAATATACAATACGACTGCTCGGCGCCCCGGCCAACCCTTCCCCTCAACTGATGTAATTGTGACAAGCCGAACCTTTCGGCGTTTTCAATAACCATCACCGATGCATTGGGTACATCCACGCCCACCTCTATCACCGTGGTGGCCACCATGATCTTTGTTTCCCCCTTCTTGAATCTTGCCATCTCAAAATCCTTTGCTTCAGGTTTCATCTTCCCGTGAACGATGCTGATCGCAACATCTGGAAACGCCCTCGAAATACTCTCATATCCATCCATGAGATGCTTGAGATCAAGCTTGGAAGACTCTTCAATCAATGGATAAACAACATAAACCTGCCTCCCCGCCTCAATTTGCTGGCGCAAAAATCCATTGACCTGCAACCGGTGGCTGTCATACCGGTGAAGGGTCTTGATGGGCTTCCGGCCCTTTGGCAATTCGTCTATCACCGAAATATCCAGGTCTCCATATAGCGTCATGGCCAGCGTTCTTGGAATCGGGGTGGCCGTCATCACAAGCACGTGAGGGTAAACACGGGCATTCTTCTGCCAGAGCCTGGAGCGCTGACCCACACCAAACCGATGCTGCTCATCGATTATGGCCAACCCGAGTGACTTGAATTGGACTTCCTCCTCCAGCAATGCATGAGTGCCGATCAGAATCTTCAGTGTGCCGTCCCGCAAGTATTGGTGAATAACCTTGCGCTCAGCTTTTTTGGTTGAGCCCGTCAGCAATGCAATTGGCAATTGCATCTTCTCTGCATGTCGCTTCAGATTTTGATAGTGCTGCTGGGCCAGAATTTCTGTGGGTGCCATCAGGGCAGTCTGGGCACCACTGCTGATGGCCTGCAACAGGCAGATGAAAGCAACGATGGTTTTCCCGCTGCCTACATCTCCCTGAAGAAGCCGATTCATCTGTATTCCACTTTTCAAATCCTGATAGATTTCGCGTATCACACGCTTCTGCGCATCGGTCAGTGTAAACGGCAGGTGATTTTTGTAGAAATCTGTGAGCATTGAAGTATCAGAGAGGACGAGGCCCTTGAATTTCTCATGCCGGACAACCTTCATGCGCAGCAATTGCAGCTGAACAAAGAATAACTCCTCAAATTTCAGCCGCCGTTGCGCCTCCGCCAGCTGTTCATGACTGTCAGGAATATGAATCTGCCGCATGGCATCCGTCTTCGCCATGAGCCGATATTTCTTCAGAAGCGAGTCTGGCAGATTCTCGCGGATATGTGCGCTGGCATGTGTCAGCAACTCCTGTTGTAACCTGAATATCTGTTTTGAGTCAACATACCGCGACCGCAGCTTTTCACTGATGGAATAAACCGGTTGAAGGAAGCGCGCATCTTCGTTGCGCCCAGTGATAGGTTCAATCTCCGGGTGTGCAATTGAAAAACTGCGTCCGTAGCGCGCAGGCTTGCCAAATACGATATAGTCAACTCCCGGCTTTATCTTGTCCAGCACCCATTGCATTCCCTGAAACCATACCAATTCCATCGTGCCGGTACCATCCGTAAACGCGCCAACAAGCCGCTTTTTGTGGCCAGACCCTTCTGTCCTGAACTGTGTAAGGCGGCCTTTGATCTGAACATGGGGCATGGCCTCATCCGTTTCAGCAATGGTATAAAACCGGGTTCGGTCTTCGTAGCGAAAAGGGTAATGCTGAATAAGGTCGCCGAAAGTGAAAATCTGCAATTCCTTTTGCAGCATGGCAGCGCGCTGCGGACCTACTCCTTTCAGATATTCTATGGGCGTATCAAAAAATGCAGCCACGAGAGTCAGTCGGGTAGCAGATTCAAGGTCTCCTTAGCGTGGATTCCACTGGAGTGTATTGATAAGATGCATTGCATCCTTCTTGACATATTCAATGGCCGGAGCGAGTGAGTCATTCTGGACCTTCGTATAAAAATACAACGCTCCCCTCAAAAAGTGACGGGAGGAATCTGTCACAGTAAACTGAAACTGACTAGGGACTTCGCCGCTGATTTCCGCGATTACGGCAGTTTTTCCGGAAGGTGTCCTCACATTCACCTCATCAATGGCGTAAGCCTTGATCTGGTGCTTGGCTGTGAGTACATAGGCGTCATTCAGGTATTCCTTCAACCGTCTGGGGTCGTTCAGGATGGGTTTGTAGGTGATATGAATGTTGGCATGGATGGCAGGATAATAGAGCTCGATCCAGTATCTCTCGCTGATGCGCGAGGTGTCGCGGAGCAAGCGGGCGTGGGTCGAGTACTCAAACCGGTACGGCAGGCTGTCGGGCGAAAGTCGATACGCTGCGGGAAGCAGTTCCAGCCGGTTATAGCCCCGGGGTTTGGGCTGGTAAGTTCTGCTGCAGGAACCCACCGCAACAATCATTAAGCCCGTCAGAAGGATAGCGGCAATTCTCATTTATTCTCTGCGTCGGATATGGCAACGCGGACACGCTTGATTCGCTTCTGATCAACTGAAACGATGGTGAAGACAAATCGCTTGAATGTCACTTTGTCTCCCGCATTGGGCAACACGGAGTGCAGCTCAAGGATCAGGCCACCCAGTGATTCACTTTCACCCCTGACATCCTCAAACTCCACAGGATCCACATCGATCACTTTGCAAAAGTCGTGAAGTGAAATACGGCCTTCAAAAACATATGTATGGTCGTCGATACGGGTGAACGGCAGGTTTTCCTCATCGAATTCGTCGTTGATTTCTCCGATGATCTCTTCTATGAGGTCTTCCAGCGTGATCAGTCCGGCCGTGCCTCCATATTCATCAACCACCAAAGCCATATGCACCCGCTTGCTTTGGAAATCTTTGAGCAATCCGTCGAGTTTCTTGGTTTCAGGTACCAGGAATACTGGCCGCAGTAGCTTCTGCCATTTGAATTCATCCGGCTCGTCGAGATATGGAAGAAGATCTTTGATGTACAGAATGCCTTCCAGTTTGTCCAATGTATCCCTGTAGACAGGAATCCTCGAAAATCCGGATGCACTAACCTGAGTCATCAATTCCCTGAAGCCGGTTTCAACATCCACTGCTGAAATCTCCATCCTGGATTTCATAACCTGGCGCACGGTGAGCGTACCGAAGTTCACAATCCCTTTAAGAATCTCTCTTTCTTCGTCCGAAGTCTGATCGTTATCCGTTGTAAGTTCCAGTGCCTGGTTGAGCTCTTCTACAGTGGTGCTGTAACCCTTCCGCTCGATTCGTCTCTCGACCAGATTACTGAGTTTCATGAGCGGCCAGGAGATTGGCATGCAGATTCGTTCCAGCACCAGCCACACGCCACCCATCAGTTTTGCAATAACCATATTGCGCTGGGTAGCGTAGACTTTGGGGATGATCTCTCCAAAGAAAGTGATCGCAAATGTGGCGGAAAAGGTAACTATACCCACGATGGTCTGTGCCGGATTGCGTGTACCGGCCATGTCCCACATCAGGAAAGTGGAAACTGTAACTACACCTACGTTCACAAAATTGTTCATGATGAGAATGGTCGCCAGTAAGAGCCTGGGATTCTTCAGCAGCGAAACAATATTTCTGTCATCCTGATTTTCGGACTGCCTGATCACATCCAGATCTGATGTCTTCAGGGAGAAGAATGCAACTTCAGACGCCGAAATCATAGCCGACATGCCCAGCATCACCGCGATGGCGATAAAACTGAACACATAGAAATAGTTCGGGCCTGTTGCTGCCAGATCGGAAAGAAAAGACTGACTACTGATACTATCCACTCGAGCGGGCGTATGATTGACTAGAAGGGAAGGTCATCTGTCGCATTGTCCGGTGCTGGCTTGAAATCGCCATTGGGACGGGCGCCAGAAGCAGGTGCAACATAATCAGAGCCTGAATTGCCGCCGCCGGAACGGGATCCGAGCATGGTCATTTGATCTGCCACCACCTCCGTGGTATAGCGGGTAACGCCCTCTTTTTCCCAGGAACGGGTTCTGAGCTTTCCTTCAATGTACACCTGATCACCTTTGTGAAGATACTTGGCAGCAATATCAGCCAACCCGCGCCACATTACCACATTGTGCCATTCCGTGAGTTCCTTCTTCTCTCCAGTGGTTTTGTCCCTGTACGATTCAGAAGTGGCAACAGTGAAATTGGCCACAGATGCACCATTTTCAAGATTCCTTATTTCAGGATCCTTACCCAACCGACCCACTAGTATTACCTTGTTTACGCCTGACATATTGTTGTTTGTTTATTCCTGTTCGTTTGCACCTGAATGTGCCGGGGGGTCAAAATTACCAAAATCCCGAATCAACTAGGAATAGGGTTGTTTTCAAACCAGCGAGCGATGACAATGGGTTTTGGCAGGTTGCCTGCCTTCTTTATCGGGTAAAACTTGCCACTTCCAAGGTTGGCAACGTCCTTCCTGCGCTTTCCGGGAGGCAATTGTACTCTGATAAACCTGGCATAAATAGTCTGGTGTGTGAGTTGGTGCTTGACCCGGCCGAGATCCAGCACATCTTTACAATCTTGAATTCCAGCCATGGTCAAACACTTACTGACGGACACGGGACGTACTGATTCAATCAGTAGAAATTCATAGAGATCACGCCAGATATCCCGGCCCTCACGCTTGCGCATCCATACTTGATTGTCCCGGACAGGCACTATATAATTAAAGTGACGGGTCCTTACCTTGACCTTTTTCAATTTTACCGGAAGGTTCGGCTGTTGGCCATGGATTGCAGCGAAGCAACCCCCTTTCAGCGGGCAATCCTCGCATGCAGGACTGCCGGGCGTACAGTGAAGGGCCCCGAATTCCATGATCGCCTGATTGTACTGACCAGAATCCTCATCCGGAACCAGTGAATTGGCCAGATCACTGAATACTATTCTTCCTTGATTTGATGAAATGTCTGTGTCCACTCCAAATACTCTGGCCAACACGCGAAAAACGTTCCCATCAACGACCGCCGCCCGCCGGTCGAAACAAATTGATGCGATGGCAGCAGCCGTGTACGATCCGATCCCTGGTAATTTCAACAATCCTTCAACGGTGTCGGGAAACACCCCGCCCCGTCCAGAAACTACTTTGGCACACTGATGAAGATTTCGCGCTCGCGAATAGTAGCCAAGTCCTTGCCACAATCGCATGACTTCTTCTGCCGGCGCGCTCGCGAGCGCGTGAACATCCGGGTACCTGTCAACGAACCTCAAATAATATGGCAACCCCTGCGTGACCCGGGTTTGCTGGAGAATAACCTCCGAAAGCCACACACGGTATGGATCCTTTGTCTCACGCCAGGGTAGAGCCCTTTGGTGATTTCGGTACCAATCCAGCAAGGCTGCAACAAACCGCCCTTTTTGCATAATGGCAAAGAAGCGCAATCGTGCGAAACGATGTAACTGTATGAAGTAAAATACTGTAAATCAGCCAATACTATTTGCGAATGACTATTTCGCTTTTAACTTTGCCGCCCTGACAAAAACTGAACCCTAACCCTAAGTCCCGTGACGAAAGCAGATATTATTAACCAGATTGCCGACAAGACTGGTATCGACAAAAGCGATGTAACCGCCAGCGTAGAGGCGTTCTTCAGCATTGTCAAGAACAACATGTCAAATGGCAACAACATCTACATCCGTGGATTTGGCAGTTTTATCAATAAGAAAAGAAAGAAGAAGATTGCACGGAATATTTCCCGCAATACAGCAATCGTTATTGAAGAGCACTATATCCCCAGTTTCAAACCTGCCAAGATTTTCATCAGCAAGATCAAGAACAGTGATAAGGTGAAGCAGTTAGCCGAGAAGTAAGCTCCGACTAAGCTCCCTGGCTCCGATCTTTACTTCATGTTGAAAACAAGAATCCTATTGGCACTTATTTCAGTCCTCCTCATCGGTGGACTTTTTTTCTTGCCTAAGGTCGTGGTCGATGGTGGAGAGCAGGCGTCTACACGGGGTGGCAATGTCATTGAAAGCCCCACCAGCCACGAGAAGGTTGATGCCGCACTTTTGGGCTCAATTGCAAGTTACCGGCAACAGTACGCAGCAGAGTCAGCAATAGAAAAAAACACTATCTTTGCCGACTCGTTATCAGTGCTTTACAGCCACGCAGGTCGATTCGACAGCGCAGCCTGGTTCGCCGAGCAACGAGCAACGTTCTCAAAAACACTGGAAAGCTATCAACGCGCCGGAGAAATGTATTATCAGGCGTTCAGTTTCGCCATGGACGATCAGAAACGTTCGGGACTTGCTGAAAAATGCAGGCTTTGGTTCACCAAAGTGCAGGAACTCGAGCCAAATGACCTTAATGCGAGGACCAAAATGGCCATGACGTTCCTTGCCACCGGCACACCCATGCAAGGGATCATGATGCTAAGAGAAGTACTCGCTATCAATCCCAAATACGAGCCCGCATTGCTTAATATGGGCATGCTCAGCATGCAATCCGGTCAGTATGACCGTGCGATTGAACGACTTCAGGACTTGCTGAAAGTTAATCCCGAACACGAACAAGGCCGGCTTCTGCTAGGGGCAGCCTATATGAACAAGGGCGATAAAGTCCGTGCGCGCGAGCTATTTGAACAAGTAATTCAAACAGGTACCGATCCGTCCGTGAAGGCCATGGCGGAAGAATACCTGAAAGAACTTAATTAATTTTTTAACCCGTCCCGACGCAAGCCAGGACTCAAACACAACGTATCATGCCGAGTGGTAAGAAAAGAAAGAAGCACAAAATGGCAACACATAAGCGCAAAAAGCGACTGCGCAAGAACCGCCATAAGAAGAAGTAATTCCTCACGATCCCTGAATTTTTATCTTAATCAATAACATCCATGAGCAATGAGCTGATCATCAGTGCAGCTCAGGAAGGATGTCGCATCGCTCTGCTTCGGGACAAAACCCTTGTAGAGTTTCATCAGGACGAAGAGGGAAGCAAGTTTGTTGTAGGAGATATTTACCTGGGCACCGTCAAAAAGGTGGTCCAGGGGCTGAACGCAGCCTTTATTGATATCGGATATGAGAAGGACGCATTCCTTCATTATCTGGATCTGGGCCCACAGTTCGGATCACTCCAGAAATTCACCAAACTTGTCCGTAGCAAAAAGATCACGGGCAGCCGGCTGGACAAATTCCATCGCGAGAAGGACATTGATAAGCATGGCAAAATCGGTCAGCAGCTAGCCAAAGGCCAGCTCGTACCCGTTCAGATTGTTAAGGAACCCATTTCAACCAAAGGACCGCGACTCTCCTGTGAGCTGTCTCTGGCTGGACGATACCTGGTGCTGGTGCCCTTCTCCAGCGCCATCAGTGTCTCCAAACGCATTACCAGTGGCGAAGAACGGAAACGTCTTCATCGCCTTATCCAATCCATCAAGCCTGAAAATTTCGGAGTAATTATCCGAACAGTTGCTGAAGGAAAAGAAGTCGCAGAACTTGACAAAGACCTGCGCACACTCGTCAAAATGTGGGACGACGGCATCGCCCGTATGGTCTCCGCCAACTCCCGCGATAAACTCATCGGCGAACTCAGTAAAACATCCTCGCTCCTGCGCGATGTCCTCAATGAGTCCTATGACAATGTCCATGTCGACGACAAGAAGATTTTTGAAGAAGTAAAGGAGTACATCCACCGGATTGCACCTGAAAAGGACAAGATTGTCAAGCTGTATACCGGAAAAGCCAAGATCTTTGAACACTATGGTATCGAAAAGCAAATCAAATCTGCTTTCGGCCAAACAGTGAGTCTTCGGGGAGGCGGTTATCTGATCATCGAACACACGGAGGCACTTCACGTGATCGACGTCAACAGCGGCAACAAGTCCAATCGGGAGGAAAATCAGGAAACTACGGCTGTCTCGGTGAATGTGGAGGCTGCCAGGGAGGTTGCAAGGCAGTTGAGGCTTCGCGACATGGGTGGAATTATCGTTGTCGATTTTATCGACATGAGAAACCCTGAGCACAAGAAACTGATCTATAAAACGATCAGCGATGAAATGGCTGCCCATGACCGGGCAAAACATACGGTACTTCCTTTGTCAAAATTCGGTCTCATGCAAATCACCCGGGAACGCGTACGTCCTCAGGTGAATATTGTAACCAAGGAAACCTGTCCATCGTGCAATGGCACCGGCAAGATTACTGCCTCCATCCTGGTGACAGATCAGATCGAAAATGCAATTGACCATCTTTTTGTCAAGCAAAACGAAAAGCAATTGGTCCTGGCGCTTCATCCGTTCCTGCATGCCTTCTATACCAGAGGAATATTCTCACAGCGCGTTCGGTGGTATTTCAAGTATCGCCGTTGGGTGGAATTGGTGAAAGATACCTCACTGGGAATCACAGAATTTCACTTTCTGAACAAAGACGGTGAAGAAATTGAGTTGGGTACACCCAAGTCTGAACCATCTCCCCTGGAAGCAGATTAATAGAAGAACTTCCGGCAACCCGGAAGTTCTTTTTTTGTTAATCGCTGACAACCTGTCACTTTCCAGCCTCCGGAACAATTTTTGAATAGCCCGTTTAGTCAAAAAAAACATTGCCATGCAGGAAAAAGGCACTATTTCCATCCATACGGAGAACATCTTCCCCATCATCAAGAAGTTTCTTTATTCTGATCACGAGATTTTTCTGCGAGAGTTGGTTTCCAACGCCGTGGACGCAACACAGAAACTACGCAAACTTGCCTCCCTGGGAGAATTTCAGGGCGAACTCGGGGACTTAACAATTGAAGTCAGTTTTGACAGAGACAAGAAGACCCTCACGGTTTCTGACAAAGGGATTGGCATGACCGCTGAAGAGGTCAAGAAGTATATCAACCAGATTGCCTTCTCAGGCGCGGCCGAATTCGTGGAGAAGTTCAAGGACAAGACAGATGGCAAAGACATCATCGGAAAATTTGGTCTTGGCTTTTATTCCGCATTCATGGTTTCCGATGAAGTCGAGATCAACTCGAGGTCACACCAGGCTGCCGCGGAAGAAGCAGCCCATTGGACTTGCGACGGATCCACAGAATTTCAGCTCAGTACCACCACCAAAGAAGCGCGGGGAACCGACGTAATTCTGCATATCAACCAGGATTCAGAAGAATTTCTGGATGAATGGAGAATCAAGGGAATACTGGAAAAATACTGCAAGTTCCTCCCCGTAGCCATCAAGTTCGGCACCAAAGAAGATCGGATCGAAGATGGTACCGATAACGAAGGGAAACCCAAATACAAGACTGTTACCAGTGACCGCATCATCAACAATACGGCACCAATCTGGACTAAGGCACCGAACGAACTGAAAGACGAAGATTACCAGGCCTTCTATAAAGAACTATATCCATTTGCAGAAGACCCCCTGTTCTGGATTCACCTGAACGTCGACTACCCCTTCAATCTGACAGGTGTCCTCTATTTTCCAAAAGTCAAGAATGACTTTGAGGTCAGCAAGAACAAGATTCAACTGTACTCCAGACAAGTGTTCATTACCGACGAGGTCAAGGATGTGGTTCCCGATTTTCTCATGCTCCTGCATGGGGTACTCGATTCACCCGACATTCCCTTGAACGTTTCCCGAAGCTATCTTCAGAGCGACGCAAACGTCAAAAAGATAAGCCAGCATATCACTAAGAAAGTTGCTGATAAGCTCCAGGAAATCTTCAAAAAGGACCGCGCTGAATTTGAGAAAAAGTGGGACGACATAAGCCTGTTCGTCAAGTATGGAGCGATCAGTGATGAAAAATTCTATGAAAAGGCAAAAGAATTCACATTGCTGAAGAATGTGAGTCAATCCTTTTTCACACTGGAAGAGTACAAGGAGAAAGTAAAGGGGCTGCAAACCGACAAAGAGGGCAACCTGGTCTATCTCTATGCCACAGATGCTGGTAAACAAGACAGCTTTATTCAATCAGCAACTGCCAAAAGTTATGATGTGCTGCTGATGAATGGCATCCTGGACAGCCACTTCATTAACAGCCTGGAGCAAAAGCTTGAAAAGACACAACTCAAGCGCGTGGACAGTGATACGCCGGACAAGCTTATTTCAAAAGATGAAAAGCTGGAATGTGTCCTGAGTGAAGAGGACCAGGAAAAAGTAAAGACGGTGTTTGAGGCAGCCATCAACAACAAGAGCATGCACCTCAGTGTGGAAGCCATGTCTCCTGATGAGATGCCCGTAGTGATCACCCGAAATGAATTCATGCGCCGGATGAACGACATGGCCAAAACAGGTGGAGGGGGTGGATTCTACGGGATGATGCCCGATAACTACCAGGTAGCGATCAATGGCAATCATTCCATCATTCAACGAATTCTGACTTCTGATCAGGAAGAGACAAAATCCAAATTGGCCAAGCAGGCATTTGACCTGGCCATGCTATCGCAAAACATGCTGACTGGATCAGATCTTACGAATTTTATCAAACGAAGTGTAGATTTGGTCGGCTAAACTTCCAATGACCCGGCTCAGCGTCAACATCAACAAGATCGCCACACTTCGCAATGCGAGGGGTGCCAATAACCCAAACGTGGTTCAGGCTGCCATTGACTGCGAGCGGTTTGGCGCGCAGGGCATCACAGTACATCCCAGACCTGATGAGCGCCACATTCGTTATGTGGACGTGATTGCCCTCAAGGCTGTTGTTACAACAGAATTTAATATTGAGGGCTACCCCGATGAACGATACCTGAGCCTAGTCAAGCAGGTTCGGCCACAGCAGGCAACATTGGTGCCTGACGCCCCCGATGCGATCACCTCCAACTCGGGATGGGACACAATCCGTCACGCCGGTCTACTGAGAGATCTGATCGCTCTTCTTCACGAATCAGGTGCGCGCGTTTCGATCTTTGTAGACCCGATACCAGCGATGGTTGAAGGGGCTGCTCGCATTGGCGCAGATCGCGTGGAACTATACACCGAACCTTATGCGTCTGCTTTTCATCATGACCGGGACAAGGCCATTCAGGCTTATGTCGAAGCCGCCCAGGTCGCTCGGCAGGTGGGATTGGGCCTGAATGCAGGACACGATCTTGATCTTCACAACCTTGCCTTCCTCAAGCAATCCATTCCATGGCTGGATGAAGTGTCTATTGGTCATGCCCTGATCTGCGATGCGCTGTACCTTGGGCTGGAGAACACCATACAGCTTTACCTGCGCCAGCTTCAGCAGGCAGCTTCATAACCGGCCAAATTCTGACTGAAGCGCATTGCCTCCAGGGCTTGACTTCCCTTCGTTGACTGTGAAGCCATGACCCTCAGAGAGAGCGGGTATCAGCAGATTCACTGAATACCCCCAACTTCGCTTTGCTGCGACGGTGTAATCCAAACAACACCCGGGGAATCTGGAACGGTCTAATGAAGAAATGATAGATCAATCCCAGCGAAATGAAGCACACCACCACAATAAAAAGCAATTTTACAATGATAGGAAGTGGCCACTGAACCACATAAAATGCCACACCGACGATGATGGTTTGATGCAGAATATAGAAAGGATAGACCGCCTCCGTCAGGTACTTCAATCCCTTCCAATCCCGGTTGAGGTAGCGCTTACCATAGCCAATGGCGCACAGTATGATGCTCCAGATTTGAATTCCGTCCAAAATACCATAAACATAGAGTCTCGAATCCTGCGCTTTTGGAAGCTGAACTGGCACATAGAAATTCCAGCACAGCGCTAATGCAGAAGCAAGAAAAATATAAAAGAATACACGTCTGTGCCTTTCGCATGTATCCCAGAATGCGCCCACGCCGCGAAGGAAAAAGCCAAGGAAATAGTATGTGATTGAGGATACAAAAACAAACCAGTCGTCCAAGAGGCTGCCTTGCTCGGGCCATTCAATATATAAGAGGAAGTACCATGCTATGAAGATGGAGGCAGGAGCCATCACCGCCACGGGAAAGCGAAAAACACGATCAAAAAATTGTTGCCCCCGTTTGAATATGGAAAATTTGGAAAGCGCGAAAAGTGGGAGCAACAGGATGGTGAACACAAAAAGGTAGACCACAAACCACATGTGACTCCATGTCAGGCTTCCTTCCGGGTAGGGGACCATCTCCCAGACTGAAGGATAGAATTCCGTGTAACTGCCGTGGTACAATCCACGCTGGACACGCTCGAAATACACCTGTAACGGAATGGTGAAGAACATTGCGAATACAAGTGGCACAAATAACCTCACGAGACGCTCTCCAAAAAATGCTGCCACCGACCTCCTGCGCAACGAAAGACTAACACCCACTCCCGAGATGAAAAACAGCAATGGAAGACGCCATTGGTGCATCCAGATGATCAGGGAACTCAGGCCCTCAGAGTGTACTTCATTCTTTACCTCCCACCCAAACGAAACAAAAGGCATTGCGCTGTGAAAGATGATCAACAGCATGAAGGCAATGACCCTGATTGTATCTATGCAATGAAGACGTTGTAAGCCCAGGGATTCCATTGAATTGGTTTACACACAAGATGCAAGTGAACCCACAGAGGTTGCTTTCATGAAGAGCTTTAATGAGCCTCCAACCAATTGGTTCCGACACCAACTTCTACTGCCATGGGTACTTCCAAAGACACTGCACCCTCCATCAGGTCCGCAACCCGCTCTCTGACATAGTCCAGTTCTTCACGATGGACATCAAACACAAGTTCGTCGTGAACCTGCAGAATCATTTTGGAGCGGAGCTTCTCTCTTTTCAACCAACGGTCGATCTGGATCATGGCGATCTTGATAATGTCCGCGGCACTCCCCTGGATAGGAGCATTGATGGCGTTTCTCTCCGCAAAACCCCTGGTCGTGATATTCTTTGAATTGATGTCACGCAAGTACCGTCTCCGGCCCAGAATGGTTTCCACAAACTCGGTCTCACGGGCCTGGTTAATTGCGTCATCCATGTAACGCTTGATCCCGGGGAACTCCCGGAAATACGAATCAATGATTTCCCCTGCTTCCGTTCTGGAAATCCCAAGATTCTGAGAAAGGCCAAAGGCCGTGCTTCCATAGAGGATACCAAAATTAACTTCCTTGGCCTTGCGCCTCATATCTGGTGTCACGTCTTCAAGCGCAACTCTGAATACTTTAGCCGCCGTTGTTCGGTGAATATCTCTCTTGCTCCGAAACGCCTCAATCATAGTCTCGTCTTTTGCGAACGAGGCAGCAATGCGCAGCTCTATTTGAGAATAGTCTGCCGACATAAAGACATAATCTGCGTTCCGCGACACGAAAGCCCTTCTTATCGCCCTACCCTTTTCTGTCCGTATTGGGATGTTCTGCAAGTTGGGATTGTTGGAACTCAAGCGACCAGTGGCCGCTACTGCCTGCCGAAAGTCGCTGTGAATACGCCCGTCCATCTTGCTGATCATCCTTGGCAATGCATCAACATAGGTACTTCTCAGCTTTTCCAACTCACGATAATCAAGAATAAGTCGGGCGATTGGATGGTCCTCGGCGAGCTTGGCCAAAACCTCTTCACCAGTGGCATACTGTCCGGTCTTTGTCTTTTTGGCTTTATCCATGAGATGCATCCTGTCGAACAAAACTTCCCCCAGTTGCTTGGGAGAGCCAATGTTGAACTGGGTACCAGCGAGTTGATAGATCTGTTCCTGTACACTGTCACTGTCGGTTTTGAGTTCTGCCGACATGACTTTTAATGTGCTCTCGTCTACCTGAACACCTTCAAATTCCATCCGCGACAATACCGTTATCAGCGGAACCTCCACATCACGCATCAACAAGGACTGCCCCCGGGCCTCAAGTTCTGCCTGCAGTACTTTGCCCAACTGAAGCGCTACATCAGCGCGTTCACACAAGCGATCCTGAGCTGATCGTATCGCCCCCGACAACTGATAATTGAGATACTGCTGTGCAAGAATATCCAGGTCATGGCTGGCTTCCGGCTCAATCAGATAATGAGCCAACAGGGTATCAAATAACTTACCAGCCAATTGCACTCCGGCCTTCTGTAAGCATAAGGCAACAGGCTTCAGGTTGTGTCCGATCTTTCGGATAAGACCGTCTTCAAACAAACTGGTAAGCAATTTCAGCTGCTCAGGCTCCCTCAACTCCCAGTAATCAACACGTCCCACATCAGAGGCAATGGCAATCGCTACCGGCCGAAAATCAAAATTAGGAGCTTCGTCTGTTTCAATTTCCAGGCCAACTAAACTCTTCTCCTGTAACCTGTTCGCCAACTCCCTGATTTCATTTTCTGATTCTATACGATGGTACTGAATGCCAGTCTCGTCAAAAGTTCTCTTTTCTGCAATTGGCATGGCCGCAGGTGCGTCAAACATTGACAACTGCGAAGGGCGAGCCTGAACCACAGGCGTGGCCCCTGGCGCAACTCCAAGGGTGCGCGCCGTCAACGACTTGAACTCCAGATCGTCAAAAATCGGTGCAAGCTTATCTTTATCCGGACCCTTGTAAGCCAATAGGTCAGGATCAAAAGCTATCGGCACAGATACATCAATGGTTGCCAGTCGCTTGGAGAGCAAAGCTTGCTCTGCATATGTCTCAACCAATTCCTTCTGCTTTCCCTTCAACTCGGCGGCGTGTGCAATGATATTCTCAATAGAACCAAATTGCTTCAGGAGGACAGCCGCTGTCTTTGGTCCAAAACCTGGTATACCAGGAATGTTATCAGAAGAATCCCCCTGAAGGCCCAACATGTCAATAACCTGGCCCACATTTTCGATATCCCATTTTTCGCATACCTCCTTAGGACCAAGGATATCCACTGCGTTGCCCATGTACGCCGGCTTGTAAAGAAACACGCGCTCACGCACAATCTGACCATAGTCCTTGTCGGGGGTCATCATGTACACCTCGAAACCCTGGTCCGCGGCGCGCAATGCAAGTGTACCAATCAAATCATCTGCCTCATATCCATCCATCTCCAGGATGGGAATATTGAATCCCCGAATGATCTCCTTTACTACTGGAATTCCATAGCGGATGTCTTCAGGAGTTTCCTGACGGTTGGCCTTGTATTCGGCAAAAATCTCATCACGAAAAGTGGGTGCTGCTGTATCAAAAGCCACTCCAATATGTGTGGGCCGTTGCTTTTGCAATACTTCCAGCAACGTGTTGGTGAATCCGAACGGCACAGAAGTATTTCTGCCCTTTGAATTGATGCGTGGATTTTTTGTGAAAGCAAAATGGGCGCGATAGATCAATGCATAAGCATCCAGAAGAAATAGCCGGCGGGTGTTCAGTTCAGACATGATGCGAAGGTAGGAATTAGCGACAAAAGGTTGATTCCTGCCGTGGTTACCTCCTGAGCTCGTGGGCGTATAAACGCAAAAATTCTTACCGGCGTGTAGACAATTCTGTCCCTTTCGCGCAATCTATCAGGAACGTACGTGCAGCATGCTGCTCCCCCCATTCAGGGAGAGACGCTATTCGTGTAACCAATTTAACCCTCTCAATATATGCTTGCTTTAATCAGCTTTCTGGGAACTGTTTCCCTCATTATCTTACTGTTAGGCTACTTGATGAGAAACCGGCTTCCTCAGGGACAGCTCTTCTCATTCCTTTCTATTTTTCAGAACAAACCCCTGATCCTGGCAGCCATGACTGTCGCGGCGTTGATGGCTCTGAGTAATTCGTTGTTCTTCTATGCGCGTTTCGGTCACCAGTACTATCTCGTGTATCCAACAGGCGGTTGGAGCACAGTGTTTAGTTCCGGTATCAAGTTTCGCTGGTTTGCCACAATACAAGAGTGGCAAAAAGAAATCGACATCAAAGTAGTTGGTGAAGGTGAACCGATGGACGGAATTGAAGGCATTATCAATGACAAGGTCACCTTTGAAATCAGAGGTCAGAAAGACAAGACTGAAATTGTTCCTGGTATTGCCATCACTTTCATCGACCGTGTAGGCGCAGCGGTAAGGATCTCCGTGCGTATGAAAATGCCCCAGGATCCGGAAACCTTCAGAATGCTTGCTGAGTCCTTCCGCGACCCCCAGAACCTTATCTACAATACACTGATCCCCACCATTAAAGAACAGATCAGTAATACCGGCTACATGTTTGCCGCACAGGACTATATCTCCGGCGCAGCCACCGATTTTCGTCAGGCAGTTGATGATCAATTGAAATATGGAGGCTACTCTACTGAGCGGAGAGAGTTCAACGACACCATCTATTCGTCAATTCAGGAGTCGGGACCCCGGACAATCAAGGAAATCAATACACGTTATAGAATCATCCGGAAAACAGACAATGCAGGTAAGTTGATTCGTATACCTCATGAGATTACCAAGAACTCCATCATTGTTACGCAGGTAATTGTTGATGAAGTGTATCCCGAACCTGCCTTCAAGCAGCGACTCGAGGCACAGCGTGATATCTCGGCCCAGAAGCGAATTGAAATGGAGAAAATTGAGACGGCCAAGGCTGAGCAACAACGGGTCATTGCTGAAGGTGAACGTGACAAGGCACTCGAACGGGTCGAGCAGGAAAAAGAACAGGTGAAGCAGTTGATCGCTATCGAGACCCAACTCAAGCAGGAATCTACCAAGAAGCAGCTCGCCGAGATTGCCCTTCAGACAGCCAGGCTCGAATCCGATCAGATGTTGGTTCGGGAAAGAGCACAGGCAGAAGCCAACAGATTGAAAGTTGCGGCAGGCTTGACGCCTCAGGAACGGGCTCAGATTCAGAAGGATATTGCCATCGGGGTTGCCCAGAATCTTGCTAACATGAAACTTCCTCAGGTCTATATTGAAGGGGGCAAGGACGGGAAGAGCAACATGGGACTACTGGAATCCCTCCTTGGTGCGGAGCTTGCCAAGACCATGATTCCAGCCATGAAAGAGCAATAAACACATTGCGGGAGGGGCCTCGGCCCCTCCTTTTTTTGTCCTTCAATCCATTTGTAGTTTTCTTTTTGTTCCAAGTTGACTAACTAGAATCTATGGCCTCACCGCTTCAAAGATTCTATCACTGGGAAATGTCAACTCCAGACAATCCCTTTCTACGCCAACCTGTTGAGGGCGAATGGCGCCAACTGTCATTTCATGAAGCCGGCATGGAAATCAGGAAGATCGCCGCAGGCCTTCAGTCGCTGGGACTCCCCCCCGGCAGTCGTGTTGCCATATTGTCCAAGAACTGTGCACACTGGATCATGGCAGACCTCGCCATCTGGATGGCGGGCTATACGAGCGTACCACTGTATCCCACCTTATCTGCCCATACTATTGAAGCCATCCTCACACATTGCCAGGCACAAGTGATTTTTGTGGGGAAACTGGATGGCTATGGTGAACAACAAAGCGGAATTCCGGCTGGCACCAAACGGGTGAGTTTTCCCTGGTACGGAATTCAAGAAGACACTACATGGGATCAATGGAAAAGCACCAACCCACCACTGGAGGGGACACCTGATCTGGTGCCGACAGAAATGGCAACCATCATGTACACCTCTGGTACCACTGGAGTCCCTAAAGGCGTGGTGGCAACATTTCAGAGTCTTGGCTTTGTGGTTGAGAGTGCGCTGGAAAAATTCAAATTGATTAATACCAAAGAACGCTTTTTCTCCTATCTGCCTCTTAGTCACATTGCAGAGAGAGTACTGGTAGAAATGGGAGGGCTATACACGGGCTCTTGCATCAACTTTTCAGAATCGCTGGAGAAGTTTCCTGAGAATCTTCAGGCGGTGCAACCCACCATTTTCCTGGCAGTTCCCAGAATCTGGGCCAAATTCCAGGAAAAGCTCCAGCAAAAAATACCAGACAACAGACTTCGCATGCTGTTGCGTATCCCGGGAATTCGAAACGTTCTGCGAAATACCATTAAGCGCAAATTGGGTCTTTCCAGAGCCCGGTGGATCTTCACCGGGGCAGCACCAATCAGTGTAGGACTCCTGGAATGGTATGACCAATTGGGCATACAGATTCATGAAGTGTACGGAATGACTGAGAATCTCGCCTACTCTCACATTAACCTGCATGAGCGCAGGCATGGCACAGTCGGGAAAGCTTGGGAAAACGTGCAGGTACGCCTGGCCGACGATGGAGAGATTCTCATCAAACATCTGGGGCTGATGTCCGGATACTACAAAGAGGCGCAACTCACATCTGAAGCATTCACCCCGGATGGCTTTCTTCGCACCGGCGATCAGGGGACGATTTCCAAAGATGGCTTCATGACGATTACCGGCCGGGTCAAGGACATGTTCAAGACTGACAAAGGCAAGTACATCACACCTGCCCCCATAGAAATGCAATGGGCTCAGAACCTGGATGTGGACCAGGTCTGTGTTGTAGGTATGGGCATTCCCCAGCCCATCGTGCTGGTGACTCTGTCTGAGGCGGGCCGGGCAAAGTCAAGAGAAGAAGTGTCCCGAAGCATTCTGCACACCCTTCACCAGGTAAATAACGGCCTGGAGAAATACGAAAGAATCACAACCGCCGTAGTCATGAAAGAGAACTGGACGGTCGAAAACGGATTGCTGACGCCAACCCTGAAAGTTCGCCGCATCGCGCTTGAAAAGGTTTACGTGCCCATGTACCCAGGCTGGTATCACCATGGAGATGTGATCGTCTGGGAATAATCAGTGCCCCCAAGCCAGGGCATCCATTCACCTGTTGGCGGCAAGCAGTATCAAGTTTGGTGAGTTTGTGGCTGGCGCCTTTGATTGATTTGCCCGAATTCACTACTTTGATCCCGCTCAAAAAATTGAATTGATATGACTATGTACAGACTGATCGTTTGCGTGTTGCTGGCTACCAATTTCTCTGTGCAAGCCCAGGATAAGCAGCATTTCCGAATGCCCAAAGGCGCCAGAGCAGGCGACTATGCTTCTTCACATGTGCTCGTGAAAGTGAAGGATGCCTATCAGGGTGAATTCGTCTCAGGTCAGTTTCAAAAATTGAAAAACGGAAGATCTTCCCTGCCATTTACCGCTGCGCACCCGCTCATGCGCACAGGGCTGCAACAACGAGCCCGCACTCTCAAGGGGCCGAGGCTGAGCAAACCCCAGGTTGATATTGGACGGTACTTCTCTGTTCCAACAAATGGAAAGGATGTGGAGCAATTTGTCAATGAACTCTATGCCACAGGTTTGTTTGAACTAGTCGAGCCCGAATATGTCAACAGAATCTGTTATAAACCCAATGACATCTTGCTGTCACAACAATACTATCTTACCCTGATCAAGGCTGAAGCTGCCTGGGACATTACAAAAGGAAGTGAGTCCATTGTCATCGCAATCGTTGATTCCGGCGGTCAGTTAGATCATCCCGATCTGTCATCCAAACTTTGGTCGAATCCCAATGACCCAATAGACGGTGTGGACAATGACCAAAACGGATACATTGATGATAATCAGGGCTGGGATTTCATCGGCAATGATACGCTCAACGTCAACATCAGCGGATATGAAGGTGACAACAATCCAGCCATTTTCGAGGGAGGACTTGAGACCCATGGTACCTGGGTAGCAGGTAGTGCGGCAGCAGCGACAGACAACGGGATCGGAGTCGCAGGCGTGGGCTACAATACCAAACTGTTGTTCACAAAGCATTCAGCCGATAATCAGAAGCTAACTGATGGTTCGATTTACTTTGGTTATGCTGGGCTACTGTATGCTGCAGGTATGGGGGCAAACGTGATCAATCTTTCATGGGGCGGATCTTTTGATAGCCAGATCATTCAGGACCTGATTAATTACGTTTCGCTCGATCTGGGTTGTCTGGTGGTGGCCGCGGCAGGGAATGATGGAAAGAATGCTCCCTTCTATCCAGCGGCCTATGACAATGTGCTTGCCGTGGCAGCTACTGACGCCTCCGACAAGAAAGCGTCCTTCAGCAATTACGGTGACTTCGTAGACATCTCAGCCCCGGGTGTTGCCATTCAGACCACCAGCTATAAGAGTGGCTACAGTCAGGAAGATGGAACATCTTTCGCGGCTCCCATTGTCTCTGGTGCTGCTGCACTCATTTGGGCGCATTACCCCAACTATACAGCCCAGCAAATCAGTGAGCAGTTACGGGTAAGTGCTGACCCAACATTCTATACCGTGAATTCAGGCTTCAAAAAGCAACTTGGGAAAGGCCGCCTCGATATACTTCGTGCGCTTACTGTTGAGTCCCCCTCCATACGCGCAGCTGATCCCCACCTTGTTAATGAAGCAGGCCTCGTGCCAGTACCCGGAGACAAGGCATTTCTGTCTTTCGAGTTTCAGAATTTCCTCTCTTCCACAACAAGCGGTCTCCAAATTGATATCACAACCAGTTCAAGCTTTGTAAAACTTACAAAAGCAAGCATTCAACCTGGCATCATTAGCGCAGGATCCGTCTTGAATAGTATCCTCACTCCATTTGAAATGACCATCAACGCCAACGTACCTGATAACGCAGTCGTACCCATTCGGATGACGTTCACAGACGGTGCTTATTCTGATACTCAGGTCATCAGTTTCATCATCAATCCCACCTTCGTTGACGTCAATGAAAATAAAGTTCTGACTACCATGACATCGATCGGTCGTCTTGGCTACGAAGATCCTGAAAACAATCCACCGGCACACGGTAGTGGATTTGTCTTCGAGCAGCAATCACTGCTTTTTGAAATGGGTCTCATCATGGGTACTGATTCCACACACCTGTCTGACAACGTGCGATCTACAGTCAGTGGCTCAGGTTCAAGTGCAACGCAGAACTTTAATCAGAGTTTTACCAGAACCCAGCGAATCAAGCAGATTTCGCCCGGAGAACGATCCAACAATGAAGTCTTCGGTGAAATGATCAATGCAAAGACAGAAGCCAGCGCTTCGCTCAAACTGCAGTATCGCAGCCTTGCATGGAAAGACCAGCCTAATGATCAGTTCATCATTCTTGAATACAAAGTGAAGAACATCTCAGCTGCTACTTTGAACAATTTTCATTTTGGCATTTTTGCAGACTGGGACATCACCACCAATGGTCAGCAAGATGCTGCGGGATGGGATAACGATGCTCGCCTGGGCTATGTTTTTCCTGCACAAACCGCAGCCAAGCCCTCCGCCGGAATAGCCCTGTTGAAAGGAATTTCCGCGGAATATTATGCCATCGACAACAACCAGAGTATTGCAGGTAATCCCTTTGGATTGTATGACGGATTTAGCCGCAAAGAAAAGATGACAGCTATCTCAAGTGGGTTGACACGCACCACGGCCGGTGTGACCTCTGCATCCGGCAATGATGTAAGCCACGTTGTATCAGCCGGTCCCTATTCGCTTGCAGCAGGTGAAGAGACCACGATCACCTTTGCGTTGATTGCTGCTGCCAACGTCGACGAGCTAAAACGGTTTGCTCACCGGGCCGACTCTTTATACAACCTCACCCTCACCGCTGCGATGCCAACGGTTGCAGAAGCCAACACCTGCTATAACACGGACGCAACCATTTCGGCTTCCGGCGCAGGCGCTTTCAACTGGTACACTACATTCACAGGAGGCACCCCTTTCCACACGGGTTCGCAATTGACAACCCCCGTCCTCAAAGGTGATACAACTTTTTATGTCTCCAATGCAGATCAGGTATACGAGTCCGTGAGAACTCCTGCCGTGGTGAAAGTTAAAGCCAACCCCACCATTACTGCCTCTGGCAACACAACCTTCTGCGAGGGCAGTTCCATTATCTTGTCTGTTCCGTCCGCTGATTCATACACATGGAGCACAGGCGAAACCACTCAGAATATTACGGTGAGCACTGCCGGAACGTATTCAGTCTCCGTAAGCGACATCGCACTCAACTGCACCAGCACATCTGCTGATATTGTCGTCAATACCAATCCGAATCCTGGCTCTTCATTTTCCGTTTCAAGTGGAGAGCTGAAAGTATTCACCGATGTTCAGTTCACAGACGCGAGCACTGGAGCAGACAGCTATTTCTGGCAATTTGGCGATGGTTCTACGAGCACAGATAAAAATCCTGTTCACCAGTACACAACCATCAACAACTTTTCTCCCAGTTTGACCGTCACCAATAGCCTGGGCTGCCAGGCCACCTCGTCGCAGACAATTGCGCTCGTGACCGGAATAGAAGATGCATCAGCTTCAGAGTTGAGTATTTATCCGGTCCCTGCACAGTCAGTGATTCATGTCACGAGCGACTTGGCGCATGCAAAGTTGTCGGTCTATGACAACCAGGGAAGAGTTCATCTTCAGGACAGCTGGAGCAGCAACGGCTATTCCAAAGACATTACTATCAGCCAGCTGTCTGGAGGAATTTACGTCGTGCGTGTGACAGACGGAGTGAAGACCGTGAGCAGGAGATTCCTGAAGATCGACTAGATCTCACATTTCACAATACCAGCCTCTTCCATCAAGGGATGACCTTTCATTCGCAGGAAGAGCTGAGCCAGTACGACAACATCAGAAACACAATATTGAGCAATGCGTCTGAGACCATTTTCATGGTAATAGACATGGTTGACCATTGAACCGTCCATATCATTCTTGCTGGATGGAATGTCAAAGACCGTTGCCAGCAAATCCAATGAGGTAAAGTGTTTGTAATCACCGAATTTCCATAGTTCAAGAGTGTCAAGGTGCGGAACTTCCCACGGTTTGCGCCCTGAAAGATTCAATGCTGCCGGGAGCGACATCCCATGGATCAACATGCGCCTGCTCAGATAGGGGAAGTCAAACTCTTTGCCATTGTGAGCGACGAGTTTGAGTGTCGCTGAACCGTGGTCAAGAAAAGCCCTTACCTCTTCCAGCAAACTTCGTTCATCGTCGGAATAGAAACACTTGGTCTGCAGACCTGTCTTGCCACCGGCCACTTCGACGTATCGACCCACGGCAACTACAATTATCTTTCCGAATTCCGCATAGATACCTGCCTTCTGGTGAAACAGGTCTTCGTCTGTATCCCCTTCCTCCCGCTTCAGGAAACTTGATTTGCGAGACCAATGAGCGCGGAGTCGCTCAGAAAGCTGACTGTATGAAGCTTCGCAGGCTACGGTCTCAATATCAATCAACAGCAAGTCCCGCAGTTCTGCAAGCATAAATACTGAATCGTGCCAACCAATATCGCGAAATCAGAAAGCGCTGCAAGTCGCTTAAATACTAATTTTGCCTTTCATCCGCTGAGACCCTGCCCAATTTGTCTATTAGTAGTTGATTTGCAGGTAATTAGGTCATTTGCACGGCATCCGGATTGACCTCGTTCGATCACAGAGAAAACTGCTCTTGATCTATTTGATTCGGGAATTTTTTGCCGTACTGAATTGTCCTATTGCTGCATCCATTAGCACATCATATACCGTACCTTTGGCCCCCAATTAATTTAACCATCCTCTTCCATGTTGGACCTGAAGCGACTCAAGTCACTATTTCATCTTTCATTGGCACTTGTCCTCTTTTCAATACTTGTCGGCTCATGCAAAAAGAAGCCCGATGCAATGGCTGGTCCTGGTGGTGGCCGCCAGCAGGGACCACCCGAGGTTGATGCGTTTGTTGTTAGCCCCCATTCCATCAGTGATAAAGTGGAGGTTCCCGGATCTCTACTCCCCTTTGAAGAAACCCAAATAAAGGCAGAGGTCAGTGGGCGGGTAGTACAACTTAACATCATGGAAGGTACGCTCGTCAAGCGTGGAGACCTCCTTGTTAAGCTATTCGACGCCGATCTGAGAGCCCAACTGCACAAACTGGAAGTGCAGTTACAGATTGCAGAGAAGACTATCGAACGCCAAAGGGAGTTACTCAAGATCAGTGGCATCAGCCAACAAGACTTTGATCTGAGCAGCCTCTCTGCAGACAACCTGAAAGCCGATATCGAAGCCATCAGGATTGCGATTGCAAAAACAGAAATCAGGGCACCCTATGATGGAAAAGTCGGCCTTCGCAACATCAGCCTCGGCTCATACCTCAGTCCCAGCGATGTAATCACCACCTTGCGTCAGGTTAGCCAACTTAAGCTGGAGTTTTCCGTTCCGGAAAAATATGCACAAAATATTGGCAAAGGTTATGTCGTGAAGTTTCGCGTAGACGCCGGAAAATCCGATCATAAAGCAACCGTCATGGCTACTGAAAGCAGCGTAGATCAGAGCACCAGGACCCTAAAGGTCAGAGCCGTGGTCAACGCGCTTGACAATGAGCTTGTCCCCGGCGTATTCGCAAAAGTGAACTTGCAGTTGGGTGAAGATCTTAAGGCCCTGCTGGTCCCCTCACAATGCATTATTCCGGCTGCGCGTACTAAGCAGATTATCGTCTTCCGCCAGGACACTGCCCGCTTTACTGTGGTCCAAACCGGGATACGTGACTCTGCCTACGTCCAGATCCTCAGTGGCCTTAAGGAAGGCGATACCATTGTAACCTCAGGATTGATGGCCGTACGTCCAAACGTGCGGATCAAACTATCCAAGATCAAGCGTTTCGAATAACCGCCCTAACTCACAGACCTATGAACATTTCAGAGTTAAGTCTCCGCAGGCCAGTGATGGCCTTCGTGATGAACATCATCATCGTGTTATTTGGTGTGATCGGATTTACCTTTCTTGGAGTCCGCGACTATCCTGCAATTGACCCTCCTAATGTCAACGTGAGCACCTCCTATTCCGGAGCCAACGCCGATATCATAGAATCCCAGATCACCGAACCACTTGAAAAATCGATCAACGGAATTGCCGGGATCAAGAACATCACTTCCTCCTCAAGTATGGGTAGGAGTAATATCAACGTGGAGTTCGAACTCAACGTTGACCTCGAAGCGGCTGCCAATGATGTCCGGGACAAAGTATCTCAGGCTGTGAGAACCTTGCCCCAGGACCTGACGGCTCCTCCGGTCACTTCTAAAGCCGATGCCAACTCTGATCCAATCATCTCCATGACTGTTCAGAGCAGCACAAGAAATCCCCTCCAGCTCACCGAATATGCTACCAACGTGCTGGTAGAGAGATTGCAGACAATACCGGGTGTGAGCAGCGTGCAGATCTGGGGTGAAAAGAAATTCGCCATGCGCATCTGGCTGGACCCTTCCAAGCTAAGTGCCTACTCGCTCACGGCCCTGGAAGTGCAGCAAGCACTCAACAGAGAGAATGTCGAACTACCATCCGGAAAGATTGCCGGAGATGCGACCGAACTTACCGTCCGCACTTTTGGCAGGCTCTACACAGAAGACGACTTCAACAACGTAGTTGTCAAATCCAGCCCGGCTGGTGATATCCGCTTGCGAGATATTGGCCAGGCAGTGCTTGGGCCGGAAAATGAGGAATCCATTCTGAAAGAAAGCCGGATACCCATGGTAGGAATGGCCATCATTCCTCTGCCGGGTTCAAACTATGTTTCGATCTCGAATGAGTTTTACAAGCGGATGGATCAAATCAAGAAAGAAGTTCCGCCTGATATCACTTTGAATATCGCTCTCGATCAAACCGTATTTATCAAGCGGTCCATCGAAGAAGTGCAAGAAACTCTTATTATCTCCATTCTGCTGGTGATCCTCATCATCTATCTGTTCTTCAGAGACACAATCATCGCACTCAGGCCCTTGATTGACATCCCTGTATCGCTAACGGCTACTTTCTTTATCATGTATCTGTGTGGATTTTCAATCAACGTGCTCACCATGCTCGGAATCGTACTGGCAACGGGCCTTGTGGTAGATGACGGGATTGTGGTTACTGAAAACATCTACAAGAAGCTCGAAGGCGGTATGAACAAGTACCAGGCCGCCAAAGAGGGTTCCAGAGAAATCTTCTTCGCGGTTATCTCAACGTCCATCACGCTTGCCATTGTGTTTCTTCCTGTGATCTTCCTTCAAGGATTTGTGGGGCGACTGTTCCGTGAATTTGGTATTGTTGTCGCCGGAGCGGTATTGGTTTCCTGCTTTGTGTCGCTTACGCTGACACCGGTACTGAGCGTAAAACTTACCAAAAGCAATCACTCACACTCCTGGTTTTATCGTGTTACCGAACCATTCTTTGCCGCAATGGAAGATGGATACCGCAGGTGGTTATCGGCCTTCATGAAATCCCGTTGGCTCGCATTCCCCATTATTGCCGCCTGTTTTGGTGTCACGTTTTACATCATCAGTAATATCCAATCTGAACTTGCTCCGTTGGAAGACAGAAATCAATTCAGGCTGCAGCTGACTGCCCCTGAAGGTACTTCCTATGACTACATGGACAAGTATGTTGACAAGATGGCGCAGTTCGTGATGGATTCTATCCCAGAGCACCGCATCGCTTTGTCCATCACCGCTCCCGGATTTACTGGTTCTGGCTCTGTAAACACAGGCTTCGTCCGAGTGACCCTGGATGATCCTGATCAAAGGACGCGCTCTCAACAGGAAATCGCGGCTATGGTAACCAAGAATCTTCCCCGCTTCCCGGAGGGCCGCGCCTTTGTCATTCAAGAGCAGACCATATCCGTTAACCGCAGAGGCGGACTTCCGGTGCAGTTCGTTATCCAGAACAACAATTTTGAAAAATTGCAGCAAGTGTTACCCAAGTTTCTGGAAGCTGCCAATCAGAACCCAACCTTCATGGGAGTCGATGTCGATCTTAAGTTCAACAAACCTGAATTAAAGGTTCGGATTAATCGTCTGAAAGCAACACAGCTGGGTATATCCGTTCAGGATATTTCGCAAACTCTGCAATTGGCCTACAGCAACTTGCGCTTCGGATATTTCACCCGCGAAGGCAAACAATATCAGGTGATTGGTCAGGTGGATCGCACAAACCGTGACGACCCGGATGACTTGAAAAGTCTCTACGTTCGGACCAAGTCCGGAGAGTTGATCAGTATCGACAACGTGGTGAGTGTGGAAGAATCAACAACGCCTCCATCCCTTTATCACTTCAATAGGTACAAGTCTGCGACTGTTTCAGCTGGTCTCGCACCCGGAAAGACCATCGGTGACGGGATCGCGGCCATGAGGGAAATCGGAGCGAAAACCCTTGACGAAACATTCACCACTTCTCTCGCCGGCGCTTCACGCGACTATGCAGAAAGTTCTTCAAACACATCCTTCGCACTTATCCTTGCTCTCATTCTCATCTATCTGGTCCTTGCGGCTCAATTTGAGAGTTTCATTGATCCCCTCACCATCATGGTAACGGTACCCCTCGCGTTTGCAGGAGCCTTCCTGTCCCTGTGGGCATTTAATCAAACGTTCAATATATTTTCTCAGATAGGCATGATCATGCTGGTTGGTCTTGTGACGAAAAACGGTATTCTGATTGTTGAATTTGCCAACAAAAAGCGTGAAGAAGGTCTGAACGCCATTCAGGCCGTCGTGGAGGCCTCCCGCCTGCGCCTACGACCGATTCTAATGACCAGCCTGGCAATGACATTGGGTACACTACCCCTTGCGCTTTCAATCGGAGCCGCGTCCACCAGCCGCGTACCGCTGGGAATAGTGATAGTAGGCGGAGTCATGTTCTCTCTTATTCTCACCTTATTCGTTATCCCAGCAGTGTATTCGTACTTCTCACGTAAGCACAAGCACATTGACTTTGACAAAGAACTTGGAACCACATCACAACACCAGCCCACAGAACTTGTATATGAAAATTAGACTCCTGCTCTTCTTTTTTGTTGGTGTTACCCTTTTGATGACGTCGGCCGCTGCTCAGCAACTTACCGTTGAGGAGGTAGTTAAAACAGCGTTGCAAAAGAACTACGATGTTCTTCTGAGCGAGAATGCGGCTGCCACAGCTGCCAATGACTACAGATATTCAACGGGTGGATTCCTGCCCACGCTGAACGCCACTGGCACCCAGGTCACCAATAGCCAGGATCAACACCAGGAATTTGACCCTAGTAACCCTGCATTCGCCTCCAATCCAATCAGGGAAGGAAAGGGCATTAAATCCGCTGTGATCAACTCAGGCCTTCAGTTGTCGTGGACTCTTTTCGACGGCACTAAAATGTTCTCCGTGCGCAACAGACTTTCGGCCCAAAACGAATTGGGGTTGGCCAATGTCAAAAATCAAATGAACAATACTGTTGCCAGCGTCATCACCAACTATTTCAATGTTGTCCGACAGAAGCAACAACTCAAGGCCATTCAGGAGTTGATTGAAGTCAATAACGAGCGCGTAAAACTCGCAGAAAAGAAGTTACAGGTGGGTACCGGTGGCAAACCTGAATTGCTGCAGGCGCGTGTTGACTTGAATGCCCAGCGGACACTGGCCCTTCAGCAGGAGACGCTGATTCAACAATTAAAGGATCAACTGAACGGATTGCTGGGGATGAGCCTTCCCGATGGATTTGACGTAGCCGACACAATCCCCATCAATCTCAATATCACCCTCAATGATGTGGTGGGTGGCTTCGAGCAACAATCACCCATTCTCAAAGTGGCAGCTACAAACGTGAACATTGCCCGGCTATCGCTGAAAGAACGAAGAGCAGAGCGCTACCCGGTCATTAATTTTGTTTCTGCCTACAGTTATTCCAAAACTGACAACCTGGTAGTGCTCAACAAAAACCTGCCCTTGTTGTCGAGATTCAACGGATATAACTATGGGTTTTCCATTTCGTTACCCATTCTGAACGGCTTCAATCAGGATCGGTTGATCCAGAATGCCATGATCAATCACCAACGCCAGCAATTGGTTTATGATCAGCAAAAAAATGCGGCATTTGTTCTTATCCGCAATGGCTTTACCAATTATGAAAACTCGAAACGAATTCTGATTCTCCAGGAAGAGAACATTCTGCTCGCAAAGGAAAATGTGACTATCGCACTGGAGGGCTTTCGCCGTGGTATCACGACCTACATCGAATTACGGACGGCTCAACAGGCGCTGTCTGACGCCTTTTCTCAACTCATTGCAGCAAGGTACAATGCAAAAGCGGCTGAAACGGAGCTAATGCGCCTCAAGGGATCCCTCCTGGAGTGAGCATGCTCACCGACCGCAATCCGCAGTTCACCGACCACGACCAACCAGCGGCCTATTGCTGATTATCCTTATTCCTGAGGGTCCGTATGTTTACAGTATAATCTGAAACATATGAGCACTCCCGACAAAAAAAATGAACCTTCTGGTTCCTGGTGGAATGAACAAGCTGAGCACTCTCGGTCTGGAAGAATTATTGCCGGACTTATACTGGTAATCGTTGGCGCCGGCTGGCTGGCCAATCAATTTGGTGACTTCTTCCCGGACTGGCTTATCAGCTGGCCGATGATCCTGATTGTAGTGGGACTCTTTACGGGGGCTAAACATGGTTTCCGAGGAATTGGTTGGATGTTCCCAACGATTATCGGCTTGTTTTTCCTGGTCGATTTCGCCTATCCGGAGTTCAGCTTCAGACCATACTTCTGGCCTTTGTTCCTTATTCTGATGGGGTTGTATTTCATCGTCAGGCCCAAACGGAAAAAAAAAGACATGAGGGGGCATTGGGGTGAATCCCTCTATGGCGCTTCACTGGAGTCTGGCGACTGGGTTGACTATACCTCCTTCTTCGGCGGCATCAAAAAGAATGTTATTAGCAAGGAATTTAAAGGCGGAGAGGTAACCGCCGTGTTCGGTGGCGCTGAGGTCAATCTGTCACAAGCTGATATTACAGGGACTGTCAATCTCGACCTGACCGCTGTCTTTGGTGGCGTGAAATTAATTGTCCCTCCGCACTGGCAAATCCGTTCTTCAGACTTTACAACTGTAATGGGAGGAGTTGAGGACAAGCGACAGGTCTACAAAGACGCCGCTGCTCAGCTAAGTGATAAAGTGCTGAATCTCACAGGCACCGCTGTGCTGGGAGGTATCGATATCCGCAGCTATTGATGGCAAGCCAATGAATTGGTACGTAGCCAAAATCATCTTCAGAATTGTGAGTGTGTCACCAGATGACCACTCACAATTTGATGAACACTTACGACTTATTGAGGCCGACAATTTTGAAGAAGCACTGCTCAAGGCCCGGATGATAGGGATTCAGGAAGAAGACCCTATCGAGGGCCACCAAGGAAGAAGCCGGTGGGAGTTTATCAATGTGCCAGAACTTGTCCCTGTGGCATCGCTGGCCCATGGGACTGAACTCTTCAGCAAAGTGAAGGAAGTTAACGAAGCAGAATCCTATATTCGCCATATTCATA
>JAIBBB010000243.1 GCA_019694905.1 Cyclobacteriaceae bacterium
ATTGGTGAGTGAAGTCGTAGAATTTTAGTTGATTACCCCAGACCCCAGCAACTCCTCGCCATCGTACCACGCGGCGAACTGGCCGGGTGTAACGCCGCGCTGCGGTTTGTCGAAAATGAGATAGAGGCCATCGTCCTGAGCGTGGAGGGTTACCGCCTCCAGCGGCTGCCGGTAGCGAATGCGCGCAAGCAGAGACCGTTTTGAACCCGCAGGTAAGGCCAGGTCTGGTCGCACCCAGTGCACATCAGACGTAGGGATGAAAAGCCCACGACGATACAAGCCTGGATGTTGCTCGCCCATGCCCATGTAGATCACGTTGCGGTTTGTGTCGGTGCCCAGCACAAACATGGGCTCGGGAAAGCCACCCATGTTGAGTCCTTTGCGCTGACCGATCGTGTAGTAGTGTGCACCGTTGTGTTCACCCACCACCTTGCCCATGGAGGGCTCGAGCGCATAGCCACTCGTGATAGCTGCCATGTCGTGGTCACCGGCTGCGGCGAATACCGGAGCGTCTGCGGGAATAGCCACTACCGATCCTTTCTTTGGTTCCAGCCGTTGCTGCAGAAAGTCTGGTAAATGTACTTTGCCAACAAAGCATAGACCCTGTGAATCTTTCTTGTTCGCCGTGACGAGGTGGGCTTTCGCTGCGATCGCCCGGACTTCGGACTTCAGCAACTCGCCGATGGGAAACAGGGATTTAGCCAATTGTTCCTGTGTCAGCTGACAGAGAAAGTAGCTCTGATCTTTTGAAGGATCTTTTCCGGCGAGAAGCCGGTACATGGTCCTGCCGTTCACCGCTACTTCGCCTTTGCGTGCATAGTGGCCTGTAGCCACATAATCGGCACCCAGCTTCATGGCAGCTTTCAGAAAAATATCAAACTTGATTTCGCGATTGCACAACACATCCGGATTTGGCGTGCGACCGCGCTTGTATTCAGCGAACATGTAGTCCACAATCCGCTCTTTGTATTCTTTGCTCAGGTCAATGGCCTGAAAGGGAATGCCCAGCGACTGTGCGACAATCATCGCGTCGTTGGAGTCGTCGAGCCACGGACACTCATCACTGATGGTTACCGAGTCGTCGTGCCAGTTCTTCATGAACATGCCGATCACTTCATACCCCTGTTCTTTCAGCAGGTATGCAGTAACGCTGGAGTCCACTCCGCCCGACAATCCGACAACAACTCGTTTGCTCATAATTGTGTGATGATTCACATCGCTTTCTCGCTCAGCAGTTCGTTGATGATTTCGTTGAACCGCTCTTTGTGTCTTTCGTAGTAAATCCCTGTGCCGGGTCCTTCGAATCCGGTACGAATGTGCCGCACCTTGCCGTCCTTGCCTATGAAAATGGTGGTGGGAAAGGCCACCACTTTGTTGAGCATGGGCAGTGTTTCAGCAGCTTTCTCTTTGTCCGATGTCCCTGCGATGAGAAAGTCGTAGTGCACATTGAGTTTCTGAATCATCTTGCGCACGCGGCCGCTCGCATAGTCGAACTCGGGTTTGCGCTCATAGGCAAGCCCGATGATCTCCACACCGCGGTCTTTGTTCTGGTCATACCAGGGACCGAGGAATTTGGTTTCGTCCATGCAATTGGGGCACCAGGTACCGAAGAGTTGCAGCACTATTACTTTGCCTTTGTACTTTGGGTCATCCAGGCTCACGGGCTTGCCGCTCACGTCCGGGAAGGAGAAACTCATTTTGTCGTATCCGGGTTTCAGATAGGTGAGCGCTTCTGCATCAGGAAGCTTGGCCTTTGCGTCGGGTATACCCGTCCACTGCTCATGTGAGGCTCTGCCGGACCAGAAGTCGCCTGTGAGTGAACCATCTGCGTTGCGAACTGCTGTGAACAGAAACGCGTGATTGCCGTCAAAGGTGCTCAGGAAGAGTTTGTCTCCGATGACATTACCGGAGAGGTAGCGATAGTCGCCGGTGGGTGTGAGGTAAGTGCCGAAAGCCTGGTTGCCCTGCTGACGAAGAATGCCTACTGCCACAGTGGTGTCCTGACTGTCGCTGATGAAGGTTGCGGCATAGGTGCCGGAGAAATCAGTTGTACGGGTGCTGTCGTTTGTCGCAAAAAGGTAGCTGTCGCCGCGTGTGGCGGTGAATTTTAGTTTGAATGCCGGGTCGTAGTTTTTGTAGTAGTATCCTGTGAGCTGATCACCTGATACTTTGGCACGCAGTTCCACATCGAAGATGTGCATGACAATGCGGACGCTGTCGCCGGAGTATGAGATTTCGTCGAGTGCAATGCGTTCGGTGTCGTTGATCAGCGCGGCGGAGGTGGTCGTGCCGTCGTTGGTTACTTCAAACAGAAAGGGCATTTGCTGCCCCTGCAGTTCAATCACGCCACGCCAGGTACCGGCGGGAACGGTTTGGGGCTTAGGGGTGCAGGCAGCTACTAACAAGAGCGCAAGGATGCAGAAAAGACGCATAGCCGGTTGATTTTGGAATCCAGAACACAAAAATGCAACAAATGATTTCAAAACGGGCAGGGCAAAACGATAAAATGGCCTCCCGATTGGTTTCAGTGGGGAATCGATTTTGTGAGCGACTGCTTTCAGCCTATTTTCGACTCACTAATGAGTGGACCTTTTTCAAATTTGCGCGTGGTGGAGTTGGCGTCTGTGCTGGCGGGCCCCAGTGTGGGGCAGTTCTTTGCCGAATTGGGGGCTGAAGTTATCAAGGTAGAGAACCCTTCCACCGGCGGTGATGTCACGCGGAGTTGGCGCTCGCCAGCCGAAGCAACCGACGACCGCAGTGCCTATTTCTGCAGCGTGAACTGGGGCAAGAAATCGGTGGTGCTTGACCTCGGCCTCAAGAATGATCTCGCCGTCGTGCACAGCATGGTGCGCGATGCCGATGTGGTTGTCGCCAGCTACAAGCCAGGTGACTCGGTCCGATGGAAGGTTGACGCCGCAACACTTTGTGCCATCAACCCGGCACTCATCTACGGGCAGATCACTGGCTATGGTGCGGATAATCCGAGGGTAGGTTATGATGCCATCATTCAGGCAGAGTCGGGATTCATGGACATGAACGGCGAGGCGGGCGGGCCACCGTTGAAAATGCCCGTTGCACTCGTGGATGTGCTGGCAGCACACCAGTTGAAGGAAGGCTTGTTGGTGGCGTTGTGGGAACGGCAGCAGACCGGCGTGGGCAAAGTTGTTGAGGTGAGTTTGCTCCATGCTGCGCTGGCCTCGCTTACCAACCAGGCCACGAATTGGCTGGTGGGTGGTACTGTTCCAGGTCGCAAGGGTTCACTGCATCCGAACATTGCGCCGTATGGAGAGTGGTTCGAGACCGCCGATGGCCAGCGCTTGTTGCTCGCTGTGGGCACTGACAAGCAGTTCGCTGATTTGTGCAGCATCCTGAAACTGGAGGCATTGAGCAGAGACGATCGGTTTGCATCGAATGTGAAGCGCGTCATGAATCGCATTGAACTCGCCAATCTCCTGTCTCCTGCGATCAGCCCATGGCAATCAGCGGACTTGTTGCGCGCGTTACATGCTCAGCGCATACCCGCGGGCATGATACAGCGGATCGACCAGGCACTGTCGATGCCTGAAGCGCAAGCGGTGTTGATGGAAGCAGACGGCATACGCGGTGTGCGGAGTTTCGTTGCAGGCGCAACGCGGACGGCACTCAGCGCACCTCCGTCGCTGGGAGCACACAATGCTGAAATTCTGGCCCGCTACAAATAGTTAGTGCCGGATGCCGCATTCGTCGCAGTAGCGCATCAGAAAGGCTGGGCGTTTCTTTGGTTTTCGCTTGTGTCCGAAGTAGGCGGGGTCACTGAATTGCGGCTTCGCTAACTGCCGGAGAATGCGTTTCTTTTCTCTGGCAGCTTTCTCCACGCGGTCGTAAAACTCATATCGCGCGCTGTGTTTCACTTTGGCTTTGCGAAAGGTGGCGACAGTTTCACGACGGGGTGCGTGCACTTTACGTGAACGCGCAGGGGCAAGCGAATTGGGCGCCTGGTCAACGCCGGTTGGTTGTTGGGCGAAGACCGCGCAGGGTGCCGCCAAGGCTACAGACAGGAACAGAACAGTTGTTTTCACCCGGTAATAACGACCGCAGGTGCAGGTTATTTTCCAGCTATTGCCAGCCCTTTTCGCCAAGCAGCGGCACAAATGCAAAGTTGTCGTAGGACTCCTGAGTCAATTTCCCGCCTTTCTTTCGGATGCGCACCATCCGTTGCTTGTCGCGGTCACCCACGGGAATAATCAGAATGCCATCGTCGGCGAGTTGGTCGGTGAGGGCTGCCGGAACAATGGGCGCGCCAGCGGTGACGATGATCTTTTGAAAGGGTGCTTTTTGCGGGAGTCCCTTGGAGCCATCGCCCAGAAAGAAGTAGGGCTTGTAGCCCATCATGGGAAGAAACTCACGGGTGCGCTCGAAGAGCACCTGGTTGTATTCGATGGTGTACACCACGGCGCCCAACTCAAGCAGGATGCAGGCCTGGTAGCCTGAGCCGGTGCCAATTTCGAGTACCCGGTCGCCAGGCCTGATTTCCAGCTTTTCGGACTGGAAGGCTACCGTGTAGGGTTGGGAGATGGTTTGGCCCTGACCAATGGGGAAGGCCTTGTCCTCGTAGGCATGAGAAAGCAGCGCATTGTCGAAAAAGGCGTGTCTGGGCACTTTATTCAGGGCTGCCAAAACGCGCTCATCCTGTATGCCTTTTTGGCGCAATTTTGCGACCAGTTTATTGCGCAATCCGCGCTCTTTGTACCCGTCTTCAACCATCTGAAAAACCTTAAAATCACTCAAAAAAGGCCATTTTTAGCCCAAAAACAAAGTTTGGGAAATTTTGTAGGAAAATTGAAACCTAACATTCTACTTTACAGTTCTACACAGCACAGTGAAAAAGCTTTTTGCCATAGCGTTCACCTGTGTGTACCTGACCCTGGCAGTAGGAGTGGCCAAAACCACCCACTACTGTATGGGCCAGGTTAACAAACAGAGTTACTTCAGTTTCGACCCACTATCCTGCGGTTGCGCCCTTTTTGCCTCCTCCAAGGCCTCTTCTTGCTGCGATGATGAGCAGGAATGGATTCATTTGGACGACGATCAGGCGTCCGCGCCTACCCTAAGCGCTCCCCCCAGCCCTTTGACTGGCTTCCTGCCCTCGATTGTGCTCGAGCTGCCCTCAGTTGCAACCCAGGAACCCAAGGTACCGGTAATTTCAGAGCCTGACGGCATTCCCAGGCCACCGTTTTATCAATTGTATTGCTCTCTGGTCTTTTATGACGCGTGATCGGATGTACTGCCTTGTAGCTGTATCATTCAATCATCTAAACTACGTATCATGAAAACCATCGTCATTCTATTCTCACTTATCGCAATTTCTTCCACTGCTTTCGCGCAGTCGGGTGTTGTTACCTCACAATTCAAGGTGTATGGCAACTGCACGATGTGCAAAAAGCGCATCGAAACGGCGCTTGATCACAAGGGTATCAAGCAAGCCAGCTGGGATGTCAAGTCCAAGGAACTCAAGGTGACCTACAATTCGGCACGCATCAACGAAAAGCAGATCCATCAACTGGTGGCTGATGCAGGGCACGACACGGAACTGGTCAAGGCCAAAGACGAAACCTACGCAGGACTTCCGTTCTGCTGCCTCTACCGCGACGGCGATTCCGGCCACCAACATCAATAATCCTGGATTTATGAACAAGTCAGGATGGGCCCTGCTGGGCCTGCTGTTGCTGTGCGCATGCACTGCATCAGCGCAACGCCTCCTGGGTGTTGTGTATGAGAAGGACGACAAAGGCAAAGACCAGCCGCTCGCCGGCGCCAACGTGTACTGGTTGGGAACCACACACGGCACCACCACACGCGAAAATGGCGTCTTCTTTATCGATCGGATTAAGGAATCCAACAAACTCGTGGTGAGTTTTGTCGGCTACAAGGCGGATACGCTGCTCATCGATGCGCAGACCAACGTAAAGATCGAACTGAAGTCAGATGAATACCTCGATGAATTGGTGGTGCAGGGATGGAAGCCTTCCACACACATCGATCATAAGTCGGGCACCAATACCATCGTGATGGACGAAAAGGAACTCTTCAAGGCTGCCTGCTGCAACCTGTCGGAGAGTTTTGAGACCAATCCTTCTGTAGACGTGGCCTTCACCGATGCGGTAACCGGCACCAAACAGATTCAGATGCTTGGCTTGTCGGGACCCAACACCATGATCTCGGTGGAGAACATGCCAGGTGTGCGCGGTCTGGCATCGAGCCAGGGCATCCAGTTTATTCCGGGATCGTGGATCAACTCCATCCAGGTGACCAAGGGAACAGGCTCTGTCGTGAATGGCTACGAAAGTGTGGCCGGACATATCAACGTTGAACTGAAGAAGCCACAGGAGAGCGATAAAATTTTTGCCAGTGGCTATGTCAACAGTTCTGGGCGGACCGAACTCAATCTGATT
>JAIBBB010000244.1 GCA_019694905.1 Cyclobacteriaceae bacterium
AAAGAATTGAATTAACGAGTGATGAACAAATACCTTGTCATACTTTTCATCCTGCCGATCTTCATCCGGTCGTTTGCACAATCTAGGCCAGAGCCCACCCGTGAATTGTCTGTATCAGGAGACATTCAGACCCCGGATACTTTCAAATTACAGGATTTCAAACAGCTTCCATCGCATGAATTAGGTGATGTTGTCATCACCAACCATGCAGGGGAGGTTCGAAGTACTGCCCGGCAGCTTAAAGGGATACTGCTTCGCGACTTGCTGGAAAGAACAGCCATACGGTCGATGGCGCCAAAAGACCTGAGTGCAGTTCTGTTTAAGTGCGTGGCTTCCGATGGCTACGTGGTAGTTTTTTCATGGAATGAGATATTCAACACAGCTACCGGCGATCACATTGCTATCGTGCTTGAGAAGGATGGCAAATCGTTTGACCAGATGGAAGAGAGTATTCTGCTCATTTCGCCAACAGACCGTCGCACAGGTCGTAGATATGTCAAGGGTCTTCAGTCTGTCGAAGTGATTCGTTTGCCATGATTGCAGGTTCGGATAACCTGATTTTCCTGCTCGTAGCATTCTTCCTCATTGCCTTTCTGTACGCGTCGGTTGGCTTTGGTGGTGGGTCAAGCTATCTCGCTTTGCTCGCGTTGCCGGTGTTTGCGCTGCCTTTCCCTGCGATCCGCGCGGCGGCCTTGTGCTGCAACCTGGTGGTTGTAACTGGCGGCACATGGATCTACTGGAGGCGAGGGGAGCTGTCGTTGCGCGACTTCGCGCCCTTCCTTTTGAGCGTGCCGGCCGCATATGTGGGCGGCAGCTGGCTGATCAGGGAGCACACATTCTTTATGCTGCTTGGCTCCACCTTGTTGGTAGTATCTGGCTTGTTGTGGTGGCAACCTGGCCATCGCACCAACCCAACGCCTGTTGTGTCTGACGTGCCCGCTTATCGCGCCGGATTGGGCGCCGCCATTGGTCTGTTGTCCGGCATGGTGGGCATTGGCGGGGGTATCTTTCTGTCACCTGTAATGCACCTGCTGCGCTGGTCGGATGCGAAGAAGATTGCTGCTACCGCCAGTGCATTTATTCTGGTCAACAGCGTTGGTGGCCTGGCCGGGCAGTTGTACTGGGGTATTCCGGATCTGAGATTAGCGTGGATAGTCCCTTTGCTGCTGGCGGTGCTTGCCGGTGGGCAATTGGGTACGCGGGTGGGTACTACACGGTTCAACCCGCTTGTCATACGACGCATCACCGCCCTGCTGATCCTGGTGGCCAGCATTCACATACTGAAAGAGCACTGGCTCAGGTGAGTTAGTCCTGCAGTGAGTTCGAAAGAAAAGTAGACTTCAGAAGCATCCAGCCCATCAGGATCAGGATTGCCCAGGTAAGGTACACTTGGTAGTAGTCCGTAGTGTCTTTGTAGCGATTCTCCTTGATCTCGGCCTTTTCATATTGGTCAATTTTGCGGAATACCTGGATCAGTGCTTCGTTGTCAGTAACACGGAAGAACTCACCTGCACCGATGTCAGCAATTTTGCGCATGGTAGTTTCATCCACGGTATTGTCAACCATCATGGGGCGGCCAAAGGGATCATGGCCATACGGCACCTGTCCTTCCTTGCCTACGAGGATCGTATACAACTTGATGCCATAGGCTGCAGCCAGTTCGGCGGATGTAATGGGATCAATGTTGCCGGCGTTGCTGTCACCATCGCTGAGGAGAATGCAGACTTTTGATTTGGACTCTGATTCCCGCATGCGGTTGGTGACCACTGCCAGTGCGCTTCCGATGGCGGTGCCGCGGTTTTCGATCATTTCGAAACTCAGTTCATCGAGGTAGTGGTTGAGCAACTCGTAGTCGGTAGTGAGCGGTGACAGGCTGAAAGCATCACCTGAAAACACGACGATGCCAATCCGGTCCTGGATGCGACCAGCGATGAAATCACGGGCCACTTCGCGTGCGGCGTCGAGCCGGTTGGGCGTGAAGTCCTCAATCTGCATGGAGCGGGAGATATCAATGGCGAGCATGATATCGATCCCTTCTGTCCACTGCTCCACCTTCTCATTGGTGCGCTGGGGCCGTGCCAGGGCCACCACGATCAGCGCAATAGCCAGAGCGAATAGAACATCCGGAATGAACCGGACCAGGTTGAGCGGCGATCCTTTCAGGTCACTTCGCACAAGTGCCACCGGCAATTTCTGGTTCAGCCATTGACGCAACAGCCACCGCAGCAGAAAGAGCAGGGGCACAGCGGGCAGCCCATATAGGAACAGCGGGTGTTCCCAGGTAAAACTGCGAAATGTCTCAGGCGTAAACCAGGTCAGACTGTACCAGGGTGTGTTCATCCTTTCTGATTCAACTGCGTCAATTGGCGATGGAGTCGGTCCTCGGACTGCGACCGCAATTCATGGAACGAGTCGTACACTTCGGTGGTGACCCGACCATAGATGGCCCGGTCGATGTTTCTCAGTGCCTGGGCGAGCGACGGATCCGGCGCCGCGCGGCTGATCTCCAGAGAGGTGTACTTGGTGTAGGGTTGACCTTCCAATGCCTCCATATATTTCTTCCATTGCACCAGCAATTGTTCTGCCTTTTCAGGTGAGAATGAATCGCGCAGTGTGTTGAGTTCGGAAGTAAATGAGTTGCGATAGGCTTCGAATTGCCGCATCAGTTTCCTTCGCTTCAGCCACAAACGGATTTTCTTTCCAAAGATTACATAGACCAAAACCAGCACCACAACAGTGATTCCGAGCACGAGCAGGGCTACAGGGTAATTGAATGCCTGTTCCACTTTCCACCATTGTGTATTGGTGCGAAGGGGCAGTTGTGCCGCAGACACACTATCCGGCACGTCAAACACCATCCGGACAAACTGAACCGTATCAGACGATGAGTATACGGCACTGCTGTCACCCTGGTGGATCACATATACCGGAAGCCGGAGCGACTGAAGGCTGTCGATCTCAAAAGTGGTCAGCACGTAAGTGGCACTGTCATAACTGATGCCTTGCCTGGTGGAGGTCGGTGCGGCGTACTTTCTTGTGAATTCAAACGGTGTGAAGGCATAGGTTGAATCCGGAAAAAGCACTGTGGCTGATTCCGGATGTCGGACGCTCAGCGTAAAGGCAATGGGCTCACCGAGTTTCACCTCGTGTGCAAGAAATTGGCCCCTCACAGTGATCTCCTGACCATGGCCCATGAGAAACCCCAGGCAACCAGCAATCATCAGCCAAAACCTCATACGGACTTCATGGTTTTGTTTCTGACTTTGAATAAGCGCAGCAGTTTTGGCACGTAGTCTTCGTCGGTGTCCACCGAGATGAAATTGATCTGGTGACGCTTGCAGAAATCAGCGAGTGTTTGACGGCGATCGGTGTGATGTTGATGAAGCCGCTCACGAAAGTCACCAAAGGAAGTGTTCACCCAAATGGTTTTGCCGCTCTCTTTGTCAATCACGGGTATGATACCCAGACTGGGGAGGCCTGTTTCCCGTTTGTCAACTACCTGAATCATGACGAGGTCGTGCTTGCGGGCCAGTGACTTCAGTTCCTGGAAGTAGTTTTCGTCCACAAAATCAGAGATCAGGATGATCACACTGCGCTTGTGGATGGCATTGAGTGAATACAAAATGCCTTTGCGGAGGTCTGTCTTTCTGGATCGCGGTGTGAGCCGGTGCAACCTGTAGATGATCTGGTAGGCCTGCGCCATTCCTTTTGCAGGCTTCACAAATAGTTCACGGTCGTCAGAATAACCGATGAGTCCTATCTGGCTGGACTCCTTGGAACCTGCGAGTGTGAGTACGCCGCAGAGTTCTTTCGAAATATCCAGTTTGGTTTTGCCGGGTGAGCCGATTTCCTGGGAGGCACTGACGTCGACGATGAAGAAAATGGTTTGCTCCTTTTCTTCCCGGAAGGTTTTGACGAAGGTGCCGTGACCCTTGGCGGTCACATTCCAGTCGATTGTGCGGATGTCATCGCCGTACTGATAGGGTCGTACGTCATCAAATTCGAGCCCGGTACCCTTGAAGATAGAATGGAAGTCGCCCTGCATCTGGCTGTTGATGGCTTTCCGGATGCGGATCTCGTAATTGCGCAGCTTCTTGATGAGGTCGGGTGCAGGCATGATTTTGGTGGTGCCAAAAATAGGTTATTATGTGTAATTTCACGCGTGATTTTAACAGAAGGTTGCAGCTTAACTATCAGCCAATCAACACATTTGTCATGAGTGCACGGGCCAGGGGTGGGATTTTGATGTTGCTGTTCGTGTTGGGTTGTTCGCAGCGGCCGGACGGGCGCCTGTCCCGCGAGGACTTTACCGCGATGATGATCAATTTTTACCTGGTAGAGGCACGCATTTCAGCCATGCACACCTCTGATGATTCTGCCAGGAAGATCTTCGAGGTTTACGAGCGTACGTACCTGAAGGAGCACGAGATTCCGGATTCCGTCCTTCGCAGGACGTACGAATACTATATGGCGCATCCCAAGGACCTTGAAAGTGTCTATGACACAGTCATTGACTCCATGAGTTTGCGAGAGCAGCGGACCACCGTGGTCCATCATTGAAATGTGCTGACAATCCCATGATTTACCCGGATTCATTTGAGTCTCGTATCGGTTTCGACCAGATCAGGGCATTGCTGAAAGGCCATTGCCTGAGTGAATTGGGGGTTCAGCGTGTAGACCAGTTGACTTTCGACAACCGGCCGGCAGAAGTGCGGACCCGGTTGATTCAGAATGAAGAGTTCAGGCAACTCATTGAGCGCGGGGAGCCCTACCCGTCACAACACTATTTCGATCCGTCGGACATTTTTTCACGCGCGTCGCTGGAAGGAAACTTCCTCGAGGCTCCTGAGTGTGCCGCATTGGCCGCGGCAATTCGCACCATTCAGTCCTGGCGCTTGTTGCTGAACCGTTTGCGGGAGCAGTATCCGGCCTTGCATGCGTTGTCAGAACCTGTTCAGACCAGCAAGGAATTGGCCGATGTGATTTCTTCGAAGATCGATGAGAATGGAGTTATCAGGGATCATGCGTCACCAGAGCTGTTGCAGATACGCCGCAAGTTGCTGGACGAGCAGTCCAGGGTGCGTCGGCTGGTGGACCAGGTTTTCCGATCGGCGTCTGCTGCGGGCTACGTTCCGGAAGGATTGTCTCCTTCTATCCGCGATGGAAGAATGGTCATTCCGCTGCTCAGCGAACATAAGAGGCGCCTTCGGGGTTTCATCATTGACGAATCCTCTTCCGGACAGACTGTGTTTGTTGAGCCAGCAGAAGTCATGGAGGCCAACAACGACATCCGGGAACTTCAACTCAAGGATCGCAGGGAGCAAATCCGGATCTTGACTGAATTGACCTCGCGCATCAGGGTGGAGTTGCCCTCACTCCGCACCGCCTTTGATTTTCTTGCAGAGATGGATCTAGCCCGGGCGCGGGCGCGGCTTTCCGGGCAAATCGGCGGACGGCTGCCACACCTGTCGGACCAGCCTGCGATGGAATGGCGTGCGGCGCGGCATCCGCTGCTGGCCCTCGCGCTGAAGGGAAAGCGTGAGGTGGTGCCATTGAACCTGCGGCTGGACGCTTCCAATCATTTCCTTCTGGTGTCCGGCCCCAATGCAGGTGGTAAGTCGGTGTGTCTGAAAACAGTGGGGTTGCTGCAGTACATGTTGCAATGCGGCCTGCTGCCGCCGGTAGATCCGGATTCTTCCATGGGTCTTTTCGATTCCATCATGCTCGACATTGGCGATCAGCAATCGATCGAGAATGACCTCAGCACCTACAGTTCGCATTTGCGAAACATGGCATTTTTTGTGAAGCATGCGGGGCCCCGCTCACTAGTGTTGCTGGACGAACTTGGTGCGGGCACTGATCCTAATTTTGGCGGCGGCATTGCAGAGGCTATCCTCGAACAACTGGTGGCGAGGCGCACCTGGGGCGTTGCCACTACCCACTACTACAATCTGAAGGCATTCGCCTCGAGCCGGCAGGGTATTATCAACGGTGCCATGAAGTTTGATACCGTCAAACTGCAGCCGCTGTTCATGCTGGAAGTCGGCCAGCCCGGGAGTTCCTTTGCCATGGAGATTGCCCGCAAGACGGGTCTCCCGGGGGAGGTGTTGAGCCGGGCATCGGACATCATCGGCAAAGATTTGATAGGACTGGAAGGTTTGATCAAGAAAGTAAATGAAGACCGGCAGCATGCCGAAACAGAACGCCGCAAGGCGACAGCACTCCGGCAGGAAACCGATGCCATGCGTGCCGAGTATGAGGCATTGAAAGATGAACTTGATCGTCGCCGGAAGGAGATCATTGAGAAAGCCCGACTGGAAGCCGCAACCCTGTTGCGCGACACAAACCGGGAAATAGAAAAGACCATCCGG
>JAIBBB010000245.1 GCA_019694905.1 Cyclobacteriaceae bacterium
CACCGACCAGAGCTGGCCGGGCGAGATCTTCCTGATCTACGCCTGCGCCACTATGAAAGACATCATCTACCGCGAAGAACTGGAGTATTTGCGGCAGCGCCACCCGAAGCTGCGAGTCACGATCACACTGAGCAAGGAAGAATCGCCCGACTGGACGGGGTCGCGCGGCTTCGTCACGAAGGAATTAATCCTGAGCGCCGTGCCGGACATTGCCGCCCGCCGCGTTCACCTGTGCGGCCCGCCGCCAATGATGGACGCTGTGAGGTCGTTGCTGGCGGAGATCGGGCTGCCAGCGGAGCAGGTCAAGACGGAACTCTTCCTCAGTCCGGCCCCGCGCCGCCGCGTCGAAGCGGCAGAACCGGCGACCGCCGTGTCTGTGCCGGAGCAGGCCGCGCAAGCCCCTGTCTGCACTTTTGCCCGTTCAGGGAAATCAGCCCCATTGCCGCCGGACAAGACGGTGCTAGAGGCGTCGGAAGATGTCGGGGTGAATATAGATAATTCCTGCCGTGAGGGGTATTGCGGTGTCTGTAAAACGAAGCTCCTCGCCGGACAGGTGACGATGGCGGTCGAAGACGCGCTGGATGAGAACGATAAAGCGCAAAACATTATTCTGGCCTGTCAGGCCAAATCCACGGGTGATGTCACGGTTGAGGCTTGAGCCGCCTTTTGCGGGCGGCTGATTTTGCGGAAGCAAACTGTTGCTCCCGCCAACACAATAGGAGGAGAACTATGATTCGGAATACGCGAAAGAACAGTTGGAATTGGAAACTCACGAGTGTCGGCCTGCTGGCCGCGCTGCTGACCATAAGCCTCGCCGGTTGCAGTAGTCAGAGTAACAACGCCGACAACACTGCCGCGACGAACGCCTCGCCTTCGCCCGCCATCACAACGGCGACGGCGAGTCCCACGGCGAGTCCCGCCACAGGCGCCGCCGCGACTAACGCTGCGTTGAAGGAAGCGGCGATGACCTGGGGGCATATTGAAGAGGCGCGCGCGCAACTCGACCAGGCCGTCGAAGCGGAGAACCTCAGAGAAGTCCACGATGCAACGGTCAAAGTCCGCGACTCGGTGAACGCGCTGCCGGGCAAATCCGCGGCGTTGCCAGCGGACAAGCGGGAGTCGCTAAATGTGCAGGCCAAAGAGGTTGACCGGCTGGCCGGAAAGATCGGTGAAGCAGCCCACACCAACAACACCGATGCGGTGCATGAAAACCACAGAGGTTTGAACGCGGCCCTCGACCAGATGAAAAGTCTCTATCCGCCAGGCAAGGAGATGATGGACAAGGGCATGGAAGGGATGAAGATGGGCAAGGACATGATGGAAAAAGGCAAGGACACGATGGACAAGGACATGGTGGACAAGGGCATGAGCATGATGGACGAGGGTATGGATATGATGGAGATGGGCAAGGAAATGATGGACAAGGAAATGATGGATAAAGATATGGACATGATGATGGACAAGGGCATGGACATAATGGACAAGGGTAAAGCCACGATGAACAAAGGCAAAGACGCGATGGACAAGGGCATGATGGAGAAGGGGATGCACATGATGGACAACGGCATGCATATGATGGGCAAGAGCATGGGTACGATGGGCAAGAAGACGGGCGGCAAAAACATGCCGAAGAAGAAGGACGACAAGAAAATGAAGGGCATGGGCCATATGTGATGGGGGCCGGGAGTTCATTGCTGGATTGTGGGCATCAGACTGTGTAAATAGTCTTGGTTAATCAAGCGGCATCCTCCCACCAAACATAATCGCGAAGCGATTCTTGGCCAACGCCCAATCTCTTATTGGCAAATTCCACTTCGCGCTGATGTTGTGCAGCGCCAGATAGGAGCGAAGCGGAATGAAGGCGAGGCCATTCCCGAATTTGGACTGTAAATTTTGACAGTTGCACGTTGGAAGAGCCGGCGTGACAATCGACTCATCACAGCTTTTGCTTTTGTACTGTTGGTCGGTAGGAGGAATTCCGAATGGACCGCTCAATTCGTCTGTCGCTCGGCATCACCTGCGCGGTGCTGTACTCCTTTTTCTGGGCGGGCACGTCAGTGGCGCAAGTTGCGACCACGGCCAACCAGGAATACCGTACGCCCGCCCAGCGTGCGAAGGCCGCCGCGGAGATGGATCCGCCGAATCGTGGGTACCTCGCGCGGACTGCCGCTCTAGTTGATTCTCTGGGCTTGCACGCCGGTGACACAGTCGCCGACGTCGGGACCGGCGTTGGTCATCTTCTGCCTTATATCCTCACAAAGATCGGCAGCAACGGGACGATCTTCGCTGTCGATATCTATCCGGAGTTCCTCGACAAGGTTCGCGAACGCACTACCCCCCGGGGTTGGCAGAACGTGCATCCAGTCCTCGGCACAGAGCGCGACCCGAAGTTGCCCGCAAACCGGCTCGACGGGGCAATCATCCTCGACACGTATCATCACCTCAACTATCCGGAGGCAACCATGCAAGGCGTGTGGCGGGCCCTCAAGTCCGGCGGGCGGCTTTTTATCATAGACTACTATCGCAACCGCCCAAACCCAGCCGCCAGTCCAGATGAAGTTCGCCGTCACATCCGTCTGGACCGCGACGACGTCGTGAAAGAGGTCGAGACCCAAGGATTTCACCTGACGAAGCAGTTCGATCATATGCCTTTCATGTATGTCTTGGTATTCGAGAAACGATGAGAGAGCACTCACGAGCACACGATCAGGGCAGATAAGTGCAGATCAAAGCCGCAGATTGTCGCTCAAACGCAGGTGGATACCGACATTCTGTAACGCCAGGCATCATGACCATGCCGGATGGCATCGCTGAGGCAACCTGGTGCACACTGATGCCAAGTTGACTCAGCGCATGGTTGCTAGGCACCGTTTCATCGGCAGCGCTGGTTGCCTTGGGCCGTTTCCGGCCAGCGGCGCCCGCGTAAACAGCATTGGCTTATGAAAGAACGCGAACGCATCGTCGTCATCGGCCTCTTCGCGCTGATGCTCATTCTCTGGCTGGGCTTCGCCGTCCACCGCTCGCCGCGTTTTCCGGGCAGCCTGTGGGGCGGCGTGCTAGGCGTCGCGGGGGCTTTGTTGATGTTGTGGCCGCTGGGCTATTCGGCGGTCAAACGGATTCCGAAGCTCAAGGGCGCAGTGACGAAACGGCTGCCGATGCGCACACTCCTGGCGTGGCACGTCTACACGGGAATCATCGGAGCGGTGCTGGCCGTCTTACACACCGGTCACAAATTCACCAGTTCGCTTGGAATCCTCTTGACCGCCACCATGCTGGTGGCGGTGCTGACGGGTGTGGTCGGTCGGTATTTTATGGGGCAGGTTTCGCAGGAGCTGCGCGAGAAGCAGGGCTGGCTAGCAAAGCTGCAAGCCTCTTACCAGCAGACGGCGGATGAGTTGGCTAGGCAGCCTGAACCGGCGCTGGCATTGGCAGCGGCGCGAGGGGGCGTTGGCCGCATCGCCGCAGCGCTCTTTGCGCCGGAGGAGATGACGGTGCAGAGCAATCTTGCCCTCTCGTACCGCGCGATGAATCTGGCCGAATCAATCGCCGATCTTGAACACGCCATCAAGTCGCACGAGTTGCTCAAACGACGCTTTGCCATCTGGCTTAAGCTGCACATCGTCTCTTCGGTCGTTTTTTACATCCTGCTGACCTTACACGTCTGGGCGGGGATTTATTTCGGGCTGAGGTGGTTCAAGTGAGGTTGTGGTGTAAGACAAGGCGAAAAAACAAGCAACGTTGGCTAGCGGCGTCATTCGCAATAAGGAGTTGATATGCACGATCACGGACAAACCACGAAAAGCAGTTCTCTCAGTCCCAGGAAAAAGCTGGGAATGAAGCTGGCGCTGGCCGGTTTCATAGCCATCGCCGCCTTTTTCCTACTCACCGAACACCGGGCGCACCTGTTCGGCATCTTGCCTTACCTGCTCTTGTTGTTGTGCCCGCTGTTGCACTTTTTCATGCACGGCAGGCACGGCGGGCACGGCGTTGGCCACAGCGGCGCAACGGAGAAAACAGAAAAGCACGACCACTGAATTTGAAGGGAGAAAAATATGCACGACTCTCCTGCTTACGGATTATGGCTGTTAGTGATCATCAACTCGCTGGTCTTCATCATCTTCGCCTTCAGTTTCACACACCCGCGCACGAACCGCGACTGGCGCTCGTTCGGGGCGTTTTCGGCTTTCATCGTGGCGCTTTTTACGGAGATGTATGGCTTCCCGCTGACGATCTATCTGTTGTCGGGGTGGCTGGGCAGCCGCTTCCCGCAGTTGGACATTCTCTCGCACAACGCCGGCCACCTGTGGCACACGTTATTCGGTCTGAAAGGCGATCCTCATTTCGATGTCTTTCACATCATAAGCTACGCGCTGATCTTCGGTGGGTTTTGGGTGCTGGCGTCAGCCTGGCCGGTGCTGCTCGCAGCGCAACGCAGTCACAAACTGGCGACGACCGGACCTTATGCCTACGTCCGCCATCCGCAGTACGTGGGCTTCATTCTGATCATGCTCGGATTCCTCTTTCAGTGGCCAACTTTGTTGACGCTCGTTATGTTCCCAATTCTGGTCTGGGTGTACGTGAAGCTGGCGCGACGCGAAGAGCGCGATGCGGCGGCGGAGCTCGGTGAAGAGTATGCCCGCTACGCCGCCGCCACTCCCGCTTTTATCCCAGGCTTTGGCCGAGCGGTTGAAAAAGGTCATAACCGGGTGTGAAGAGGTTTGCCGGAATGAGATTGCCCTCGAAGAGGTGGATCATCGGAGTCTTGCTGATACTGGCCGTGCTGACGGGAACCGTGTGGCGCTGGTCTTCGCTCCGTCGCACCTCGACCTGGCAGCGGCTGGCCAGCCCCGGCGAACTCTCTTTGGCGCACGCTGCACTGAAAGAGAACTGCGCCGCCTGCCATACACCGGTCAAAGGTGTGGAGGCTGTTAATTGCGCTGTTTGCCATGCAAGCAATGAGGCCTTGTTACAACGCCAGCCGACCGCCTTCCACACCCACATCCAGAGTTGCAGCCAGTGCCATCTCGAGCACGAAGGCGCAAATCGGCGGCCAACGAAGATGGATCATTTGGCGCTGGCGCGGTTCGGATTGCGCGAATTGAATGACGCCGCCGACAGCGAGCGAAGGCAGGTGCGCGGCCAACTGCTAGGCTGGATCAGGCAGCACCTTGTGGGCGCAGGGCCAGAGACAAGGCACAAGAACATCACCTCCGAAGAGATGATTCTGGATTGCGCGAGCTGCCATTCGAACCAGGACAAGCATTTCAAACTCTTCGGGCAGGATTGCGCCCAGTGCCACTCCACTGCGCAGTGGGCCATCGCCGAGTTCCAACACCCTTCACCGCGCTCGACAGACTGCGCGCAGTGTCACCAGGCGCCGCCGAGCCACTACATGATGCACTTTGAAATGGTTGACAAAACGGTTGCCGGCAAGGCGAACGCTCCGGGCAATCCGTGCTGCGCAGATGTGCAAGTCAACCAGTGTTACCGCTGTCATCAGACCAACGCTTGGAATGACATCAAGGGCGTCGGCTGGTACAAGCACCATTGAACAACGAGAGGGAGAATGAAATCGCGAAGCATGTTTCAGACAGTGGCAGTTATCTTGGCTCTCGTATTGCCTCTTGTGCCATTGGTGGGATCGCCGTCGGCTGCGCAGCGGCAACCACAGGAGATTCCGCAGAACGCATCCGCCATTAGGCTGTCGTCCATAGAGCCGGTCTCCTTGAGCGTAACAGTGTTGGATCAAAAGGGTCGGGCAATTACCGGGCTGAAGAAAGAGGACTTCAAGGTTTACGAAAATGGGGTTGAGCAGACAATCGTCTCCTTCAGCGCCGAAGACTCGCCGATCAGTTGGGGGCTGGTCCTTGACCGCAGCGACATGAGGCGGAAAGTCATGGACGATGTTTACCACGCGGCGTTCCATATCATCTCTGAAAGAGCCGACCGGGACGAGGCGTTTTTAGTTGCTTTCGACGACCAGGTAGAGATGGTGTCTGACTTCACCTCGGACTACGGGCAACTTCTCAATATGCTTCGCCGCGTGCGTCCGGGCCGTCGTGCGGCGTTGTACGATGCCGTAGCTTTCGGGCTGAACCGCATCGGGCAGGGTAAGAATCGGAAGAAAGTGCTGTTCGTTATCACAGACGGTGGCGACGATGGCAGCAAGACCACATTCCGTCAGTTGCTTGAGCGCGCCAGCCGTGAGGGCGTACCGGCCTACACCGTGGGTCTTACTGCCTACACAGTGGGCGTCACTGAATTACAGCGTCCAATTCCACCACGCAGCAAAGGGGGGCGCTGGCAGGGCGAACTCAAAAAGCTTGCTGAGGCGACTGGCGCTCATGCCCACTTCCCTGGTGATATGACG
>JAIBBB010000032.1 GCA_019694905.1 Cyclobacteriaceae bacterium
ACGGATAAATTCTGCACCAATGATGTTGATGTCGAATTCAATGTTGTGTCCTACGAGCAATTGCGTGAGCCGGAGATCATTTACAAGCAGTGCAAGTACATCTTGCAAGGGCTTGCCCTCCTCCTGGGCGCGCTTCGTAGAGATTCCATGCACTTGTTCTGCTTTGAATGGAATGTCGAACCCATCGGGCCTCACAATCAGGTTTTGCCTCGACAAAAGCTTGCCGCCTGCATCATGCAACTGCCACGCCAGCTGAACGAGCCGTGGCCAGTTTTCAAGATCTGTAATCGGGGCAGTCTTATTGTGCGGAATACCCGTGGTCTCCGTGTCAAAAATGAGATACATGAATCGTTCGTAGTGGTGGTCAAAAATACCCTCCCCTGCACCAAATCCCAAAACCAGAGCTTTTTTCCTTTTTGGGTCTGCTTTTCTTTAGATATTCAGTGTAAAGTATTGTTTATCAGATCATTATGAATTTGGTCGGCAATTTGTAATAGCGTACATGCTAACGGACTTAGCGACTTATGAAAACCCCCCTTTTCGGCAAGTTCATTGCCATGGTCAAACGTGAATGGTTTCTCCTCATTCTGGTGTCGGTGATCGCCACGATCATCATCTTGTATGAGATCTTCTGAACAGACTGCAATGCTTTTGCGGCGTTGGTGATTGCGCTTGTCGAAACACCGCAGCGGCTCATCCGCTGAACCTTTACGGGTTTGGTTGGTAACGCGCTGAGAAGTACTTTTGGCTGGTTTGAAAAAATACCTCAACGTACTTCTATGAAATGGTTTATTGACCTGCTCACCAGTTCACTGGGCAGAAAGTTGCTCATGGCACTCTCCGGACTATTTCTCATTGTTTTTCTTGCTGTGCACCTCGCAGGCAACCTGCAATTGCTTAAGCACGATGGCGGAGAATCGTTTAACCTTTACGCCAGGTTCATGACGTCCAATCCGTTGATCAAGACGGTTTCGTACGTCAACTATTTCCTGATTCTGCTGCACATCTTCATCGCGGCATTCCTTACACGCAAAAACAAATCAGCGCGTGGACCTGTTGGATATGAAGTAACCAACAAATCGTCCCGCTGGGCTTCACGCAATATGGGCATCCTCGGTACCATCGTCCTGATTTTTCTGGTGATCCACATGCGCGACTTCTGGGCGCAAATGCACTGGGGTGATCAGGTACAGATGATTTCCTACGACGGAACCGCACAGGTCAAGGACTTGTATGCGCATGTATATATGTGGTTTCACAAAGGATGGTATGTAGCGCTCTACGTAGTGTGCATGGGATTCCTTGCATTTCATTTGCTCCACGGCTTCACCAGCGCATTTCAGACCCTGGGCCTCAATCATGCCAAGTACAACCCGGTAATCAATTTTGTGGGCAGGGCATTCGCCATTCTGGTGCCTGCCGCATTTGCTCTCATTCCGCTGTCCATCTATCTTAATTCCTAAGCGAAAGTTGCTATGAACCTTGATTCCAAGATACCTGCAGGACCATTGAATGAAAAGTGGTCAAAACACAAATTCAATCTGAAGTTGGTTAACCCGGCCAACAAAAGGAAGTATGACGTTATTGTCGTGGGAACAGGTCTGGCCGGCGCCTCGGCGGCTGCATCCCTGGGAGAACTAGGATACAATGTCAAGGCATTTTGCTTCCAGGATTCACCCCGGCGTGCCCACAGCATTGCCGCACAGGGCGGTATCAATGCCGCCAAGAATTATCAGAATGACGGTGACAGCATTTACCGTCTCTTCTATGATACGATCAAGGGCGGAGACTATCGGGCACGCGAAGGCAATGTGCACCGCCTTGCCGAGGTAAGCGTCAATATCATTGACCAATGTGTTGCCCAGGGTGTACCTTTTGCCAGAGAATACGGCGGACTCCTCTCCAACCGTTCATTTGGTGGTGCCCAGGTATCCAGAACTTTCTACGCGCGTGGCCAGACGGGACAGCAACTTCTCCTGGGTGCGTACTCAGCACTCAACCGCCAGATTTCCAATGGCAAGGTCAAGATGTACAACCGAACGGAAATGCTTGACGTCGTGGTGGTGGATGGCAAGGCCCGGGGTATTATTACCAGGGACCTGGTGACCGGCAAGATTGAAGCGCACGCGGCTCATGCTGTACTCCTTTGCACCGGCGGCTATGGCAACGTTTTCTACCTCTCAACCAACGCCAAAGGCTCTAACGTAACAGCTGCATGGCGCGCGCACAAGAAGGGCGCATTGTTTGGAAACCCTTGCTTCACTCAGATTCACCCCACCTGTATTCCGGTTTCGGGTGATCATCAGTCCAAGCTGACCTTGATGTCAGAGTCGCTGCGCAACGACGGCCGGGTATGGGTGCCGAAAACTGCTATCAAAGGACTCAAGGCAGCTGATGCGGTCAGAATCCCTGAAACAGATCGCGATTATTTCCTCGAACGCCGGTATCCCTCTTTTGGAAACCTGGTGCCCCGCGATGTAGCATCACGCAACGCCAAATATGTATGCGATGAAGGCCGCGGTGTGGGTACTACCGGACTTGCCGTATTCCTTGACTTCTCAGATGCAATCAAGCGCGATGGCAGACATGTAATCGAGGCCAAGTACGGCAATCTGTTTGACATGTATCGCCAGATTACCGGCGACAACCCGTATGAAGTCCCCATGATGATCTATCCCGCTGTGCACTATACAATGGGTGGACTCTGGGTGGATTATAATCTGATGACAACCGTGCCAGGACTGTATGCCCTGGGTGAGGCTAACTTTTCAGATCACGGAGCCAACCGCTTGGGCGCCAGCGCGCTCATGCAGGGTCTCGCAGACGGTTACTTTATCATTCCCTACACCATCGGCGACTACCTCGCAGGCATGTCATGGGAAAAAATGTCTACCGATCGCGCAGAGTTTAAAGAAGCCATCACCAACGTCCAGCAACGTGTTGGTAAAATGCTTCAAATCAAGGGCGCCAAGACAGTGGACCAGCTTCACCGTGAATTAGGTCTGACCATGTGGGAGTACTGCGGAATGTCGCGTAGCGAGTCCGGATTGCTCACAGCCAAGAAGAAAATTCAGGAGTTGAAAACTGAGTTCTGGTCGAATGTGAATATCCTCGGCAGCGCCAATGAATTGAATCAGGAACTGGAAAAGGCTGGCCGGGTTGCCGACTTTATTGAATTGGGAGAACTGATGGTTGACGACGCATTGAACCGCTCAGAGTCCTGCGGCGGTCACTTCCGCGAAGAATCGCAGACCCCCGATGGAGAAGCCTTGCGGAAAGACGACCAGTACGCCTATGTGGCCGCATGGGAATACAAGGGCGAGAACCAGCCCGAGGAACTGCACAAAGAGAACCTCGTATTCGAAAATGTAAAACTCACTCAACGCAGCTATAAGTAGGTATGAAAATAACGGTAAAGGTTTGGCGCCAGGCCAACAGCCAGGCAAAAGGAGGATTCAAAACCTATCAGTTGGATCATGTATCCACTGACATGTCATTTCTTGAAATGTTTGATGTGCTGAACGCACAACTCATCCGGAAAGGTGAAGATCCGATTGCATTTGACCACGACTGCCGTGAAGGCATCTGCGGAATGTGCAGCATGGTGATCAATGGCAGACCCCATGGTCCGCTTCAGACCACCACCTGCCAGTTGCACATGCGCACATTCAAGGACGGCGATACTATCACAGTAGAGCCATGGCGGGCCAATGCATTCCCGGTACTCAAAGACCTGGTGGTGGACCGCACTGCCTTCGACCGGATTCAACAATCTGGTGGATATGTGTCAGTCAACACAGGTGGCGTTCCCGATGCCAATGAAATACCAATCCCCAAAAAGGTAGCAGACGAAGCATTTGACGCCGCCACCTGCATTGGTTGCGGGGCTTGCGTGGCAGCCTGCAAGAATGCCTCGGCCATGTTGTTCGTCGGCGCCAAGGTGTCCCAATATGCCCTGCTGCCACAAGGAAAGCCTGAGCGCAAGGAGCGTGCGGAACGAATGGTTGCACAAATGGATGCCGAGGGATTTGGTGCATGTACCAACACACGTGCATGTGAGGCAGAATGTCCAAAAGGTATCAAGATCACCAACATTGCGCGACTGAACCGTGAATACCTTGGTGCCGTATTCACCTCCTACGAAGTGGAGACCGGCGGCGGTGGCGAATAGCATGGTGTTTTGAATCTACCGGAGCACACCCTACTTTTGGGCCCCACAACCTGAGGCGGTATGAAGAAGTCGGCGATTCGTTTTGAAATTGAGTTGGATGAGAACAACGTGCCGGACACTATCCGGTGGGACGCCAGTGACAAGCCAGACCCCGGTTTGAGCACAACAAAGGCAATCAGCGTTGCCCTCTGGGATGACACACAAAAAAACACCCTCCGCATTGATCTGTGGACCAAAGACATGCCTGTTGATGAAATGAAACGCTTCTATATCGACAGCATTGGTGGACTCGCCCAGAGCCTGCTGCAATCCACCGGTGACGAAGCCATGGCAGCTGAAATCAATGCTGTCTGCGAACGACTTGTTCGAATGGTCAAAGCGTCTTCCTGAAAGTTGTTTTGCTGACAAAATTCCACCGACACAATCGAGTGCAATCGATTGTTATTTGGTATTTTTCTTCCTAGTTTTATTGAAACCTATTTTTTCTATGAAGAGACTGTACGTTCTTTTGTTGCTTTCTTTTGTCTCCATGGCCTGGGCTCAGGGGCAGACTACCATCTCCGGAACCGTGCTGGATGAAAAGGGCGAATCACTCGCCGGTGTTAACCTGATCATCAAAGGCAAAGTGATTGGTACTGTGACTGACCTGGACGGGAAATTCAACCTCCGGGTAGACGACAAACCTCCCATGACGCTCCTGGTGTCCTTTGTTGGTTACCGGACCCAGGAGGTCAGCATCACCTCACCCAGCACAGCCGGGCTCAGCATTAAAATGGAAGAGGCTCCTATTCTCGGACAGGAAATTGTGGTATCTGCCTCACGCGTGGAAGAAAAAATCATGGAATCCCCGGTATCCATTGAGAAAATGGACATCCTCGCAGTTCAGAATACAACCGCTGATAACTATTACAAGGGCCTCGCCAATTTGAAAGGTGTGGACGTAACTTCCAGTAGCATCAACTTTCAGATCATCAATACGCGCGGCTTTGGTTCAACTGGCAACACCCGCTTTGTTCAGTTGACCGACGGCATGGATACCCAGGCACCCGCACTCAATTTCCCTATTGGTAACCTCAATGGCCCTTCCGAACTGGATGTGGAGAGTGTGGAGTTGATTCCCGGGGCCTCATCTGCCTTGTATGGCCCCAACGCATTCAATGGGATCCTTCTCGTCAATAGCAAAAACCCATTCGAATACCAGGGGCTCAGCGCATTCGTCAAACAAGGTGTGAATCATGTCGGCCCCAAAGCAGATGCGCCAGCCTCTCCGTTGTACGATGCAGCCATCCGGTACGCGAAGGCATTCAATAATAAGTTCGCATTCAAAGTCAATGCCGCCTTCATGAAGGCAGAAGACTGGCATGGTACTGATGCAACCGACCGCTCCATTGCCCGGACACCCAGTGGATTCAACTTCAATCCTGGCGCAGACAAATTGCATTATATGGGCGACGAGGCGGCGATTAACCTCGCCATCTTCCCGCTGAGCTCAGGCTGGAGGCTGTTTGCAGACAACCAGGGCGGATCAGGAAGCACCGCCTACAATAACATCTTTGATCAAAATACCCACCTCACCGCCCTCAACTATGCACAAGCTGGTGACCTGCCCAGCCAGGTAGTTTCTGTTACTCCGTACCTGGAAAAGAACCTGATCAGCTACAATGCCAAAAATATCAAGGCGAGCGCCGGATTATTCTACCGTCTCAATGACAAAATGGAATTGAGCTATCTGTACAATGGCGGATTTGGTACCAGTATCTATACTGGCGCACAACGGTACTCGCTCAAGAATTTTGGAATTCAGCAGCACAGGATACAATTGCGCGGAGATAATTTCTACGTACGCGCCTATGGAACTTTCGAAAACTCTGGTGATTCGTACATAACTGAATTCCTCGCCAAACGCATCAATGACCTTGCGGTGAGCAGTGCGAATCCTGTTTTCAACGATGTGTCAGGTTACCTCGCCACCTATGGCACTGAATACCTGAGGTATCTCTATCAATCAGGGTTGCAGCCTGGTGAAATCAACACACTGCCGACTGATCAGCGAACCCAGATACAAGAGCTCGCACATCAATTTGCCCGGGGCGTCGTTGACAACAAGTTTATTCTTGATCCCAATTCAGCCAGATTTCAACAATTGAAAGATCAGGCCATGCAAGGTACAATTCCGCAAGGCCCCAAATTCTCAGATCACACGAGGATGTACCATGGTGAATTCCAGTATGACTTCAAGAATCAAGTCAAATTCATGGAGTTGATGACCGGTGGCAGTTACCGGATGTATGACCTCAGGTCCAACGGGACCATTTTTGACGACAAGACCAGCAAGGTTTCGATTACTGAATTTGGAGGTTACGTCCAGGCTGGTAAGTGGCTAAACGACCGGAAGATCAAGTTGTCCGGCTCCGGCCGCTATGACAAGAATCTCAACTTCAAAGGTCGTTTCAACCCAAGACTGTCAGTATTGTTCAAATTGAGTGAAAACTCAAATATCCGCGTATCCTATCAAACTGGGTTCAGAATACCCTCTACCCAGGGCCAGCATATCGATCTTAGCATTCTTACCGCACGTCTGCTGGGTGGCCTTCCCCGTTACTCGGACAAATACCAGATCATCCGTCAGTCAGAAACCGGGCAGCCCCTCTCTTTTGAAGGATTCTCTGTGGAAAGGTATGCCTCTGGCGTGTTTAATGGCGGAGCCAATCAGGCAGCCATTTTTGACCCTAATAACATTGCTGAGCTGAAGTCATTTTCTTGGACACCGGTGAAACCCGAACGCGTTCAGAATTTCGAAGTAGGCTATAAGAATTTGATCAATAATCGCTTGTTGATCGACCTCACCTACTATTACAATATCTACAACGACTTCATAACACAAGTGCAATTCAGGATTGCCGACCAATTCACCACCGATGTTGCCAAGCAGGGCGTCCCGGGTTATTCCTTTACAAATGTGGCTGCACTTAATGGTACTCCAAACTATGCAACGCTGCTGAATGGAACTGCGCTGGACAAAGACGCCAATGGAAGGATCACAGGTAACACAGGGCAGATCTACACCAACTTTACAGAAACAGTAACCGGCCAGGGCGCAGTGGCCGGACTCACTTATAGCCTTCCACGGGGTTATACCCTGAGCGGTAATTACAACTGGAACGTACTCATCAAACAACCAGATCCCTCCAAGTTCCTAACTGAATTCAACACGCCGGCACACAAGTTCAATATCATGTTCGGCAATCGCAAGGTTACTGATCGGATTGGCTTCAACCTCACTTATCGCTGGCAGGACAAGTTTGCATGGCAGTCTTCGTTCACGATTCCCAGAAATGGTGATGTGCCCGCATACCAGACCGTAGATGCGCAGGTAACCTACAGGGTGCCTTCCATGAAGTCGGTTGTTAAAATCGGTGGCTCCAACATCATGAACAATATGTATATCCAGAGCCTTGGTGGTCCGAACATTGGCGCCATTTACTATGTCTCTGTTACCTTCGATGAACTCTTCAAGTAACCTAAACCTTTCTTTTTTCTAACGTGTTAAGGACCTGAGTCAAATCAGGTCCTTCTCATTTATCCCCGCAATATGAAATCAATAATCTGGATTGTACTGGCAGCGTTCGTGATAATATCCTGTTCCAGGGACGACGGCAAGCCTGTGCCAGTAGTGTTGGACACCTATACGAACACGCTGGGACGATCGGCAGGCGAGTTGAAAACCTATCTGGGGGCTTCGGGACTCAATCTTGACTTGAGTTCGCTCAAGTATGACGTAGAAATCTATAGCATTACCTATAAGACCACCTACAAATCATCCACTGTCATTGCCTCAGGCCTCGTGATGCTCCCCAAGACCACGGCGGCAGTTCCAATGGTGAGTTTTCATCATGGCACTATTGCCGCGCACGATGAAGCACCGTCCGCCCTTCCACTCAACAGCACCGAGCTCCTGCTCTATACAGCTCTGGCATCCCCAGGCTTCATTGCTGTCGTGCCGGATTTTCTCGGATTTGGAAGCTCCTCATCGATGTTACATCCCTACTACGTCAGAGAGGTATCGACCACAACGATTATCGACATGCTCAAAGCCGCGCGGGAACTGGCCATTCAAAAGGATGTCAATTTCAGTGGCAATCTGATGCTGGCGGGGTACTCGCAAGGCGGTTACATGACCATGGCAACTCACCGCGCCATTGAAAAGGATGGCCTTCCCGGATTTTCACTGGTTGCTTCATTTCCTGCAGCCGGTGGCTATGACGTGAAAGGCATGCAGGAGTATTTCTTCGCCCAAACCACATACGATCAGCCATTCTACCTTGCATTTGTTGCATCTGCCTATAAATCCTACTACGGCTGGGCACAGCCACTCAGTGATATGTTCCAGCAACCTTACGCTGATCGGATGTCAACCATTTTCGATGGCAATCACTCCGGATCGGAGATCAACGCCCAATTGACCAATGTAGTAGCTGATCTTGTGACGCCTGATCTTTTGGCTAACATTGACAACGATCCAAAGTACCAGTACGTCGTCACGGCTTTTGAATCCAACAGCCTGGTCGATTGGAAACCTTCCAAGCCCGTCTTCATGTATCATGGCGACGCGGATGTCACAGTGCCTTATCAAAATTCCGTAGACAGCTACAACAAGTTGATTGCCAATGGGGCCTCACCAAGCACAGTCACACTCACCACATTTCCGGGAAAGACACATTCAACCGGTGTGCTGCCCTACATTGAAGCCCTTATCCCACAACTCACTTCTCGCAAGTAGGACTGAAGTTCAACAAAATGAAAAGGGCCACCCAACGGGCGGCCCCTTTCATTTCTTCTTGAACTGATTACTGAAGGATACCTGCAATAACCTGAATCTTGCCGTTGTTTACAGAAAGATCTTTGATCACGATTGGTGCATACTTGGACGTCGTGTTAAGATCTGTGGTAACGATGATACCGTAAGGATTGTTGGCACTCGGAGTGAGGCCAGACAGGAAATAGAGCTTACCAGTAGACATCGCCGTTGCTGACTTGCCACTTTCTATGGGGAAAGTGGTGGTTCCATCTGCACCCGTAGTAACCCATTTGCCCAGTACGTAGTGATTCAGCAGAAGTCCCCTGGCTTGTGCCTGGCTCAAACTTGCGAGGAATGCAGGAACGCCAGCTGCGCCGGCGGCCGCTGTAATGACTGCATTAGGCGGAGCAAAGAACGTTGCGCCCGGGAAATTGGGAGTATTAGCCGGAATGGCCAGCAGCGTTGAGATCTTCTTGGAATTCAAGTCAGCGCCTTCGGTCACGCCAGCATCAGCCTTGGAGATCAAGGCAGCCAGGTAGCTGAAATCCTTACCCAAAAGGATGGTGCCAGCCATGGTGCCAAGTATGGGCGTCAATGTTGCGCCTACAGACGGAGGAATAAGCACCGAGGCGGTTACGTGAACAACTCCATTGGTCGCCTTCTTGTCCGCAACGGTAATTGCAATCTTGTCGTTGGTTGAACCAGTCTTCAATGTACCATCAGCATTGATGACAATGTTCTGAACAGTACTGCTGAGGGGATCTGTATACAAGGTGGGAAGGGTAAGGCCGCTCGTAAGCGCAGACTGTAACTTCTGGTCTGCCACTACGTGATAGGAAAGCACATCCTTGATGATATCAGGATTGATCAGCGTAATATTGGAAGGGAAACCAGGAGTTGCCAGCAGGTTCTTGAATGCCTTGTTCGATGGAGCAAACAGCGTGTATTGTGTGGTACCACTGAGCAAAGTCACCAGATCCGGATAGGTGCTTACATACTTCACCAAAGAGTCCAATGCCTTGTCGTCTGTCACAGTTGCACTTTCCTTGAAGTCAGTCGATGAAATCAAATCAACAATGTTCTTGGTAGGTGCCGGATCGCTGTTGGAACTGCAGCCGCCGAGTACCCACAGGCCAGATACAACCACCGCAAGGATGAGGTACCTGAAGTTAGACATCACTTTTTTCATATGAGATAATTAGGTGTTAGTTAATACAATACACTAATGTAGATAAATTCCGCAAACGATTCCGGAGTAACCACCCAAAATCACCATTTTCCGGCAACTGTTGTAGCCCGGGCCTAATCCTCGGGGGCGATGTAGCGATTTCGCAGGAATATCAGGCCGATAATTAAACAAAGGGCCGCCACTCCTATCGGATACCACAGCCCCGCAAAAGGGTCACCGGCCGGCTGTTGATCGGTCTTGCTCCATTCATAAAGCGCAGTCGCAATAAAGGGGGTTAGGCCGCCAAACACACCATTTCCAAGGTGGTAGGGTAAGGACATGGACGTATACCGGATTCTGGTAGGGAATAATTCGACCAGAAAGGCCGCAATGGGACCGTATACCATGGCGACAAAAATGACCTGTGCGAACACCAGCATGATCAGCTTCCAGTAATCGCTGTCATTCACAATTGTTTCCTTCTTGATATCAGGCTTTGTCTCAGGCGACTGGTGTACACCGGCTGCCAGTTTCTGCGTCTCCCGCATGCGGGTACCGTCGACATACAGGTGCTCGATGGTTGTTACCCTCACTGTATCCCCGGTATCCTGTATGGTGGTTGTCTTGTGAATGGACTTGAGATCGACAAGTTCTTGTTTGGCGGCCAGGTCGCTCACACCATACATGACTTTATAGATAGGCCGGTATAGGAAAACTGCGAGCAGCATGCCCGCCATCATGATGAACTTCCGTCCTATTCTGTCTGACAAAGCGCCAAACAGAATGATCAACGGAGTGCCCATCACCAGTGCAGTACCAATGATGTAGTTGGACTGGACAAATTCCATGTTGCACGTCTTCTGAAGGAATGTCAATGCATAAAACTGCCCGGTGTACCACACGACACCCTGCCCGGCGGTTGCACCGAACAGTGCCAGCAGCACCATTCTCAGATTCTCTTTCTTGGTGAAGCTCTCCTTCAGCGGATTGGCAGATGTTTTCCCTTCAGCTTTCAGCTTGGCAAAAAGAGGCGACTCCTGCATCCGCATTCGAATATAGATGGAGACCCCGACGAGGATGGCCGATAATAAAAACGGAATACGCCAGCCCCAGACAGCAAACTCAGCGAGCCCCATGGTCTGTCGGACGGTGAGGATAACGCCCAGTGACACGAACAAGCCAAGCGTGGCAGTGGTTTGAATGAAACTGGTATAGTATCCTCGCCTCGAATCTGGCGAGTGCTCTGCGACGTAGGTAGCTGCCCCACCGTATTCCCCACCCAGTGCGAGCCCCTGCAACAACCGCAGGATCAGCACAGTGATGGGTGCCAGAATTCCGATGTTGTCATACCCAGGAACAAGACCAATACAAAATGTTGAACCGCCCATGATCACCAATGTGACCAGGAACGTGTACTTCCTTCCGACCTTATCCCCCAGCCTGCCGAAAACCAATGCGCCAAAAGGCCGAACTATGAAACCAGCAGCAAATGTGGCAAGGGTGGATAAAAAGGCTACCGTAGGATTCCCTTTGGGAAAGAACTGCTCTGACAGAATGGTAGCGAGACTTCCGAAAATATAGAAGTCATACCACTCTATGAGAGTGCCAACGGATGCCGCTGAGATAACTGACCAGAGTTTTCTTGATTGCTCAGGATTGAGAGGTTTGTGCTGCATGGAGATACCGGGACTTTGACCGAAAATAGCATTTTCTTTGGTCCCTGTTACACCCTTTTTTGCCGCCGGAAGCCTGCGCTGGTCTAAACCCCAAGGTAGTCGATCCTGAATGGCTTGATATAAAAGCCTTGTATGGCCCTGTAAGATTGTGAACGGGACTGATCGCGTTCGTTGAGTGATGAGGTGAGCAAACACACTCGTGAATGCAGGTCCATCCCTCTTTTGATGAATTCATCCATAAACTGAAACCCATTCATCTCGGGCATATTGATGTCCAGGAAAAGAGTTACCGGCTTTTCGAGCTGAGTAAGTTGGGTGTCCAGGAAGGCAAGTGCAGATTCAGCCGATAGGAAGTCGTGCACTTTCACGTCTGGTCTGCGGCGGCGAAGCACTTCCCGCGCAACCACATTGCTTATAATTTCATCGTCAATCAAAATGACAGTTCCGGCCATATAGACAGGCACTCAAAGGCCCCTGAATTGCATCAACAAAGTACGATTACTGTGCCAGTTTTCCATGTATTGCCCCTGAATTGAATAGACCCGATTCAAATTGTTTAATTTTATCATTAACTAAACCTGGCAGATGCAATGATTGCCCTGAACAAAGTGAGTGCACATGAGGCCCGCCAATTGATGGATGTGGCATTGGCCGAGGCTGAGAAGATAGGAAAGCAATTGGTTGTATCAGTGTGTGGTCCTGAAACCGAACTGCTGGCATTCCTGAGAATGGATGGCGCCAACCAGGCATCGGCCACGATCGCTCAAAACAAAGCCTACACAGCTGCCAAGGATCGCAAGAGTACAAGGATGCTTGGGCAGTACATGAAGGAGAAGGAGCGCCAGGTAGGTTTCTGGGGAGATCCAAGAATAACCGGCTTTGGTGGCGGGCTGCCAATCGTAATCAATGGACAGGTGATTGGCGGCATTGGCATCAGCGGCTTGTCAGAGGCGGAAGATGAGCGTATCGCCGCGGTTGCCATACGTGCGGTGTTCCCGCAGGCCGAGCTGTAAAAAAAAAAGAGCTGCCAGGGCAGCTCTTTCGTCTCATTATCAGGATAACTATTTCAGCTTCTTGATGACAGCTTCAAAAGCCTGCGGATGATTCATTGCCAGATCAGCCAGTACCTTGCGGTTCAGTGCGATCCCGGCCTTCTTCAATTTGCCCATCAGTTCGGAGTAAGACATTCCATGCAACCGGGCTCCAGCATTGATACGCTGAATCCACAGGGCGCGAAAATCTCTCTTCTTTGCTTTGCGATCCCGGTACGCATATACCAGACCCTTCTCGACAGCATTCTTGGCTACTGTCCATACATTTTTCTTACGACCAAAGAATCCTTTGGCCAATTCGAGCACACGCTTACGACGGGCGCGGCTTGCTACGTGGTTTACTGAACGTGGCATTTTATTACATTTTTTGACCGTTGGCGTCCTGCGGGAGGCTCTTTGCTGCCAAAGATCGGGTTAAACAAGACCGGGGTTTACATAGGTACCCGGACAAACCATATAAACTCTCAATCAGATTCCGTAAGGAAACATCAAAGAGATGTTGCGCTCATCGGTCTTCTTTACAACTGCCTTTTGGCTAAGTCTGCGCTTTTGCTTCGTTTCCTTCTTGGTCAGGATGTGGTTCTTGAAGGCACGCTTGCGCTTGATCTTGCCGGTTCCGGTCATTTTGAAGCGCTTCTTCGCTCCTGATTTGGTCTTTAACTTTGGCATGACTACTGATATTAATCTTCTGTTCTAAATCCTATTTACTTCTTTCCTTTCGGCGCAATCATCATGAACATCCGCTTCCCTTCAAGGTGCGGAAGTTGCTCAACCTTACCAAACTCCTCGAGCGCCTGCGCAAACTTGAGCAAGAGTATTTCTCCTCGCTCCTTATACACAATCGACCGACCTGCGAAGTGAACGTAGGCCTTCACCTTCGAACCTTCCTGCAGGAAATTGCTGGCATGTTTCATCTTGAAATTGAAATCATGCTCCTCCGTATTAGGACCAAACCGGATCTCTTTGACTACTGTCTTCTGAGCCTTCGATTTGATCTCCTTCTGCTTCTTCTTTTGCTCGTACTTGAACTTCGAGTAGTCCGTAATCTTGCAAACCGGAGGATCTGATGCGGGTGAAATCTCAACCAAATCCAGATTCTGCTCCTGCGCCATCCGAATAGCCGTCTGGATTGGATACACATCAACCTTGATGTTCTCTCCTACCACACGCACGCGGGGAGCCGTGATGAGTTCGTTCACACGGTATGGCTCCTCCACTCTGGGACGCATACCACGGCCTCCTGGCCTTGGACGATTATTGCTACTTCCGGGTATAAATGCCACTCGATGGGTTTAAGTTAAACTTCAAAAATGCCCTTTTTGGCTGGCAGGGCGCAAATATCGCTATATTTTAACTAAAAACAAGGCCGCTTTTCAGACAGGCAGAGCAAATTCCCTGGCATACTGCCGTGCAAACTCGTCCAGCGATACTGATCCCTGGTCACCCTTGCCATGGAGCCGAACCGCCACTTTCCGCTCTGCGACCTCCTTTTCTCCAACAATCAGCATGAAAGGCACCTTGGTGACCTCGGCGTCTCTGATCTTGCGGCCAATCTTCTCATCCCGGTCATCCAAAAATCCACGGATGTCACTTTCCTTGAGCACGTTAAGCACTTCCTGCGCATACGTGTTAAACTTCTCGGAAATCGGAAGTACAGCCACCTGCTCAGGCGACAACCACAATGGGAAATTACCCGCGCAATGTTCTATCAGCACAGCTACAAAACGCTCCAATGAACCGAAAGGAGCCCGATGAATCATTACAGGGCGGTGCTTCTGGTTGTCAGAACCTATGTACTCCAGCTCAAAACGCTGCGGCAATTGATAATCCACCTGAATCGTCCCCAATTGCCAGCTGCGCCCGAGGGCATCCCTGACCATGAAGTCCAGCTTGGGTCCGTAGAAGGCCGCTTCACCTTTGACTGCAACAGTCTTCAGCCCGCGTTCATCTGCAGCTTCCTGAATCTCTCGTTCAGCCCGATCCCACAAGGCGTCTTCGCCGATGTATTTCTGCTTGTTCTCAGGATCCCTCAGCGACACCTGAGCTGTATACTGATCAAATCCCAGCGAAGTAAATACATGCAGCACCAGGTCAATTACCTTGATAAACTCTTCCTTCACCTGGTCCGGACGGCAGAAGATATGGGCATCATCCTGCGTAAATCCCCGTACCCGAGTCAGCCCGTGGAGTTCGCCACTTTGTTCATAGCGATAGACAGTGCCAAATTCAGCGAGCCTGATGGGCAAGTCCTTATAAGACCTGGGCTTGACCTTATAGATTTCGCAGTGATGCGGACAATTCATCGGCTTCAGAAGGAACTCCTCTCCTTCATCAGGGGTGTGAATAGGTTGAAATGAGTCTTTGCCGTATTTCTCATAGTGCCCGGAAGTCACGTACAGTGACTTGCCCCCTATGTGTGGAGTCACTACGGGATCATAGCCGGCCTTGACCTGTGCCCGGCGCATAAACTGCTCCAGCCGTTCCCTGAGCACGGTTCCCTTGGGCAACCACAATGGCAGGCCCATCCCCACTTTCTCAGAAAATGCAAATAACTCGAGCTCTTTGCCGAGCTTTCGGTGGTCCCGTTTCTTCGCTTCCTCCAGCAGCAGCAAGTACTCTTCAAGTTCTTTCTGCTTAGGAAAAGTGATCCCGTAAATACGGGTCAACATCTTGTTCTTTTCGTTACCACGCCAATAGGCACCTGCCACATTCAGCAATTTAACCGCCTTGATGGGGCTGGTGGTTGGAATGTGAGGGCCCCTGCATAAATCTGTGAAATTCCCCTGCTGATAGAAGGTGATGGTTCCGTCCGCCAGGTCCTGCAACAATTCAATCTTGTAGGGGTCACCCTTCTCTGTAAAAAACCGGATCGCGTCTGCCTTGGATACATCCTTTCGAACAAAAGCACTGTTCGTCTTGGCCAGCTCGAGCATCTTTTGTTCCACTTTGACAAGGTCCTCCTCGCCAAAGGGCTGACCGTTGAGGTCTACATCATAGTAAAACCCGTTCTCAATGGGTGGTCCAATGCCGAACTTTACACCTGGATAGAGCGCTTCCAGTGCTTCCGCAAGCAAGTGCGCCGATGAATGCCAAAAAGCATACTTGCCACCCTTGTCATTCCAGGTGAAGATTCGGATCGAAGCATCAGCACTGATGGGCCTGGAGAGGTCACGGATTTCTCCATTAACTTCAATGGAAAGTGCATTTCTGGCCAACCCCTCGCTGATGGATCTGGCTATCTCATAGCCTGTAGTGCCATTGGCAACCGCCTTGACAGAGCCATCCGGCAGTGTAATCTTTATCTCACTCATGAATGAAAAAGTCTGCGCAAATATGCATTTTTTTTGCGCAGCAGTGAGGGTGCTACAAACTGAAATTGAACGACACCAGCACGCCGAACTTCCGGGCATCCGGATTGTTCAGATAAGACATGCGATGGACAAAATCCACACGGATGAATTTCAGAATGTTTTCTACCCCATAGCCAAGTTCAACATACGGCTGATTGCCAAGATACCCGGCACGGAGTGTCTGAGCGCCGTCAGCAGTTGTTTTTGCAATGAGTGTCCGGTTATCCTGACGCAATCCACCCATCACCACATTGGCGGTACCAACCATACGCCACTTTAGTTTTCTGATCAGAGGGATATGATTCAGAAGAAATCCTTCAAAGTGATGGTCATATTGGAGACTGACGTAGTGATCGCTGACAAATTCACCATAGTTCATCAGGTTATAAGTGACAGGTGTATATATCGGACTCTGGTTGCCCAGGTGCAGGGCAAGCAGCGGATAAGGAAGTGTATTGAGAATGTACTCGCCAGTAAGGTTGACTCTCCCATATCCCAATGGACCCATCTGAACCCGCTTCCTTATATTGATGCGGATTTTGTCATAGTTGAAATTGCTTCCCATAACACCTTGAATGCCATGAGTGTATCTGGCAGTGATCAAAGGCCAGCGTACGGTACCCATGCTCACACGGTCATTGCCATTCTGTATGAAGAATTCATCCTTGCCATACCTTGATTCTACAATCACTTCTGACGTACTGAAGCTGTTAAGAATGTTGCTGGTAGTATCCGGGCGCTCATGGTAACCAAAATTGTAGGTGGGATTGAAAGTGAGCTGACGCACCGCAATCCGCTGTGTAAATCCCTTGAATAGTTCGCGTTGGAAATTCAATTTGGACTCATTGAAATAATAACCACGACGGAACACACCAAACTTCTGGTAGGCCAGGAACAGGAAGTTATCGGCGAGGTTTTCGTCGTCAACCCCTACACGCCCCAGATCATAACGCGAAGTAAATGTCAGGGTGGTCCAATGTCGCCTGGACAGAATGCGCTGCACCATTGCGTGGTACTTGACCCGTTCATCCTTAAACCCATATGCCAACTGACCACCGAATACCCACTTCTTGCTGAAAGATTCATTTGTTTTCAAGCCCCCCTGGAACCGGAAGCCTTCAATATTGTTGACCGCTGCCAAGGATACATAAGGCCCCAGTAACACTTTGCCTGTGCGGTAATAGCCACTGATCAGAATCTTGAAAATATCAACATATGTCTTGACCACCGGAATGTTCTGCAAGGTGTCAATCATCTTGTACACATTCTTTTCTGTCGTAGTCAGTGGCTCGTGCCGCAGCGTATCCCAATTGGCGTCCTGGCCAAGTAACTTGGCGTCTTCCTCGAGTATGATTGGATGCTGATAGAAAGCAACCTCCCTGGGTTTGTTGACGACGATGTTCCGATTGGATGTGTAAAATTTTGCCAGCATTCCGGCAGAAAAGTCAGTCAATTCACCGAGGTCAATCAATATCCTGTTCTTGACAGGTATCCAACCTCCGGCCGGCAGTGACTCCAGTTCCTGCTGAATCTTGATACGGTCGACAAAATTCAGATTGGCTTTACTACCCACCGTCACGTCAATCTGCTTTAACGCGAAGTCCTTCTTGGTTATCCACATCGTACCACTGAATGCCAGATCCTGAGGACTGCGCGGAAAGAAATCCAGCCGATAGCAGTAGTCTGCCCCCACAAAGAGACTGTCAGTCAGGTCATAGTCATAGTAAATTCTCCAGCCGTCAGCGATCGGCGAAGCAAAATCCTTCCCAACAATATTGAGCCAGTTCTGATAGAAATTGTATTCCTGAAATGAGGAGCCCACCAATTGGGCGACGAGAGTACCATCCTCCACACCCAATCCGCTCATCTTTGTCTGCAGAATATTCTCGGTCTTCAGTTTGGGATCCGACCTGAAGTACAACTTGGACACACTCTCAGAAATGAAGATCGGCAACACAGGCTTCCCATCTTCACCCGCAATTTGTTGTACACTGTCCATTACCTGGGAGATTTTCTTCCAGATCTTCTTCTCCCGTAGCTTGTCTGAAATATTGTCTACGTCTATTTCAATCTTCGTGTAGGAGTCATACTCATATGCATCCAATCGCCTTTTGTCATTGCTGGACTTATTGCGTACTACTTGCCTGAGCACTTCATAGGCTGGATTCTCCCCTGCTTTGACCACGATGGCTTCAAGACTGGTAATCTCTTCTTCCAACTGCAAGTTGACAGTCTGAAGGATGCCTTGCTGGATCGCCTTCTTGCGGCTCTTGTATCCCACATAAGACGCCACTATCGTGTCCGCCTTACCAGTAGTGGAAATCTGAAATTTACCATCGAAGTCAGTCGTGGCACCTTGTTGCGTATGCTGGAAAAAGACGTTAACGAATGGAATGGGGTCGCCTGACGAGGCATCAATAACCCGCCCCTGTACAATTGTGGGACCCTGTTGTGCCAGCGTCTCCGCAGAAATTAGCATTGCACACAAGCCGGCCAGGAAGGTCAGTCGGACAATTGAGTTCACAGATAAATGGGTCTTACTAAACTAGTCAATATATACGGGCTCCATTGAAAAAGGCTGCGAAATGCACATAAAATCAGATATTCAGCGGTTCCGGGGTGCCCAGTTGCTCTGGCTCGGTCCCCAGTACATAGAAATCCATCACAGCTTTGGTTCGCGCAAAATACACTCTGAGATAGACACTAATTGACGCCTCCTGCCCCGGCTCTACCGCCGTAACCGCCATGGCATCGATATCGTAATACCGGCTGATAAACAACGCCCGGTAGCAATGGAACGGTTGTGTAATGATTACAATTCTGTCCTGCCCAAAAATCTCCTTGCTCCTCACAATAGAATCCAAGGTTCTGAGCCCGGCTACGTCCAATGTGATGGCTGTGTCTGGCACGCCGAGTTCCACGAGGGCCTTTTTCATTTCCAGCGGCTCATTGTAATATTTGGACCGGTTATCGCCACTCAAAAGAAAATGAACAACCCGGCCACTTTGATACAGGCTTGCCGCCATCGCTATTCGGTTCTGAAAAAACGGATTAGGGCTTCCATTTTGCATCCGGTGACTGGTCCCAAGTACCAGACCCACAGAATGTAATGGAACGCCATTGGCACTTCTGGCAATCAGATTGCTGGTGGACGATACAACCCAGAGATTGCACACCAGAACGATCACCAGAAAGCCTGCGCCAAAAAAAATCAAAATCCGCAGGATCCTGCGCCACCACTGCATACAGCCGCACTTTTAGACGGCACAAAGTTAGCGATTCATCTTCAGATATTCCTGTTCAATCAGTTCGGCCCGACGAATGGTCTTCTTGTACCATGCCAATCTGAGATCTTCCTGCTCCTGTGAAGTCAGCTTCCAATCCACTGCTGAAGACCTAACCTTTCGCAAGGTATGGCTGAGACATAGGGCGGCGCTGACGGAAATGTTGAAGCTTTCAGTAAATCCGAACATCGGAATATAAACGAACTGGTCTGCCAACTGAGCAACAACAGGCGATGTGCCGTGTTGTTCATTGCCCATCACAAAGGCAATCTTGCCATGGGTGACATCCAGGTCTTCCAGTGAAACACCAGACGGTGAAGGGTCTGTAGCAATGATTCTGTATCCAGTCTCTTTCAACTGTCGGATGCACGACTCCGTGCTGCTTCCCGCTTTGGATTTGTAGCGGTTGATAGTTAGCCACTTATGTGATCCCTTAAGTACCTTCTTATTGGTCCCGTATGTACTCGTATTCTCAATGATATGAATGTCCTGCACCCCGAGGCATTCACAGGTACGCAGCGCCGCGCTTGCATTCTGCGATTGATAAATATCTTCCAGCACGAGTGTGACGTACTTCGTACGCTGTGCCAGGACCCGGTCGATAAAGTCTCGCTTGTGTTGTGTTACATACTGACCGAGAAACCGGATCAGTTCCGCTTGCCGGATTTCCATTCAGCAGAATTTTTGCTTCGCCAGATCAAGGTACTCTTGCCACTGATCTTCACCAGGTGGGTTTCCCCGGTCAAAAACTTCGAACAGTAACCAGCGTACAATTCCTGTATGAAGTGCAAATCTGGACGCTAGGTCCTCGGCAAACTGGATTTCCCGCTCTTCCACGACACCATCGGCATAGATCATCAATACAAGATCATACAAAGTGTTGATCTTGTCCTCTACTTGTTCGGGTATAGTAATGCTCCCGGTGGCTTGTTCATCCAGGAGGTTCTGTATCTGCCGGTCTTTCAATCCATACCTTCTCCCTATTCTGAAGAGCATTTCACGTTCCTTTTCATGCACGAGACCATCCGCCCGGGAAATTTCAAGCAGTGTCCGGATGTGATTCTTCTTGTAGCTTAAGTACTGATGTTCAAAGAAGCCGTGCATGTTGTGTCAGTCAACCCACTCC
>JAIBBB010000033.1 GCA_019694905.1 Cyclobacteriaceae bacterium
GGGGGCAAACACTTGAGTGAACATCTGCACGGAGCGGCGTGGCTGGTCAATGAGAAGCACCTCGATGCCAAACGCATAGGAATCTACGGAGGATCATACGGTGGCTTTATTACATTGATGGCCATGTTTACTGCCCCTGGCACTTTTGCAGCCGGTGCTGCACTCCGGCCTGTTACAGACTGGGCAGCTTACAATCATCCTTATACATCCAGCATCCTCAACGAGCCAGTCACAGATAGTTTGGCCTATGTCAAAAGCTCGCCGCTGTACCATGCCGCCGGCTTACAAGGCGCATTGCTGATTTGCCATGGTATGGTAGACACGAACGTGCACTTTCAGGATGCGGTAAGACTAGCCCAGCGACTAATCGAACTCGGCAAGGAGAATTGGGAATTGGCAGTCTATCCTGTAGAAGACCACGGCTTTGTGGAGCCCAGCAGCTGGACAGACGAATACAAGAGAATCCTGAAGCTCTTCGAGCAGAACCTGCGATAGCTTACTTGACCTCTTCGTAGTCTACGTACTCACCGCCTTTGAAGTCCTTCTTCGATCTTGGGGTAGCGGACCGGTTGCTTTCCTGGCGCGGTTCCTGACGTTGTTGGTAACGCTGTTGTGATGCGGCACCGGCACGGAAAAAGAGCCCACCTACCTTGTAAAATATGTAGGCAATAAGGCTCAGGATCAACAGAATCTTGAACATGATGATGTTAACGTTGCAGCAAAGGTAAACGTTTCAACTACACTTCGAACTGACTTCACACAGTCTTCGCCAGCTCCCGTTTTTCCTGCATTTGGGCGTCCACCACAGCGATGGCCGCGACGCTCACAATTTCACGGATGGAGCTTCCCAGTTGCAGAATATGCACTGGTTTCTTCATGCCTAACAAGATGGGACCTATGGCCTCAGCGCCACCAATTTCCATCAGGAGTTTGTAGGCAATATTTCCTGACTCCAGGTTGGGGAAGATCAACGTGTTGGCGCCGGCTCCGGCGAGCGCACTAAAGGGATACATTTCCTGCTGCAGTTCAGTATTCAATGCCACATTAGCCTGAACATCCCCTTCGATGACCAGGTTCGGGAATTTGGCTCTTGCCAATTGAACAGCTTTGCGGGTCTTGTCGGGTACATCCCCTTTGCTGGAGCCAAAATTGGAGTAGGACAGCACAGCCACCCTTGGTTCGAAGTCAAAGAACTTTACGCCTCGGGACGCCAGGCCAATGATCTCCACCAACTCCTCTGCGCTCGGGTTTACGTTTACGGTTGCGTCGGCAAAGAAGAAGGTTCCGCGTTTGTTGATAATGATATACATCCCCGCTACCCGTTTGACATCCGGTGCCGTGCCAATGATTTGCAGCGCCGGTGAGATAGTTTTTGAATAGTCGTGAGTCAAACCTGAGATGAGCGCATCTGCCTCACCATACTCCAGCATCATTGCTCCGTACGTATTGCGGTTGAGTACTTGCTTTTCTGCTTCCTGATAAGTGAGGCCTCTCCGTTGACGCTTCTCGTAAAGACGTTTGGCGAACAACTCCACCTTTTCAGTTTCTTCTCTCGGATCGATAATGGGACAGTCTGCCAGATCAAGTTTGTGCTTTTCCTGAAGTTCCAGGATTCGCTTTTTGTTTCCGAGAAGGATGGGGAAGGCGATGCCCTCATCGATGAGCACTTGCGCAGCCATCAGGATCTTGTAATTGTCTGCTTCCGCAAAGACAATGCGTTTGGGTTTCTTTTTGGCTCTTTCAATGATTTTCGAAGACAACGTCTGGTCAATCCCAATACGTTTCAACAGTTCCTGATGGTATGCGCCCCAATCGGCAATCGGTTGTTTGGCCATGCCGGATTCCATGGCTGCACGCGCTACTGCCGGCGCCACAGTTGTAATCAGTCGGGGGTCAAGCGGTTTGGGAATCAGGTATTCCCGCCCGAATTCTATCTTGTCCGTGCCATACGCCTTGAAGACCATATCAGGCACAGGCTCCTTGGCCAGGGTAGCGAGTGCGCGCACGGCCCCCAGTTTCATAGCCTCGTTGATTTCAGTTGCTCTTACATCCAGGGCTCCACGGAAAATGTATGGAAATCCCAGCACGTTATTCACCTGGTTGGGGTGATCAGACCTCCCGGTAGCCATGATAAGATCTGGCCTTGTCTTCATCGCCGTTTCATAGGCAATTTCAGGATTGGGATTAGCGAGAGCGAATACTATGGGATCTTTCGCCATGGTCAGTATATCCTCGGGCTGTAGTATGTCAGCCACAGAAAGTCCGAGGAAAAAGTCTGCACCCTTCAAAGCTTCGCTCAGTGAATTTAGTTTGCGGTCGGTCACAAACTGTTGCTTGAGTTCATCCAGGCCCTGGCGATCGCGATTCAGCACGCCTTTGCTGTCGCACATCACGATATTCTCCTTTTTCGCACCCAGTGACAAATACAAGCGGGTGCAGGAAATGGCGGCTGCACCGGCTCCGTTTACAACAATTTTGATTTCGCTGATTTTCTTTCCCACAATCTCGAGCGCATTCAACAAGGCTGCCGCAGAGATAATGGCAGTGCCATGCTGATCGTCATGCATGATGGGGATATTCATTTTCTCCCTGAGGGCTGTCTCGATCTTGAAACATTCAGGCGCTTTGATGTCTTCCAGGTTGACGCCGCCAAATGTGGGCTCCAGTGACTTCACAATCTTGATGAACTCATCAGGATCTTTTTCGTTGATCTCAATATCAAAGACATCAATGCCCGCGAATTTCTTGAATAGAACACCCTTGCCTTCCATGACAGGCTTGGAGGCTTCCGGTCCTATGTCGCCGAGCCCCAGTACAGCCGTGCCGTTGGAAATCACAGCGACGAGATTTCCTTTTGAAGTGTATTTGTATACGTCCTCCTGGTTTGCTGCGATTTCCTTGCAAGGTTCTGCTACGCCTGGTGAATAGGCCAGCGCAAGGTCCAGCTGAGAACTCAGCATCTTGGTTGGCACAACTTCAATTTTGCCAGGCTGGCCCTGCATGTGATAGTTAAGGGCGTCTTGCTTTCGGATTTTGATTGACATGGATCGGACGGGTTAGAATGAAAACAATAGGCAAAATTACTGAATCATATGGGAAGTTATGGCATCGGTGCAATCTTGCTGTCAGTTCGAGGTGTCACCAATTTCATCACTCTCCTTTCCTTTCTTCTTTCCGGGTTTGATGGCAAACTCGAAATCGATGGCAAAGATGTGATAGGTAAATGAATGCTTGTGGGTAAAGTCGGGCTGCCAGATGTAAAACAGATTGATCTGTTTCCCTTTGGCGTACTGATACTTCATGCCTATTGAATTCTGCCACCAGTCCAGCTTCCATTGGTTTTTCAGCACACCAAAGAATGGCTCAGCATAGATATAGAAATCCCAGTGCCTGGCCGGATGATATTTTAATTGCGCCCGGGGCCTCAGGTACATGTCAATATCAAAGGCTTGTTCATTGTCTGTTGCGAAATACTGATTTTGTCGTTGGAGCATCGGGCGAGCGGATAAAGTGAAATCGCCAAGTTTGTATCTGCCTTCCGCCGCAATGGCAAACCTGTGAAACTTGCCCACATCAACATCAGCAAACCGGTAGTTGACGAATGCGCCAAAGTGCTTGTTGATACGGTAATCTCCCGTCAAAAATAAATAGGATCCCTTGTAGTCAGACGCGTCATTGATGCGGCGAAGTCTGTACTGACCCGTCACAGACCAGCCCTTGGGCAAATCAATTTTCAATGAGGTTCCCAGCCAGATCTGCCGGTCAACAGGTACTTTTTGCGCATGAACTTCAGGAAGGGGCAACCCGTTCAGCCAGACGATAAGCAGGCAAGCCGTGTTGATGCGTAAAGTCATTTAGCAAAACCTGGTATAAGTTTTATCTTTATCGCAAGATTAACGGAAAATCACGTTAATCCTATGATTTGCGGATGAATCAGGAACCCACACTATTTACACCGGATTTCTTGTGGCGCATCGGGGTTGATCTCCTTTCGCTGATTATTCTTGTCCGGTTTGTGTATCATACGATATACAAGAAGAAGGATTTCTTCTTCACCTTCTTCATGTTTAACCTGATCATTTTCGTGATCACATACATGCTGCACAAAGTGAAGTTTTCAGTGGGTGCAGCTTTCGGTCTTTTTGCCATTTTTTCATTGCTGCGCTACCGCACGGAGAACATCTCCCCCAAAGACATGACGTATTTATTCATTGTCATTGCCATCGGACTGATCTCTGCTATTGGCAAAGGTGTGTACTGGGAACTGGCCGCCTTTAACGGGTTCATCATCGCTTTTATTTATACACTTGACGGCAACCTGGTTATCAAGAATGAACTCACACAGACCATTCAGTACCGCGGACTTGAGAAGCTCAAGCCGGAAAATCACCAGGCACTGATTCAGGAGCTATCTGAAAAGACTGGTCTTGAAATTCACAAGGTTTCAATTGAGAGCATCAACCTGCCGAAAGAATCGGCGGTCATAAAAGTGTACTATTACGAAAGACGCTGATCAGGCGACCTTCTTTTCACGGAAGAAGGCAATAAACAAGACAAGTACGCCGAGCGCTATGCCAGCGGGCACAAACCAAATGCTCTGCCAGCTGTGCACACCTTCCGTCGTATAGAAATCGGTCGTGAAACCAGAGAACCACGTTCCGATGAACATACCCACGCCATAAGTTGCGAACGTGAACAGACCCTGGGCAGCGTTCTTGATCTTTTCTCCAGCTTTCTTTTCTGTGTACATATACCCGGTCACAAAAAAGAAGTCGTAGCAAATACCGTGAAGAATGATGCCTGCATACAGCATCCAAAGTCCGCTGTCGGCGTTGCCGTACGCAAAACAGATATACCGCAGTATCCAGGCGGACATACCGAGAATGAGCATTCGTTTGACACCAATAGAATTGAACAGGAATGGTATGGCCAAAATGAATACGGCCTCAGAAATCTGCCCTAGAATCATTTTGCCTGCGGCGTTGTTCATTCCGGCTTCATTCAGGAACAGGTTGGCGAAGCCATAGTAGAATGAAAGTGGGATGCACACAAGAATGGCAGCAACGAAGAAGATGAGATAGGAACTTTCCTTGAACAAAACAAAGGCCTCTGTACCCAACACCGACGATGCACTCGTGCTTTCACTGGCCTTTGGCGGTGTGTTGGGAAGTGTGAAGCTGACCAGACCAAGTAAGGCAGAACTGGCTGCAGCCAATTGAAATGTTGAAGAGGTCTTTTCTATGCCTGACATACCGATCAGAAACCCTGCCACAATCCACCCCAATGTGCCAAAAACGCGAATCCACGGAAACTGTTTGCCGGGGTCCGTCATCTGCTGAAACGCAATGCTGTTCGACAAGGCGATGGTTGGCATGTATAGCAGAGAATAAAAAAGGATGATCCAATAAAATGCAGTATTGTCACTGATCTGGGTGGTAAGGAATAGGAGCACTGCGCCAACCAGGTGCAGGACTCCCATGATCTTTTGTGCAGCAAAAAATCGATCGGCCACCATGCCCACAAAGAAGGGCGAGATCATTGTGGCGATGGCAAGTGCGCTGTAGGCGGCACCAATCTGTATCCCGGTGGATTGCAGGAACACTGACATGTAGGTCCCCATGGTGACGTACCAGGAACCCCAGATGAAGTACTCCAGAAACATCATCAGCGACAACTGGCCAAATACCCTTGATTTCATAGTTGTTCAGGTTTATGCAATGTGTACAAGATAATCAGGCTTTTCTTTACTGTAAAACAGTTTTTGTGTTTCTGGTCGACCTGGTAGACGGATTTAAGGGGTTGGTCGATATTGTTGCCATGCCCATCAAGCTATTGCCTGTGCATTCGTTCTAGCCCAAAACCCAATCACTTTTTCAATATGGAACGACGCAATTTTCTGAAAGGAGCCTGTTCGCTTGTGCTAGCTCCGGCCACGCTTGCCTTTCTTGAAGCATGTAGTGCCGAAAGCGCAACACCCAAAAAGGCAGTCAATTTCTCAATCGATTTGTCCAACTCCACCTATGCTGCATTGGGAACGGTAGGTGGAGTTGTCCTGCAGCAAGGAGTATACATTGTCAGGACATCCACGGGCTACCTGGCCTTGTCCAACGTATGTACCCATGAAGGGTGTGCCGTTACCTATAGCAGTGGTTCAGGCAGATTTGTGTGCCCTTGTCACAATGGCATTTTCGATCAGTCTGGTGCAGTTGTGAGTGGTCCGCCTCCTTCCGCCCTGGCGCGCTACACGGTCAATGTGAGCGGCAATACGCTTTCAGTTTCGTGACTTGCAGCGGAACCAAAACCGGTCTGGCTGCGTATGTACACATTGCCAGGGTAAGGTAGATTCGGCGGGCGTTGGACAGGCGAAAAAATCTTTACCACCTGTAAAACTTTTTAACCCAGGCGATCATCCAACGCTATGCTGAATAGACATAAACACAGAAGTGCTATGAAAAACTTTGGTTCTCTTTTGCTGGCGGCCGTTCTGGGAAGCGCGCTCACATTCGCGGTCGTCCGGTACTTTGATCCAGCGGGATCAAACATCAAAATTGAGCATGTTGCAGGAGTCCCTGCCAGGCCTGCAGCATTTACCTTAAATGAAAGGGGTGAGGCAGTACCACTCGATTTCGTTGGTACAGCAGACAAGGTGATGAATGCTGTGGTCCACATCAAGTCCACCCAGGAGCGGGCGGCGATTTCCCGGGGAGATGAGAATAATCCGTTCCGCGACTTCTTCTTCACTCCGCCCACTGAACGCGGCCCAAGTGTAGGCACGGGCTCAGGCGTAATCATCAACGAAGGCGGCTATATTGTAACGAACAACCACGTCGTTCAGGGAGCTGACATTGTTGAAGTTACCCTTCACGACAACCGATCATTCAAAGCGGAGGTGGTTGGTGTTGATACTGACACTGACATTGCCCTCCTGAAAGTAAGTGAGAAAGGACTCCCGTACTTGTCATTTGTTAATTCCGACAATACCCGCGTGGGTGAGTGGGTTCTTGCCGTTGGAAATCCTTTCAACCTCAACTCTACAGTAACGGCCGGCATTATCAGTGCCAAGGGCAGAAGCATCAATATTATCCGGAGCAACAACCAGGCAGGCAAGGAAGGCGGTCAGCCGTTGAATACAGCAATTGAATCGTTTATACAGACCGATGCGGCCATCAATCCGGGCAATAGCGGTGGAGCATTGGTTGACCTGAATGGTGGGCTTATTGGCATCAATACAGCTATCGCCAGCCAAACAGGTTCCTACGTTGGTTATGGTTTCGCGGTGCCTTCCAACATTGTGAGCAAAGTGGTGGAGGACCTGCTGGCCTACGGTACTGTTCAGCGTGGATGGCTTGGCGTAACCGTCCAGAGTGTGAATAGTGAACTTGCAAAGGAAAAAGATCTCAATATTGTGGAGGGCGCCTATGTGGCAACTTTCGCCGACAAGAGTGCAGCGAAGGAAGCAGGCATTGAAGAAGGTGACGTTGTGGTGAGGATCGATAATGCAGAGATCAAGTCAAGCACTGCCCTCATCGAATACATCGGCAGGAAGCGCCCTGGTGACAAGGTGAGCATGACGGTGAACCGAAAAGGCAAAACAGTCGTTATACCAGTTGTGCTTAAGAACCGTGAAGGAAAACTTGGCACGGTGAAAAGAGAGGAAGCTGATGCCATCGCTTCTCTTGGCATGGAGTTGTCAGACGCTGAGGCTGGTGTGCTGAAAAAACTTGACCTTAAGAATGGCGTCAAGGTAAAACTCAATGAAGGAGGAAAGGTTGCCCGATATACCGATATGCAGGATGGTTTTATCATCACCCGTGTGGATGACCAACCGGTGAAATCGGCCAAAGAAGTGAATGAACTCCTGCGGAAAAAGAAACCAGGTGAATTAACTACCTTCTCGGGCGTTTACGAAAACTACCCCAGGGAGTATATATACGCGATAAGAATGTAAACCAGAATTCTGTTATGAGGAGACTGTTTAAGAAAGGTGAAATTGTCAGGAACAAGATCGATGGCAAAGTAGTAGAGGTTCTCAGGTACCTGAAGAGCAATTGGGTTGTCGTGAAGTCATTTGACATTTCCTCCAAGGAGGTTCGCGTGAACCAGGTACGCGAGGATAAACTCTCCAAAGCGGCATGACCTGACGTGAATGGACATGATAGCCCGGGTTAATCCAACCCGGGCTTTTTTGTCCTTGTCGAAGCTTTTGAGCACACTATCGCCTCAATTGGCACGTTTTGTGCCTCCGGTGTTGTGCTATCAGCCGCTGGTGCGTAGCTTTAACCCTAAATTCAATTCTATATGAAAAAAGCACTGTTCTTCCTGGCGTTTGTTTTTGTCGCTCCCTGGGCGTTCGGGCAGGCTGCAACCACCAAAACCGAAGCTAATTCGGACGCTGCGGTGTTCAGCTGGGACTCGCAATCATTTGATTTTGGCAAGATCAAGCAAGGTGTTCCGGTAACCCACGAATTCAAATTCAAGAATACGGGCAAGACCCCCCTCATTATCACAAACGTGCAGGCGAGCTGCGGATGTACCACGCCTGATTGGACTCGTCAGCCGGTTGCTCCTGGTGCCACAGGTTTTATCAAAGCCACCTTTAATGCGGCTGCCATGGGCGGATTCAACAAGACAGTGACTGTCACGGCCAACTCTGAACCAAGTGTGTTCTACCTTACCATTAAGGGAGAAGTGGCTCAGCAGATTCAATAAATCTGATACTCTTAGTATTTGCAGGTAAAGCCAGGCATTAGTCTGGCTTTATCTTTTTTCCCCAACCCATAGGATACTTTTCGCATCAAACTCAATCATCCCATCCCGGGTGGAAACAACTTCCTCGCCCGGTTCCATGGATCTGCCAAAGGTGCGCCATACACTGCCCGCAGGGAACCACTTGTGAAAGTCTGCTGAAATCCGGACCCATCGCCACGCCGTAGTGACCACCGAAATATGAATGTGCCAGGGAGCATTCTGGAGCGTACTGAGCAGTGATTCTTCTCCAAACACTACAACAGCATCACATTGTCTCGCGGATAACAAATCTATCAGTGTTTGCACGGTGTCGGGACCAGGTGGTGCAAAGTAAGGCGCTTCTTGTCCGGAGAATGCACCATCATGAGCGCCCAATACCACGTCAATGCGAATTCCCCAACTGAGCACCAGTTCCATCGACTGCTCGGTAACAATGACCAACGGACTCCATTCCAGGAATTCTGCAAGGTCCTCGTATCGCACAGGATCCCACACGACGAGCGCAGGCTCTTGATTTTCCCTCACAATGTGATGCGACGACATGCTATGCGAGGAACAACTCTTCGGCTAAACGGTCTGCAATCATTTTACCCTTCCGCGTAAGCTTTACTTTGCCCGTCTCATTGATCAGCATCCCCAGATGGATGAATGAATCTAATTGTGCCTTCAGTTCCGGATAGTATTTCCCGCTAAGGTTTTGCAGCCGACTCAGGTCCATGCCCCAGGAGGTCCGCAGACTTGTCAGGATGTACTCATTCACCTGGTTTTCAGGAGTGAGTACTTCCAGGGTGGCCGGTATCATGCGTGCAGCAATTGACCTCATGTATTGGTGATTGTTCGGATGATTGTGCTGTCGCATCGACCCATTGTACGAATGGGCCGATGGCCCCACTCCCAGGTAGGGCACACCCAGCCAATAGTTGCTGTTATGCCGCGCATGAAGACCCGGAAGTGCGAAATTGGAGATCTCGTATTGTTCGTACCCACATCGTGCTGCCCAATCCATGATCCGCTCAAATTCCTGCGCACTCTGTTCTTCCCCGACAGGCACCAGTTTCCCTGTCTTGCTCCATTTGCCAAAAGCGGTCTTCTCCTCGATAGTAAGCGAGTAGGCTGAAATGTGGGATGGCCTTATTTTCTCCACCAGTGAAAGATTGTTCTCCAATTGTTCATGGGTCTGGCCAGGGATAGCAAATATGAGATCAAGGTTAATGTTGTTAAATCCTGCTGTCCTGGCGGCCTCCAGAGAGTGCAGAGCGGTGTGCGACGTGTGCGACCGATTCAGAGATTGCAACACCCCATCGTCAAAAGACTGAACTCCCACACTCAACCGATTGATACCAACCTGATGCCAGTGCTTGAGTTTCTCGGCCGACATGTCATCGGGATTGGCCTCTAGTGTAATTTCGGCACCCGGTGAAATGTGAAAAGTCTCGCGAATGACCGATACTAACAAATCAAGTTCTGGTTCGGACAGAATGGAGGGCGTGCCACCGCCGAAGTATATGGATTCAAGGTGTTTTGTTGGGAGGTAGTCCTGCTGTAGTTTAATCTCCTCAGTGAGTGCTTGACAAAGCTCAAAGCGGTAGCTTTGATTAGTAGAGAAATGGAAGTCACAATAATGACAGGCTTGCTTGCAGAAGGGAATGTGGAGATAGAGTCCTGCCATTGCAACGAAAGGTCAATTGTTCGCAAAGTTGCGAATACTTTCTTATTGGGTCTCTTCGTGCTGCTTCACACACTTTCTGTCGCCCAGCGATTTGTAGTCAGGCCAGATGGGTCCTCCGGTGAGGTATTCAACAGCCTGAACTTGCCTGCGCCGAAGGAAGCGGATTCCTTGTCCGCACTGCGGTTTGGCCTTCAGGCTTTGCATGCGATGCAACAACAAGGCTACCTCAATGCGACTTTGTCTTACCGGTTACATAATCCTGACACGGTAGTGTTATGGGTGCATGCAGGAAAGCCATTCCGTTGGCTGTTTCTGAAACCCGGTAATGTGCCAACGCCCCTTCTTGTTCAGACCGGATTGAATGAACTCAAGTTCACTAATCGTCCTTTTCAGTACAAATTGCTGATGCCACTCCTCGAAAATGTAATCCGGATCAGTGAGAATTCGGGATATCCTTTTGCCTCTGTCCGGTATGATTCAGTCCGTGTGGAAGGCGAGCAGTTCGCTGCGACGCTGGATTGGCAACCGGGGCCTTTCATCGAATTCGGACCATTAGACGTTCAGGGCAAAGTTCGGGTGAAGCCAGCCTGGTTGGCGGCGGCAGCAGGGTTGCGCCCGGGCAAGCCGTTTTCTGAGAAGGTGTGGAGGCAGGTACCCGATCGACTGGCTCACTTTGAATTTATGACGATTTCAGCGACAAGGATTCTCTTCCGTGACGGTAAGGCCACGCCGGTGCTGGAAGTTGAGCCCAGGGCTGCCAGTGAGTTTAATGGCATACTGGGCATCTTGCCCAAGAGCAACGGCCGCTCAGGAACATTGCTGACGGGTCAGATAGATCTGGCATTGGCCAATTTGTTCGGTGCCGGCAGAAAGCTGGACATCCAGTGGCAGCGTTTTCAGGAGCGGTCGCAGCGTTTGCAAATGCTCTATGTCCATCCCCACATTATGAATGGTGTCTTTGGCGGGCGCCTGGCTTTTGGTCTGTTGAAGGAGGATAGCATTTTCGTGAACAGAGAGGGAACAATTGGCGCAGAGGCCCCGGTGGGCTCCGTAGCACGTGTGAGTTTGATTGCAACATGGAAGTCTTCTGACCTGCTGGGTACACCATCGGCTGAGTGGGTTCGAAGCAGGAACATTGCAGACACCAGGATTCAATTAACTGGACTCCGGACTGAGGCGGGGAAAGGAATCTCGGGGGATGGCGCAGGCTGGTGGATCGCTGGCGAGGCAATGGCAGGGCCAAGACGCATTATGCGCAACCCGTCATTGCCTACGAGTTACTATGATTCATTGCCGGCCCAATCACTTCAGACCGCAGGTCGGCTGCAGGCACGCTACCAGATCATGTTATCAGGACGTTGGAGATTTTATCAGCGGCTGGACGCAGGAATTGTCCAGGGCAGCCGTTTGTTTAGGAACGACCTGACCCGAGTAGGGGGACTTCGGACTATTCGTGGATTCAATGAAAACAGTTTCTTCGTTTCACGACATGTGTATTCGAACGTTGAGTTACGGTATTACGCAGAGGATGATACCTATTTTGGGCTTTTTGTGGATACTGGACTGCTGAGGGTTGCCGACGGTGTGTTGTGGAGGAATGAGGTGCCGATGTCCTTCGGACTTACCTTCAATGTGAATACCAAAGGAGGAACGCTGTTGTTTGCTTTTGCCACAGGCCGGACACTGAATGACGGTTTTCATCTTGACCGAGCCAAAGTTCACTTCGGTTATCAGGCCAGATTCTGATATTTTTGTCGCATGTTCCGTTGGTATTTGTTTCTGTTCGTTTCCTCATTTGCCAATGCGCAATCACCTGTTATTGTCACTGATCTTCATTCACAGTGGAGGGTATATGAAGAGGGCAGCTACAGAAGCTCGGCGATACCCCATCAAACCTGGCATCTTGATTTTCATACTGAAAGACATGGTGGTGAGTTCCTGGAGGTAGAGGCTGCGGAGCCTTTTGCTGTATTTATCGATCGCACGTTATCGGTGCGGTCAGTCCGCAGAATCTACTGGTCAGTAGACAGCCTTGCACGACGCTACCGCGATGTACAGATATCGGTTGCTTTTGCACGGGCTGTACCTGCTCCCGTGGCGAGACTTACATTGCCCAGCGATCCGCACCCGCTTTGGATGGCCCCTGCCGGGACCAGACCGTCCTCCCAGTTCAGCTATTTCACCACCGTTGTGGCGCTGGGCCTGCTCACAATATTCATAATGCTGATGCAGTCCAATCCGCAATTGATGATGGACTATCTTAATTTCATCAAATTGTTTTCGCTGCAGGAGCGAGAAGAGAATCTGGTTGCAAACCGAATAGGTTCGAGCAACAATTTGCTCTTTTATGCATTCAGCGCGATGGGCTCAGCCTATCTGTTGATGGTGCTCTATCATTTTGCGCCGGGAAGGTTGCCTGCAATCGGTCATTTTTCGGAATCAACGTGGATGGGCAATCTGTGGAGTTGGCTTGCACTTTCCTGTGTGATACTGATGGTCCTGGTTGCCAAGCTGATTGTGATCAATTTGCTTTCGGTCTTGTTTCATGTTCGTGATACCACGGCTCTTCAGTTCTTCAATTTCATACGACTATTCTTCTTCACGTTCATTGCGCTTACCATACTCTGTCTGGTCTATTTTGCATTGGGAGGAAACTCGACAGGATTTTATGGAGGTCTTGTTACTGCGGTGCTGGTGGTGAGCATTTTGTATGTGTTGATCATCTACTTCAAATTATTGGGCAGAACACACTTCCGGTATTTTCATTTATTTTCCTACCTTTGCGCTACGGAAATACTTCCGTTGGTGATACTCATTCGAATCCTGATTTATTAGCCCTTACCCCGACTCGTTTTTCTTATGGCAGAAGCGGTGAATGACAGGATGCTCAAGGTGAAGAGCATTCTGGTAACGCAGGAAGCTCCAACGGATCCGAACTCCCCTTATTTGAAATTGGCCGAGAAGTTCAAACTGAAAGTTGACTTCCGCCCCTTCATACAGGTGGAACCTGTGCCGCTCAAGGAATTCCGTAAGCAGAAGATCGACATTCTGCAACACACGGCCATCATTTTCACCAGTCGGCATTCGGTTGATCATTTTTTCACCATTTGCAAAGAGCTGAAAATTGAGATGCCGCCGGATATGAAGTACTTCTGTATTTCAGATCAGACATCCAATTACCTCCAGAAGTATATCGTCATCCGCAAGCGCAAGATATTTTCCGGACTGAAGGATACGCCGGAATTGCTTGAACTCATCAGGAAGCACAAGAGCGAGAAGTTTCTGTTCCCATGTTCCGACATCCGCAAAAATGATATTCCTGATTATCTCAGAGCAAACGGCTTTGATTTTTCAGAGGCAGTCATGTATCATACAGTCGCAGCAGATCTCAGTGACCTGAAAAATGTGTTTTACGATATTCTGGCATTTTTCAGTCCGTCCGGAATCAACTCCCTCTTTACCAACTTTCCCGAATTCAAACAGAACAATACCCGTATAGCAGCCTTCGGACCTTCTACCGCGAAGGCAGTCCGGGACGCCGGGTTGCGGCTTGACATCGAAGCGCCACTCCCCAATGCGCCCTCCATGACCGGAGCACTTGAGTTGTACATCAAGAGGGCGAACGGAATCAAATAAGTTGTTCATTCTTACGTTCTTACGGTAATTCATATTTTATTACACTTTAATTACATCCCATTTGATTGGGTTGAAAGAATTACAGTATCTTTAAGTCTGTTTTTCGCCGTATGATGAGACAGTATTATTTTTTGGCTGGATTGCTGATGCTGTTGTTGCCACTGTCAGTGGTTGGGCAGCAGGACGCGCAGTTCACGCAATACATGTTCAATCAACTCTACTACAACCCTGCATTCGCGGGTGTTGATGGTGTGACCAAGTTGACAGCTGTGCACCGAAGCCAATGGCTCGGCTACAGCCCAACAGTCGGCGGCGGCGGTGCACCCACCACGCAGGTGGTGAGTATGACAACGCCCATCTACAAATTGAACAGTGGGTTTGGTGCCTACATCGTTCATGACGTTTTGGGTCCGCAAAACAACGATTTAGCGCAAGTAAGCTATGCCTATCACATGGGCATTAAGGACAGCAAGCTGAGTTTTGGAGTACGGGTTGGGGGATATATGCAAACCATTAACTACGGAATGTATCGCCCGATTGATCCAATTGATCCCGCGATCAAGACCAGTGGCAAGGATTCCCAGATCAGACCGGACATCTCTGCGGGTGTGTTTTTCCGAAAGGAAAAGTACTATGCCGGGATCAGTTTCAATCACCTGGTGAAGTCATCGTTCAGTTTTGGGACATCAGCACGCAATGCGCTTCAGAACCACATGTACCTGACCGGGGGCTATTATTATGACGTCAGTTTTGATGTGAGATTACTTTTTACAACCCTGATTCAGTCTGATTTCAATTCCACCTCGGTAAATCTTGGTGGAATAGTCTATCTCAAAGACAAGATGTGGGGCGGTTTATCGTTTCGTCAGTCAGAGGCAGTGTCCTTGCTGATGGGATACAGCCTGCTCAAAGACAATGCCCTGAAACTGGGATATTCACTGGATTATGTCGTTAAGGATCAAAAGGCAAAGACAGCTACTTCCCATGAACTCGTGCTTACCTACGAGTTACCCGTCAATCCGGCTGGTAAAAAGATCATCAGGACACCACGCTATCGGCACTGACAGACAAAATAAATTTGGGTTTTTTTTGGAATTTATGGAATTTGGTAGCCTCGTTGACTCAAAAGAGATAAATTTCGGGTCAATGGCTCTTTAATTATCGAACACTCATCAGACTTGAAACGACTAAATATGAAGCTTGTGATTTCTCAACGGTACTATGGTCTATTGGCTTTTGCACTGTTGGCGTTAACCCTCTCCAGTTGCGGATTGCTTGGCATCGGCGGCAAAGGCAAAAAGGGAGGTGACTCTGGCGAACTGGTGGGCGTTCCCAACCGCGAAGGTTGGGTGATGACCATTCCATACGGTATGGTACCGATCCCTGCCGGCACTTTCCACATGGGGCAGGCAGACGAAGATCCTGCGTCCACGCAGATCAATTTCAACAAGCAGGTGACCATTGGGCCATTCTTTATGGATGACACTGAGATCACCAACAATGAATACCGCCAGTTCACCAATTTCTTCCTGGTTGATAATGGGACCATCGAAGGCTTTGAAACCGTTGATGTTGAGACCTTTAAGAAGAAGTACTATCCTGACTCCACTGTTTGGGTGCGCGATTTTTCTCACCACATGGGTGACCCTGTGCAGGACTACTACTACTGGCACCCTGGTTATGATGATTACCCGGTGGTAGGTGTAAACTGGGACGCCGCTGTATTCTTCGGAAAATGGCGCACGGCTTACCTGAATGATTACAGAAAGACCATCGGCGAATTTCCGATGCCTGAATTCCGCCTGCCTTCAGAGGCAGAATGGGAATACGCAGCACGTGGTGGCCGCGATATGGCAAAGTATCCCTGGGGTAACCCCTACATCCGTAACTCTAAAGGTTGTATGCTCGCCAACTTCAAGCCGGGCCGCGGTAACTTCTACGATGACGGGTTTGCTTACACATCACCGGTTCAATCGTACTTCCCGAATGACTACGGTCTCTTCGATACATCTGGTAACGTCTCTGAGTGGTGTCTCGATGATTTCAACCCGGCATCTGTGCCTACAGTTTGGGACTTGAACCCGGAGTATATCGACCCTCGCACAGATCCCAACAGCAAGAAATTCAACGCCAAGATTCCGCCCCGGAAAGTAATCCGCGGTGGCTCCTGGAAAGACGTGGCATACTTCCTTGAAACCGGTACCCGCACGTACGAATACAAGGATTCCGTTCGCGCTTACATTGGCTTCCGTTGCGCGATGACCCACCTCGGACGCTCATCCGGTCGTGAATTTTAATAATTAAAAAGTCTGGCTATATTTAACCACCCAATTGGAAAAACTTAACCCTTAACTACAATGGCAAAGAAAAAAGGCGGATTCATGGAGCTACTGTACGGTACCATTATGCCTAAAATCTATGGTATTGGTGCAGCAGTTGTTATCGTCGGTGCATTGTTCAAGATCCTTCACCTTGCTGGCGCAAACGAAATGTTGATGATAGGACTTTTGACAGAGGCCGGCATTTTCTTCCTGAGCGCCTTCGAACCCAAGCACGCAGAACCGGATTGGTCTAAAGTATATCCAGAACTCGCAGAAGATTTCGAAGGCACTGTGACTGCACAGCCTACCCGAATAAGCAATCGCCCTGCAGGTGGAGAGTCTCCGCTGCTTAAGATTGACGAAATGTTGAAAACAGCCAAAGTGGATCAGAACCTGCTGGATAATCTGGGCAAGGGCCTTACTAATCTGGCTACATCTGCATCACAGATGAGCAATCTTTCCAATGCCGCTGTGGCAACCAACGAGTATGCGAAGAATGTGCAAGCTGCTTCTGCCTCATTGGGTGAAATGAACAAGTCTTATGGTACTGCAATGAAGGCCGTTACCGCCATGGCTGATGCATCCAAGGACACCAGCGAATACCACGCACAAGTGCAGAAGGTTACCAAGAACCTGGCTGCGCTCAACACTATTTATGAGATGGAACTCAAAGACGCCGATTCTCATGTGAAGAACATGAACAAGTTCTATGAGAGCCTCACAGGCGCAATGCAGGGCCTGACCAAGGTAGGTGACAACACCACCAAGTTCACGTCTGAGTTGGGCAAACTGACCGACAACCTGACTTCACTGAACAAGGTTTATGGCAGCATGCTGACAGCGATGAAGGGTTCAGGCAACTAAGCGTGTCGAATCTTAACCCGGTGTTGAGTTTATAAACCCTTTAAAATCTAGAAACCATGGCAGGTGGAAAAGAAACGCCCAGGCAGAAAATGATCGGGATGATGTATCTCGTTCTTACTGCATTGTTGGCGTTGAACGTTAGCAGTGCCGTATTGGAGAAATTCTCCATTCTCAATACTACGCTCCTTGAATTACGCGATGACGAGAACAACGTGAATGAGAGTAAGTTGAAAGCCGTTTTGGGCGCAACTTCTTCTGCTGAACACGTTCTCAAAGCCAAAGAGCAGGCTCAGAAAGTCAGGGATCTTACTAAAGAAACCCTCGCTAAAATGGATGTGCTCAAGGAGGAAATATCTAAAGGTCATGACGGGAAGAAGATGGAGGGTGAGGAGTTGGTGCTCAACACCAACATCGCGGAAGAAAAACTGCTCGATCCCCGTAACCCGAAACTCGGAAAGGACTATGAAACAGTCCTCGATGACTATGTGAAGAAACTGGTTGAACTGACTGACAATAAACTTAAGCCTGCCCGACTGACCAAGACGGCGGCCGATTACGAGGAGTTCAAGAACAATAAGACGCACAAAGACAAGGGATTCCTTGAATTTTCATTTGAAGGAACACCCACCATTGCTGCCATCACTTCCATTACTCAGATGCAATCCGAGATTCTGGAGCATGAGGCCGCAGCTTTGGACACGCTTAATGCAATTGCGGAAGGCGCTTTGATCAAGTTTGACAAAGTGGTTCCGATGGTTATCGGACCTTCAGTTGTTGCTGCTGGCGCGAAATACGAAGGCCGTTTGTTTATGGCTGGCGCTTCTTCCGGTGTCACTCCTGAAATGTTCCGCAATGGCTCACCCTTGATTGTAAGCCTTGACAACGAGACTGGCATCAAAATGGCCAAGGTTGAGTTTACGGCTACCGCCCCGAGTTTTGATCCGAATGGTTTGTCGAAGCAGACCTTTGAGGCAGAAATTCGCCCTGGTGCTGGCAAGGAACCGATCAAGCGTCGCATTGATTATACGGTGGTGCAGCCAACGATTAAGGTAACTACCGGTAATGCACCTACGCTCTACATGAACTGCGGTAACCTTGTGAACATCGAGGTTCCTACCCTCGGCTCAAATTACAACCCTTCATTCAATGCCAAAGGAGCAGAGGTGATAGGTGGTGATAAGCCTGGTCGTGTTACCATCATACCTACAGACCGCAAGGTGACAGTAGGAGTCCTGAATGGCGGCGTTCTTATTGGCAATCAGCCATTTGACGTAAAGCCCATTCCTAAGCCACATATCGTGGCCCGTGAAAACAGTGGTAAGGAAGTAGACCTGAAGAATGGCGTGAGAGGTGCTGCAACAACAGGTCTGCGCGTATCTGCCGAGCCTGAGGAGAACTTCAAAACGGAGGTTCCAAAGGATGCGCAGTATCGTATCCGCAGCATGCAGGTTATCCTCGCCCGCGGAACCTCTCAGGTGGCAACAATAAATGCTACATCGGAGTCGTTGGATCTGAATGCATGGCGTTCGCAATTCCGTCCTGGCGACCGGATTGTACTTGATATAAAAACTGTAACGAGAAGAACCTTTAAAGGCGAGGATGAAAAGGTTGATATTGGCCCTTCAGTAGTAATCAACATCCCCGTACAATAATTTTTTTAATCCTTAAACAATGATCAAACGATCAATTCTTGCGCTGTCTTTAGTTGGCTTGTGGAGCGTGGCTTTTTCTCAGGAGTCTGACGGCCAGATCAATCCAAATTCATTGCAGCGTATTCCTAAATACGAGCAATTGTATAAAGTAAAGGTCTGGAGGGTTGTCGACCTGAAGGAAAAGCAGAACAAAGGCTTTTTCGCCAAGGGCAATGAGATTACTAAATTGATCATTGACGCAGTTGCCTCAGGAGAGCTTGCTGATGTGTACGAGAACGACTCACTTACCAGCAAGATGGATAAGCAGAAGTTCAACGATAATATGGTGGCTCAGCAGGCAAACCCTAACATTTTGCCTTGGGATCCGGCTAAGGATTTTTATCAGGGCGACCAGGTTAGCTTTAAGGGCAGGAACTATGAGGCACAGGTTGACAGTAAGGGTAAAGCCCCCGATGTCTCGACAAGTGAGTGGACTGTTACTACTGCTGGGCAGGCTGTTAGGTTCCTTCCTTCCGAGATTTACCGGATGACTTTGGTGGAGGATGTGATCTTTGACAAGCGTCGTTCACGCCTTTACTATGATATTCTTTCAGTGGAACTGTTTGCATTTGACCTGAATACAAACGTTTATCGCCCTCTCGGTACTTTCAAGTACAGGGATTTGGAAAAATTGTTCCGCAACCACCCGGATGATGCAGTTTGGTTCAATCGACAGAATACTGCCGAAAACAAGAACTATGCTGATGCATTCCTGCTTCGTCTTTTCCACGGAGTGATTGAAAAGGTTGAGAACCCTGACGATGACAAGATCGAGGACATTTATACTGCCAATAACCGCCCTTACCGCGAGTCCGTCTGGGCGCGTGAATGGGAGGAGATGAAATTGATGGAGCGCGAGCACAACCTCTGGGAGTATTGATCTCCGATGTTGAATGAACATGAAGAGGAGGCTTAGGCCTCCTTTTTTATTGCCTCCAGTATTTTGTGTGCTTTGGATTCACCAACCTGTGTCACCAATTCGTCAAATGGCAGTTCTTTGATCTTCTTCCATGACTTATAGGTTTTAAGAAGTTTGTCAATGGTTGCTGATCCTATTCCCGGTATCTCATTCATGGCAGTCTGGAGGCTGCTGGTGCTTCGCTTTTGCCGGTGGAACGTGATGGCGAAACGGTGGGCCTCATCCCGGATTTGCTGTAGCAGCATGAGGCCCTGTGATTTCTTGCTAAGATGCAGGGGCAATTGATCGCCGGGGAAATAGATTTCTTCCAATTTCTTGGCGATTCCTACTATCGGGATTTGTCCATAGAGCCCAAGATTGCGCAAAGCGTCGCAGGCACTGTGAAGTTGCCCTTTGCCTCCGTCTATAACAATGAGATCGGGTAGTTCGCTGCCTTCGTCCTGGAGACGCTGATAGCGTCGCCGGACGATTTCATTCATGGAAGCAAAGTCATCTGGCCCGACGACGGTTTTGATATTGAAATGCCTGTATCCTGCTTTGTTCGGTTTTCCATCAGCAAATCGTACCATGGAGGCTACCGGATTGGTCCCTTGCAAATTGGAGTTATCGAAGCACTCGATAACGAATGGTGGGTTCTTTAGTTGCAGGTCATTTTGCAGGGCGCGAACAGCGATGTTCTTTT
>JAIBBB010000034.1 GCA_019694905.1 Cyclobacteriaceae bacterium
AGAGCAGCGCCCACCATTGGGAAGCACCGCGCAACAGCAACCAGGAGAACACTGCAACGGCGAATGTAACAGCAGCATGCCCCGAAGCAAACCCATAGAGTCCGCCCCGGTAGAGGGTGCCGTCAAAATCCCTTACCAGGTGCAAGTAGGGAGCTACATCAGGATCATGAGAGGGCCTGAGTCGCTGGAAGTATGGCTTCATGAATGAAGATGTGACCTGGTCCGCGATCGCAATCACCAGCGCGGCAGATAAGAGCAGATACCAGGCATCTTTTCGGTAGTGCTTAAACAAGGCAAATACCAACCAGGCATACAGTGGCAGCCAGGTGAGGATCTTGGTTACAGTCATCATGAAGATGTCCAGGGTGTCGCTGTTTACTCCATTGAGAAACAATAACAATCGCTGGTCTATTTCCTGGATATCGCTCATGACACCAACAAATGTACATTCAAAAATCCAGCCAGCATTCCCTTCTATTAGTGTCATAAAAGTATATTTGGATAGTTAACCCTCTTTTTGGATGGAGAAGTATGACCTTGTAGTTATTGGTGCCGGACCATCCGGATATGCAGCTGCGATGCGCGCATTGGACTTCAAAAAGAAAATCCTGTTGATCGAACGAAACCTGGTAGGTGGTGCCGGTGTCACCAACGGTGCCCTCTCTTCCAAAACCTGGTGGGAACTTTCGAGGGAAGCATCCACTTTTCGCAAGAACCTGCGCAGGTACAACCTGCAAGCGCCCGTGATGAATTATCGGGAGATACAGGCTGAGGTCAGGCGTGCTGTGCTTGAACGACGAAACCTGCTTGACGAACACATAGCCAGGCTGGCTGAAACGTCCTATAAGGGGATGTTGACCTATCGCAAAGGGGAGGCGCGGGTAGTGTCCAGGCACGTGGTCGAGATTGCCGGCGCGGGTGAGCCTGAGCGGGTTGAGGCAGATTATATCATTTTGGCGACAGGTAGCCGCCCCCGGTACCTGCCTGAATTACCAATAGACGAAAGGGCAGTCATGACCAGTGAGGGGATTGAAGACATGACCGATTTTCCCGAGAGCATGGTGATTGTGGGAGCAGGTGTGATTGGTTGTGAGTATGCAACGATCTTCAGCGGTTTCGGCAGAACGAAGGTGTACCTGATAGACAAAGGCAACCGCATCCTTCCTTTTGAGGATGAAGACGTGGTCCGTATCATCGAACGCAACATGGAGAATAATGGGGTGCATATCCATCGCAATTCCCGGTTGGTAAGCATGAAGACCATCAATGACAGGGTGGAGTATGAGTTGGAGTTTACCGATGGCAGGCACGAAACATTCAACGTGGAAAAGGCACTGATATCGGTGGGTAGGGTATCCAATCTGGAAGGCCTTTGGGCAGACGAAGTGGGCATCAGTATGGGTAAGCGGGGCATCGACAATAATGATACGCAAACCAACGTCGACAACATTTATGCAGTCGGCGACCTGACTGCAGACATTTCGCTTGTGAACGTGGGTGAACTTGAAGGCAGATATGCGGTGGAGCGGATTTTTGGTCAGCCAGACCGAAAGCTGGTGTATGAAAATATCAGCACCATCATGTTTCTGAGTCCGGAAGTGGCAGGCGTGGGACTGAATGAAACGCAAGCGCGCGAAAAGGGGCTTGATTACAAGGTGGTTACGTTGGAGTATGCGACCATCCCCCGGGCGATAGCCAAGCGGAATACGCAGGGCTTTATCAAACTGCTGGTGACCAACGACGCACACATGAAGATACTTGGCATGAAAGTGGTGGGAAATCAGGCATCAAGCGCCATCCAGGCGGTTGCTGTATTGATCTCCATGAACAAGGGCATTGAAGAACTTGCCGAGTGTGTACATCCTCATCCTTCCATCACTGAGGGGATTCAGGAATGCGTTCGCATGTTGATGGGGAAATCCCTTTTCAAGCCGTCTGCCCTTCGCGGAAAATTGTCCTGTCGTACATGCATACAAGGTAAGTATGAAGATATTGAGTTTTAGGTTCCTGCGATATGCGTGGATTCTCACGACAGCCCTGAGTCTGTCATCGTGTGTAATGGTGCCGGTGACGGGACCAGTGAGAAAGCGAATACCCTACGAGACCGTCGACTTTGAAGGACTTGTCAAACGGTATATGGACAAAGATCGCAAGCCGGACCCCGTTGAGGGTATCTATCAGGTTTCCTGCCTGATCGTGAAGACGAAAAGGGGTTTCTTCTCCGGCATTGAAAGAGACAAAGTGATTATGCGCAAGGACAACTATGCCAAGGTGGTTGTCATCAAAGACGACCTCAGTAGTTCAAGGGAATTCATGGAGTTATCCCTCACAGGCGGAATAGCAGCCAACTATCCGGTGATGGGTGAGTTCAGCAGGATCTCAGAAGGAAAGGGATTTATCTATCGTCACTTTCAACAGAAGGGACCAGAGTTGAATTTTACGTTTGCGACCGACAACCTGCCTGAAGTTTTTGAAGGGATCAGAACAGAGGTCATCAAAACCAGAAAGATAACCTACAAGCTTTCCTATCTTAAATTGTACCCGAGGCACGGAGACCTCGTTGTGCAGCAATAGCTAGCCGTGTCTTTTTTGAAGGACTGTAACCACATCGTTCAGGTTTTTACCTTTTGCCTGAAGTAGTACCAGATAGTGATACATGAGGTCTGCAGCTTCGTTCAGAAACAACTCGTCATTCTGATCCTTAGATTCAATCACCAGTTCAACGGCCTCTTCACCTACCTTTTGGGCAATCTTGTTGATGCCTGCGTTCAGGAGTTTGTTGGTGTAAGAACCCTCTTTAGGATTTAGCCTTCGCTCAGTGATTACGTCTTCAAGAAACTGGAGGCCAGGCGCGATGTTGCGTTCATTGAAACAGGTGTCGCTGCCCGTGTGACATACCGGTCCCGCAGGTATGGCCTTCGCGAGCAAAGTATCCTGGTCACAATCCAGTTTGAATTCAACGAGCTTCAGAAAGTTGCCTGATGTCTCACCCTTTGTCCACAACCGCTGACGGCTTCGGCTGTAGAATGTCAGCCTTTGTTCCCGTATCGATGTGAGATAGGCTTCCTCATTCATGTAGGCCAGCATCAGGACGACCTGGGTCCTTGCATCCTGAACCACACAGGGAATGAGTCCTCCGTTCTTGGAAAAATTGATGTTCATAGTCGTACGTTAATGCCGTTCTTACGCAGGTCGAGTTTAAGGTCTGGTATTTCAATTTCACGATAGTGGAAGATGCTGGCAGCCAACGCCGCATCCACTCTCGCCAGTGTGAACACTTCAACGAAATGTTGCATGGATCCTGCACCCCCGGAGGCAATCACAGGCACCGGAAGGAGCGTATGCAGCTTCAGCAGTGGGTCGATCGCAAAGCCCTTTCGGGTGCCATCGTGGTCCATACTGGTAAACAGAATCTCACCAGCGCCGCGTTCCACGCATTCCTTCGCCCATGAAAACAAGCGGTGAGCGGTAGGTTTAGTCCCGCCATGTGTGTGTACCAACCACTGGTTGTCTACCTTTCTGGCATCAATTGCGACAACTATGCACTGCGCACCAAATGCTCTTGAAAGCTCGTTGATAATCCTGGGCTCAGAAACTGCGGCTGAATTGACGCTGATCTTGTCGGCTCCTGCATCCAGCAACGCGCCGACATCTTCGACAGTGGAAATACCACCACCTACTGTAAAGGGGATGTTGATCTCGCGCGCAATACTCCGTACCAGTGTGGTGAGTGTTTTGCGCTTTTCCTGGGTAGCTGAAATATCGAGGAAGACAAGCTCATCTGCGCCCTTGCTCGCATAGGTGGCAGCAAGTTCTACCGGGTCTCCTGCGTCGCGCAGAGATACAAAATTGGTGCCCTTTACGGTGCGCCCGTCTTTGATATCAAGGCAGGGAATGATTCTGCGGGTTAACATGTGTGCCGGGTTTGGAATTGCGCCAGATCATCAGGTGTAAGATGCCCCTCGTAGATTGCCTTCCCAACAATGGCTCCATATAGGCCCGCTGAGGAGAGTTTTTCAAGGTCAGCAATCGAATTGACGCCACCACTTGCAATCAGATGGATGTCGGGAAAACGTTCAATCAGGAGGGCATAGAGCGCCGTGTTGGAACCTCCCATCATGCCGTCCCGCTCAATGTCGGTACAAGTCACAAACCTTGTTCCCGCATTGTGATACTGTTGTATGAATTGGAAAAGGTCCAGCCCGCCGTCTGACTGCCACCCGTCAACTGCAATTCTGCCATTACGTGCATCGGCACTCAGGATGATGCGTTCGGGGCCAAATTGATCCATCCAACGCATCACGGTGACCGGATCTTTTACTGCCTTGCTTCCAATATTAACCTGATGTACACCCAGTTCAAAAAGTCGCCCGATGTCGCCATCCTGCTGTATTCCACCTCCGAAATCAATGGTGAGACTGGTTTGGTCACACAGTGATTCAACCACTTGCCAGTTTTTCACCTTTCCTGATTTTGCGCCGTCAAGATCAACGAGGTGGAGCCTCTGCAGACCGGCTGTTTGAAAGGCAAGGGCCACCGTCAAAGGATCCTCGTGGTAAGTTTTCCGGTTGTCATAGGACCCTTGCGTCAGTCTGACGCAGTGTCCATCCATAATATCGATTGCGGGAATGAGGTACATGGGCTCAGCTCTTGAGAAATGCTTCCAATATCAATTGCCCGGTTGCTGCTGATTTCTCCGGATGAAACTGAACCGCATAGAAATTCTTGTGGCGGATGGCCGCGCTGAAGTCCACTCCGTATTCGCAGGTGGCTGATGTGTATTCAGAAACGGGTACGAAATAGCTGTGCACAAAGTAGGCGAATGACTGTTCAAGTTGCGCAGGGATCCAGTCGCGAACCTGCACCAGATTGTTCCATCCCATTTGCGGAACCTTATGCGTTTCATCCGCCTTGAACTTCCTTACGACGGTATCAATGATTCCCAGGCAATGCGTATTATTTTCCTCGGAAAAACGACAGAGCAACTGCATGCCGAGGCAAATGCCCAGTACGGGTTGTCTGAGGGCCGGTATCAGTTGGTCGAGATTGTACTTCCTCAGGTATTCCATGGTGGTACTGGCTTCACCAACCCCGGGGAACAGTACTTTATCAGCGCCCATGATGGTTTCGGGATCATCGCTCATCACAAAGTCAACACCCAGCCGTTCCAGTGCATAGGAGACAGACTGGACATTCCCGGCATTATATCGGATCACGGCGAGTTTCATTCAGAGTGTACCCTTGGTGGAAGGTAAATGATCAGTCCCGTCTTTGGCCAATGCCATACGCATCGCGCGGGCAAAAGCCTTGAATATTGCTTCGATCTTGTGATGTTCATTCTGGCCTTCGGCCTTGATGTTGAGGTTGCATTTGGAAGCATCTGAAAATGACTTGAAGAAATGCAGAAACATCTCTGTGGGCATCTCTCCAATCTTCTCCCGGGAGAAGGAGGCATCCCAGACCAGCCAGGGCCGCCCGCCAAAATCGAGTGACACAGCAGCCAGACAGTCATCCATTGGAAGCTGGAATCCGTATCGGGAGATGCCGCGCTTGGAGCCCATCGCAGTCAGCACAGACTCACCCAGAGCCAGCGCAGTATCTTCTATGGTGTGGTGTTCATCAATGTGCAGATCACCCTTTACCATAACTTGAAGGTTGATCATGCCGTGACGGGCAACCTGCTCGAGCATATGATCAAAGAAACCCAACCCCGTAGAAATCTTCGCCGTCCCGTTGCCATCGAGATTTATATCTACCTGAATATCCGTTTCTCTGGTCTTCCGGTGAACCCGGGCCGTCCGGCTTGATCCGCCAACGTGCCGATAGATATCTTCCCAGCTTTGGGTGGTAAGCGACCAGTGGCCTCTCAAGCCTTGTTGGTCCACTTGCGCATCCAGTGCGTTGTCACCTATCAGAATTCCTTTTGCACCAAGGTTGGCGGCCAGTTTGACATCGGTGAGTCGGTCACCTATCACAAATGAACCTGACAGGTCATAAAGGCCGGTGAGGTAGGCACCCAGCATCCCGGTGCCGGGTTTGCGCGTCGGTTTATTCTCCTCAGCCGTGGATCTGTCAATGTGGACAGCCGTGAAGTGAATTCCTTCGTTTTGCAGTATTCTCATCATTTTCTCATGGGCCGGCCAAAAGGTCTCCTCAGGAAACTTTGAAGTGCCCAACCCATCTTGATTGGTCACCATCACCAGTTTGAAGTCAGTTTCACGGACTATCCTCCCCAGCCAGGTGATCACACCAGGGTAGAACTCGAGTTTTTCCAGACTATCAATCTGTTCGTCGGGTGGTTCAACGATCAGTGTTCCGTCTCTGTCAATAAATAGTACCTTATGCATAGCGTTTCATCAATTCAATGAGGAGTGTGTTTTCTTCTGGAGTGCCCACAGATATCCGGAGGCAGTTTTCACAACCTGCCACTGCAGAGCGATCCCTCACAACCACCCCATGGGCAATCAGGTATTCATACACCGCCGCAGCATTTTGCATTTTACACAGAATAAAATTGGCTTGGGAGGGGTAGATCATTTCCACCCGGGAAATGCGCTCGAGGTCCTGCCGGAGCCTCGCCCGTTCTTTTACAATTGAGGCAACCCATTCATCCTTGCGTCCGACTTGTGATAGTTGTGAAAGAGCGAGGTGCTGTGTGGCGGAACTGATATTATATGGTGGTTTGACCCGATCCATATACCGGATGAGTTCGGCGCTGGCCATTGCAAGGCCAAGCCTGAGTCCGGCCATTCCCCATGCCTTGGAAAGTGTTTGCAGGACTACCAGGTTCTGAAATTGATTCAGCCACTGAGTCCAGCTGTCCTGGCCAGTGAAGTCAATGTAAGCTTCATCAATCACAACCAATCCATCAAATTCGCTCATGATAAATGCTATCTTCTCTGCATCCAGCAGGTTGCCGGTGGGATTGTTGGGACTGCAGAGAAAGATCAAGCGGGTGTGTTCATCCACCTTACCCAGGATCGCATCTACATCCAGGTCAAAATCGGATCCAAGTCGAACTGTCCGAACAGCGATGTCATTTATGTCCGCCGATACGGTGTACATTCCATAGGTGGGTGAGGGGATCACAACGTTGCTTTTACCTGGTATGCAGCACATCCTGTAGAGCAGATCAATTGCTTCATCGCTGCCGTTGCCCAAAAAAAGCTGGTCGGGACGAACTCCTTTCAGTTCGGCGATTCGTTCCTTCAGTGCGCGCTGGTGAGGATCAGGGTAGCGATTGTATCCATTCTCGAAAGGGCTTTCATTGGCGTCAAGAAACACCTGCGCCTGGCCGTTGAATTCGTCACGGGCGGACGAATACGGTTTGAGCAACTGGATGTTGGGGCGAATGATTCTCTTCAGGTCGATCGTTTTCATACTTCGATGGTGTGTGCTCACAGGGCCTTCAGTCTGACTGATACGGCTTCTTTGTGTGCCTTCAGACTTTCGGCCTCAGCCAGGATTTCAACGGCCGGTCCGAGGTTGCGAAGCCCTGCAGGAGAAATGCGCTGATAAGTTATCTTTTTTACAAAGCTGTCCAGGGATACCCCGCTAAAGGCACGCGCTGAACCGTTGGTTGGCAGGGTGTGATTGGTCCCGGAGGCATAATCACCTGCTGATTCCGGTGTATAGGGGCCAAGAAAGACTGAGCCGGCGTTGGTGAATGCTGAAGACCACACATCTGCATCTGCTGTGTTGAGTATCAGGTGTTCAGGGGCATACGCGTTTGAGAAGGCGGTGATATCCTCCCTGTGACTGAAGTATATGGCAAGACTATTCTGAAGCGCCTGCTGCGCAACGGCTTGTCTGGGCAGATGAGTTAATTGGCGCTGTATGGCGGATTGTACCTTACCGATAAGAGGATCATGGTTGGTCAGCAATACCACCTGGCTGTCTGCACCATGCTCGGCCTGTGCGAGCAAATCGGCGGCGACGAATGATGGATCGGCCGCGGCGTCGGCTACTACCAATACTTCAGAGGGACCCGCCGGCATGTCAATTGCAATGCCGTCTGCATTGATGAGCTGCTTCGCCTTGGTAACGAACTGATTGCCCGGTCCAAAAATCTTGCAAACAGCTCCGATACTTTGCGTTCCGTAGGCCATGGCTGCGATTGCCTGCGCGCCACCAACTTTCCAGATTTGGGTCACCCCAGATATCGAGGCAGCGTATAAAATAGCTGGATGAATGGTCCCGTCTTTGCCAGGTGGAGTACACATTGTCACAGTTTGACATCCGGCAATGCGTGCAGGAACGGCAAGCATCAGAACCGTCGAAAAGAGCGGCGCCGATCCACCGGGAACATAAATGCCAACCGACTCAATGGGTACGGATCTGCGCCAGCATGTCACGCCAGGCATGGTCTCTACCGGCGCCTCCGTGCAGGTTTGAACCCGGTGAAACGTCTCAATGTTCCGGGCCGCAAGTTCTATTGCCTGCTTGAGTGAGTCAGGCAGTGCATTAGCGGCGGCGGCCAGTTCAGCCGGGGTTACAAGCAATTCGCTGAGCGTTACCTGGTCGAATTGCTGTGCAAGTTCGATCAACGCCGCATCACCGGAGGTCTTTACCCGGTGCAGGATGTTCCGCACAGTGCTGTCCAGGTAGTCGAGTTCCAGCGCAGGTCGCCGAACCAGACTGGTCCATTCCTTTTTGGGCGGGTTGCTGATAGTTTTCATGGCTCAGGCGATCATTTTTTCTATCGGGATAACGAGAATGCCCTGGGCACCAAAAGACTTGAGCAGGTCAATCTTCTCCCAGAAATCGTTTTCATCAACTACCGAGTGCAGCGAAGACCAGCCGGGTTTGCTCAAAGGCATGATTGTCGGACTATTCATGCCGGGTATTACGCTGGTGATCTTTTGAATGGCCTCATTAGGACAGTTTAGCAGGATGTACTTGTTGTTGTGGGCAGACTTCACCGCTTCAATCCGGAAGAGCAATTTATCAAGAATCGCCTGTTTGTCCGGCTCCAGACTGGAGCCTCCAATCAGTACCGCTTCCGAACGCATAACCTGTTCGACTTCTTTGAGACCATTGCTGAGCAGGGTGCTGCCGGTGCTCACGATATCGCAGATGGCATCAGCCAGTCCAATTCCAGGAGCGATCTCAACGGAGCCACTGATCTCGTGAATGCCTGCGCTGATTCCGTGTTTCGAAAGGAAGTCCTTGACGATAACAGGGTAGGAGGTAGCTATGTTCTTTCCTTCAAGCCAGGTGATGCCGGTGTACTGTTCGCTTCTCGGAATGGCAATGGAAAGCCGGCATCGGGCGAAATCAAGTTTTCGGATGATATGATTCCTGCGTTTTTTTTCCAGAAAGACGTTTTCACCAACAATCCCGACATCCGCCACCTGATCTTCCACATACTGAGGAATATCGTCGTCTCTGAGAAAGAGCACTTCAACAGGAAAGTTGCGTGCACGGGCTTTGAGCTGGTCCCTGCTGTTGTTGACTGCGAGCCCTGCTTCTTTGAGAAGCTCCAGAGAGCCTTCCTGCAGGCGACCGGACTTTTGAATGGCAAGACGTAAGAGCGTTTCCATGGAATTGATGATGATCGTTTGAAAATAAAAAAGGCTTGCTACTACTGCAGCAAGCCTCCTGTGATGTATTGAAGATTATTCAATGAGCTGCCGCACCGCCAGGGTTCTGGTGATGATGATGCAGATGATTGAAGGTTTGTTTCATTGTGAGCACAAATAAAGGTGTTGAACTCTGAATCTCAAAGAAACAGCCCATTTTATGTAGTTTTTGGAGCATCAATAACCGGCTTTACTCAAAATTTGGAGGTTATTTGCAGAATTATTATATATTTGCCCGTTGATTGAATAATTCTTGTCTGACGGCACACTAATTTCCCTTTTGTTCCTCCGGTTGAGGTTATTGAATTAGCACTAAATTTTTATCACTTAATTTCAAAAACAAAAATGAACATTTATGTAGCCAACATTCCCTGGAAGGCCACGGAAGACCAATTGCGGCAGTTGTTTGCAGAGCACGGGGAAGTCACCTCTGCAAAGATCATCATGGACAAAGTAACACAGCGCAGCCGCGGTTTCGGTTTTGTCGAGATGGCGGATGAAGGTGCGGCCCGTCAGGCTATCAATGAGCTGAACGGTAAGGATTTCCTCGGCAAGAGTCTTGTTGTGAACGAGGCTCGCCCGCGTGAGGACCGTCCCCGCTCTGGCGGTGGTGGATTCCGCAGAGACAGTTATAATCGCGATTAATCAAGCTTCTTCGATAATAACTACACAAAGGACTGGCGAAAGCTGGTCCTTTTTTTTGGGCTTTGCCCGGAACTAGAAATTGGGATTGGGGCAGGGGATAATCAACTTGTCCTTGGCTGGCTTTCTTGGATTTCTTATCGGCCAGGTGTAAACCAGACTGAATTCATGTGCCCCACCACTGCTGGGACCCAGTTTGGAGATCGTGTAGTCGTAACTGTAGCCAACATTGAAGGAGTCGTTCTTACCCCGCTTCGTCAGCCCAACCAGAATTACAATTGATTCATTATTGATGATGCCATTGAGATTCTTGAAGGGTACGCCTCTGTACCAGGTACCAATAATTAAAGGTTCAAAAGTGAAGTACAGTCCAAGATCCATCTGATCAAAATTGCCCTGGTGACGGTATTGAATGGCTGGTGCAATACTGCGCTCACTGGGTCTGGCATAAATTCCACTCCCAACTACACCAGGGCGGAGAAAGAACTTCCAACCGGCATGTCCACTGAGTTTCATTGGCAAAGCACTGCTACCGCCAATCAGGGATTGGTTGGGCTGAGTAATATGGTTAGCCGTAAAACCCAACCATGCATTCGGCGTATAGAAGAGCCCACCAAATGTCAAATCAGGAAAGAAAATACTCTGACCAGTATTGAGTTGTTCGGCAGTCCCCCCCTTGATATCACCGGTAAGTGGGTCAAACTGATCGCCGAAAACAAGCCGGTTGAAGTTGACAGATCGGTTGTACACGGCTACCTGAACACCGGGACGAAACGAGAGTTTCTTGGTAATGCTCAACTGGTAGGCGTATTGCAGACCCAGGCTGATTGACTGCAGCCCCACTACGTTGGCGTAGTCTCGTGTTACGATCGCTCCGATGCCGCTGTTCTTGTCTTCCAGGTACACATCCGCATAGGCGGAAACTGTCGTAAAATTCGCATCAATGGACGGCCATTGGTTGCGATAGTTGATCCCTGCTCTTGCTTGCTGGGTAGAACCCGCAAAGGCAGGGTTGAGGTACAATGGAGCTGCATAAAACTGGGAAAACTGGGGGTCCTGGGCAGTTACCCATGTACTGCAGAGCAGCATTAATACTGTTGATAAAAAAATGCCCGCGAAGACTTTAGACTTTCGGGGGTGACGGGAGATAGGCATGATCAACAAAGTAAATCGAATAATTTGTTTAATAAAAATCGACTTCGGCGTCCAGTCGTCGCTCTGAATAAACATCGGACTATGTCATAACGTTTTTTTGGTTCAAAATATATACTTTAGCACGGTTTGCGCGTTTTCAATTTGCAAGGAATGCAGTACTCATCAGTGGGTTGATCTGGTCATACAATGAACTACTTAGGGTTGAAGATAAAGGTTGGGTTATGGGTGTTGTTCATGTGCGCAGGCATTGACACATACAGCCAGTCATTGTCCCGAAACAACTGGTACTTTGGCAATTCTACTTCAGGCATTCGCTTCAACCGTGTAACCGGAAAGGCAACACTGCAACCGGGCAAAGCGACACCCTTTGGTACAGCAGGTAATGCGACTGCATCAGATCCCTCCAATGCCAATCTGATCTTCTACACAGATGGCGCCAACGTCTTTGACCTTACTCACCAGATCATGCCAAATGGCTCCGGGCTGAACGCCAATCCCGCGGGCAACCAGGCCGTGGCTATTGCGGCTGTCCCAGGTCAGACTAATAAATACTATGTCTTCACCAATACAGCACTCAACACCACAGGTGGCATCGTCAGTTACAGCGTAGTAGACATGAGTCTTTTTGGCAATGCACTCTTCCCGGCTCCGGCACTTGGCAATCTGGAGGCTTCCAAGAATGTGGCCATTCCTGGTTTGACCAATCGTTCTGAAGCCATGATTGTATTACCCCACGCCAATGGAAGTGACTTCTGGCTCATTACCCAACAAGTCAGTTCGCAATCTTACTCTGTTACATTGATCAATGCTGCCACTTACCCTGCCGGACCTTTCACCACAACTACCACGACCGGGCTGGGGCTTCCGATGACAGCAGACCACTTTGCATGGCATGCAGGAAAGAAGAAACTCGCCGTTGCCTCCCAAACTTCCAACGTGGATGCCATCGTTCTCACTTTCGATGACGCCACTGGTGCATTGGCTTTTGATCGTTATATCTTCAATTCTGCGGTAATCACCACCAACAATCAGGCGATATACGACATAGAATGGTCACTAAATGGTGATTACCTCTACTACTCGGTATTTGGAGATGCGGGGGTGGCAGGCAACGTCCTTCAGTTCGATTACAACACACCGGCCAACTCATTGACTTCCATTCTTCCGTCAACCGTCTTCCGCAGTTATGGCCTGCAGATGGCACCCGACAGCGCAATCTATCACCTCTACCAGGCGTCAGCGGGTGGCCCGTTTCTCCTTGGAAAGATCCTTGACACCGATTCTGCTGCCGCCAAAGTCCGCTATTCAACATCGTTATTTGGTTCCGCTGATATGAATGGCCAGCAGTTTCCGGCGCTCTTGCCAAGGGATACTGTACAATTGGTGGTATCGTTTACAACATCCGGCACCTGTCAGAATGCACCTACCTCGTTCTATCCGACGGTCACACCAGGAGCGGATAGTCTGCATTGGGATTTTGGCGATGGCCGAGATACCACCGCATGGAGCCCGATATACACTTACCAGCAAGCACAGGCTTTCAACGTTACACTCACAGCCTTCTTTCAGGGGCAATCCAAAACGGCAACCCAGGCGGTGAATATCAGTGCGAATGCCATGCAACTACAACTCGTGCAGGATACAACCGCATGCCGCAGTGAGTTCCCCCCGCCACGAGGAACCTCATCGCCAAAGCAGTTCAGCGTAAAAGTGAAAGTGCAGGGTGGTAATCCTGTATCGTATACCTGGTCAAATGGAGATACAGGGCCAACGCTTACTCCGGATTCGGCGGGGTACTACTACGTGGTTGTGCAGGATGCAGGGGGATGCAGTGCCTATGCAGGAGTAAATGTAAAAGAGTACCTGCTTCAGGACCAACGAGCCAATATTTGGTATTTCGGTGACAAGGCAGGGATTGATTTCAATCTTCAGCCAGCACAAGCACTTGCCGCGGGTCCACGAACGCTCAATGCCCCTGAGGGCGTTGCAATAACATGTGACCGGAATGGCAAGGTTATCTTCTATACCGATGGAGATCAGGTTTTCAACAAGAATGATCAATTGATAGCCTCAGGAATAGGTGGCGATCCATTGTCGTCGCAATCAGCTCTCATCGTGGCAGTGCCCGGCGATGAAACGTTGTACTACATCTTTACGATGGAGGCCATCAATGGGACATCGGGCAACATGATGTATTACTCGCTGTTTGATCTGAAGCAGAATGGAGGACTGGGGGCCGTCGTACAACAAAAAGTTCCCTTGTTCGCCAGGAGCACGGAGCGTCTGACAGCCAACGCAAGATGGGTGATCGCTCATGAATATGGTAACAACACCTTCAGAGCGTATGCAGTTTCATCGGCTGGCATTGGTGATCCTGTGTTGACCAGCATAGGCTCAGACCATTCGATACAATCGAGGCCTCAGGGCGAGGGCTATATGAAACTCGGCGCCAACAATACGCTGGCTGTCGCTTATGCCGATCCTGGGGTGGGCAATTACATCGAGTTATTTCATCTGAATGACTCTACCGGGCACCTGACAAATTACAGGAGAATTGACCTCAAGGATCCTGTGGGGCAAGTATACGGAATTGAAATATCTCAGGGCGGTAACAAAGTCTTCGCCACAGTTAAAGGCTCACCGACGCCGTCCACGATTTATGAGTACTTTCTGGACTCGCTTGAGCATCCCTATTTTCGCAATAAGGTTACCAACGGATCAGAGCTTGGAGCGATTCAAACTGCCCCCGACGGGAATATGTATGTGGCCGTGAATGGGACCGATGCACTGGCAAGAATCCAGGCGGTTGAGGATACAACAGCGATTTCGCCGGTTACTTTTGCAGCCTTCAAGCTTGCTGCTGGCACCACCAGCCGACTTGGATTGCCAAACTTCGTTCGCCACAACGCCAATGCAACTGGCGGTCCTTCTCTCGATTTTGCAGGAGTATGTCTCGGAGACTCGACACAGTTCAGCGGTACGCCAACGGATGCAATTGACAACTTCCTTTGGTCTTTTGGAGATGGCGGTGGAGACAATACGGGCAACCCTAAGCATCTGTATGCTGCGCCGGCCACTTATACTGTATCCATGAAGCTGACGAATCGATGCGGGTTGGATACTACTTTGATCAAACCTATCACCATCGTTGCCCCACCACCAAGGCCAACCATCCTTCCGGCTGTGGCGCTATGTACCGGTGCCGTGACGCTGGATGCGAATTCACCCGGCCTCCCTGGGCTTACCTATGCGTGGACCACTCAGGAAACAACCAGGCAGATCGTTGTCAATACGCAGGGCGTCTATGCAGTGACGGTTACCAACAGTTCTGGTTGTACCAGTCAGGGGCAATCAATCGTGGTGGATAACAGACCTCAGGTTGAGCTGGGGCCGGATCAAACCGTTTGCCAAAACGGTTTTGTACTTGCGCTGGACGCCCAGAATCCAGGTGCAACTTACGCATGGACCATCAACGGTGCAGCTTCAGGAGCTACGCAGACACAGGCTGTCACTACAACGACTACTGGAAATTTTGTGTATTCAGTTACGGTGACAGACCCATTCACTACCTGCAATGTTACCGATCAATTAACCATCAGTATCAAAGGTTCACCTGTTTTCACCGCAGTACCAACCAATACGACGGCATGCAACACGACTACCGGCAAACTTGATCTCACCATTACGAGCCCTGCCACCAGTACCTTCTCTTATTTTATCACCGGCCCTGCTGTCTTTCGATCGGCAATCACGCGTGCTCCCGGTTCCTACGCGGAGACTGCTCTGGGAGCGGGAACCTATTCCATTGTGGTAAATGATGAAATCTCAGGATGTAGCTTTTCGCAGACAACAGCCATCAGCGACAACACTTTTACAGTGTCTTCGCCGAATGCTGCCATTTGTACAACCCAGGCACTTGTAGTGTCCACTTCAGCTCCATCGCCATATCAGTATACCATTACTGATTCCAATGGCGCAACGGTTGACAGTGGAACGACATCCGGTGCAAGTTTCAACAGCAAAGCTCTTCCGCCACAGACATATACCATTCAAGTTACCAGTGGAACCTGTAGTGTTGCCGCCAATAATGTTGTGATTTCCCAGAAGCCTCAGGCACAGTTCACCACCACTAACAATGTGTGCGGCTCACCAGCAACAATCACCGCCTCAGGAGCCAACAGCTATGTATGGACTGGGCCGGGTATTGTGTCTGGTCAGAATGCTAATGTACTCAGTGTAAACCCAGGATCGGGTACTTTTAACTATTCGGTTACCGGAACAACTCCGGGTGTTTGTGATTTTACCCAATCAGTTTCCATTACAATTCCTGTGGCGGTAACGCCAGACTTTACGCAAAGTGACCCTTGTCAGACGGCAGTGGTACTTACTGCGACCCCCGGTGGCAACTACACGTACCGGTGGTATCGCAATACCGTCTTCGTTCCTACATTGTTGGGACAACAGGTTACATTGGGACTGCCCGACAATGGACTTACCTATGCAGTGCAGATTGTAGATACGCAGTCAGGTTGCACCTATACTTCCGCTGGCAAACAGGTTTCTGCTTTCGGACCGGTAGATGCCAGTCTTACATCTACGCCGCCCTGTCAGGATGGCAAACCCTTCACACTGACAGCAGGCACGTCGGCCACCGGCGTATCTTATACATGGTTCCTGAACGGCGCCTCCATCAGTGGAGCAACTTCCAATACCCTGGATCAGACAGCTGACGGCCTCTATAGGGTGGATATCAGCAAAGGTACGTGTTTGGCATCTGCGAGTATCAATATCATCAAGGCCCCGCTGCCGACCGGACTACTGCCTGACCGCATCGTCATTTGCAATGACCCTGACAATAATGACCCAACAACTTCGCATTATGATCTGGATCCTGGATTCTTTAGCCAGTACGACTGGTACAAGAATGAACTGTCCATTAATTACTCTACCCGAGTGCTGACAGTTGACAGTCAGGGGCTGTACCGTGTGGATCTCACCAACTCTTTCGGTTGTGTCGCCTCGGACCAGACCGAAGTGCGCAATGATTGTATTCCGAAATTGGTATCTCCCAATGCCTTTAAGCCCAGCAGTTCAATATCTGACAATCGGGACTTCCGGGTTTTCAGTTTCTTTATCACTGACAACTTCCACATCTACATTTTCGACCGCTGGGGTGAGATGGTATATCAGTCGTCAGACCGGGACTTTCGATGGAACGGGGGCTATAACAATGAACCTGGAAAGCCTCTGCCTGGAGGCACCTATTCTTACGTCATCAAGTATGTGAGTTCATTCCGCCCGGATCAGGGTGTTCAGGAAAAGCACGGCGGCGTGGTGCTGTTGCGCTAGGATCTGCTGATGAGTTCCGGGCTGATTTCAGATACGCTTCTGCAGCCTGCAAGCGCCATGGTTAACTCAAATTCACTTTGCAGGTTGTTTACCACTTCCTGAACCCCTTCTGAACCAGCCAGGGCCAGACCGTATACATAGGGCCTCCCAAGGCAAACGGCACTGGCACCCATTGCCAGCGCTTTGAAGACGTCGGCACCACAGCGGATGCCACTGTCGAGAAGCACTGGAATTCTTCCATTTACTTTTGAAACAATGCCTGGCAATGCTTCCATTGTTGCAATCGCCCCGTCTACCTGCCGTCCACCGTGGTTGGAAACGATAATACCATTCACACCACATTGAAGCGCCTCGGAAGCGTCATCTGGGTGTAGGATGCCCTTCACCAGAATGGGTAGTTTAGTAAGAGACCGGAGATACCGTATGTCGCTCCAGGTAATGGATGGGTTTGAGTAGATCGCCGTGAACTGCTGCACGGCTCGCAGTGGTTTCCCGGTTCTAAGTCTCGTCAGCAGATTGTCAATTTTCAGGCGGTGCGTAAGCCGGAGCACCCGCCATAGAGCAGTGAGTGTAATGCGTCGATTGGTCTTTGCAGGGTGGAAGTCCTCCAGCAATTTCATGAAGACCGGGTCGCTGGTGTATTGAGCAATTCCCTTGCCTTCCAGAAATGGCAGATAGCCGAGTTGAAGGTCTCTCGTTCTCCAGCCCAGCAGTGTGGTATCGAGGGTGACGACGATTGCCTCGTAACCAGCACGCTCTGCCCTTTGGACAAAACTGGCGACGAGCTCTCTTGATCGGCTCCAGTACAACTGAAACCACCTGGTATTATTTCCGGACACAGCTGCGATTTCTTCCATGGACCACGACGACTGGTTGGAAATGATATGAGGGACTCCGAGAGCCGCAGCTGCCTTCGCCACAGCGAGGTCACCCTCTGGATGAGCCATTTCAGATACTCCGATTGGGGCCAGCAGCAGTGGTGCTGGTAGTCTTCGGTCAAAGAGTGAAATGCTGGTGTCGCGAACATCCACATCCCGCAACATGCGGGGTACAATGCTGATGCGGTCAAAGGCACTGCGATTGGAACTCATGGTTGTTTCTCTGCCTGCACCGCCTGCGATGTAGGCATAAGCCTTTGCCTGCATGGATGCCTCTGCTGCCAATTCCAACTCATGTGGATCAAGTGGAATAGTTGGTCTTTGGCCGGCGAAACCTTTCAGGTAGATTTCCCGCTGCCTGTCAAGCGCCCTGATGGGTTGGTTGTGCATGTTGAATCATGTTCAGATCAAATTTAACTAATTACGAACCACCGCCCTTGTGCTATATTTGCGGTTCAATACACGCATGAACACAGTAAAAGCAGAACTTTTGACGATCGGTGACGAGATTCTGTACGGTCAGATTGTTGACACCAATTCTCAATGGATGGGTGTAGAACTGGCCAGCATAGGAGTTCAGGTGATCCGGAAGACAACAGTAGGGGACAAGGAAAGTGAGATACTGACGGCTTTTGCAGAGGCGGAATCCAGGGCCGATGTGGTGTTGATTACAGGAGGACTGGGTCCCACGAGTGATGACCTTACCAAGCCGTGCCTTGCGCGCTATTTTGATTGCGAAATCAGAATTCACCCGGAAGCACTTGAAGAGGTAACTGCCTTTTTCAAACAAAGAGGAAGAGCACTTACTGAACTCAACCGCCAGCAGGCAGCCCTGCCGGTATGCTGTCAAAAACTCACCAACCCTGTGGGAACCGCCCCGGGGATGTGGTTTGAAAGGAATGGAAAGGTATTCGTCTCAATGCCGGGTGTACCCCATGAGATGAAGCGAATGATGCAGGATCTTGTCATCCCACGCATCAGGCAGACATTCAATCCACCGGCAATTATTCACCAGATCATTAATACGGCCGGGATCGGAGAGTCTTTTCTGGCAGAGAAGATATCGTCCTGGGAAAAGGCATTGCCGGAACATATTCGGCTGGCGTACCTTCCCAATCTTGGTGGTGTCAAGCTCAGATTGACCGCCACTGGTTCACGCGAGGATGCGATTCGCGCAGATCTGCGCAAACTGGTTGAGCAGATTCAACCACTGGCCGGAGAGTATATATTCGGATACAACGAAGATCCTCTTGAGGTTGTGATTGGCAGGACACTTCAGGAACGCAAGTTGACACTCTCTGTTGCCGAGAGTTGCACCGGGGGGTTTGTATCACATCTGATAACGAGTGTGCCCGGCAGTTCATCTTATTTTCTTGGAAGCATGATTCCCTATGCGTACGAAATCAAGATGCGCCAGTTAGGAGTGCGGCCGGAAACGCTGGAAAGCTACGGTGCAGTGAGTGAGCCAACCATTGTGGAGATGGCCAACCTGGTTCGTGCAAAATTCAACGCAGATATCGGTGTCGCCACAAGCGGAATAGCGGGGCCTGGTGGTGCCACCACAGAAAAACCTGTTGGCACAGTTTGGATTGCCTATTCTGACAAACACCACACCGTTACAAAGAAGCTACAATTGAGCAATGATCGCATGATCAATATACGGCTTGCGTCCGTGCATGTATTGAATCTGATCAGGACTTCCTTACCCAAAACCGTATGAGTGATCCCACCATTTCAGTCAGCCCTGAAATGACCAAAGCGCGCGTCTTTGCAGACGTTGAGTCCTTCCTCCAAAAGTTGGAATTGCGATTTGTTTCAACTGACCAAACGCGCCCCTGGGGAGGCTTTTATGTCATTGACGAAACGCAAGCTGAGCAATTTGCGGCCATATTCTTCCCTGAATTGAAGTTGGAAGATCTGCGGATCTCGGGAAAACTGAGCCCGAAAATACTGATTGTGCAGGCTGGCAAGAGGCTTTCATGGCAATATCACTTTCGCAGGGCAGAGATCTGGAAGGCGATCGGTGGCAAGTCTGGCGTTGTGACCAGTGATACCGACACTGAAGGTCCGCTCACCACCTTATGGCCTGGCCAGGTCATAAGCCTCACACAAGGCCAGCGTCATAGGCTGATTGGACTGGATACCTGGGGAGTCGTTGCCGAAATCTGGCAGCACACTGACCCGGCCAACCCATCGGACGAATCTGATATCGTCAGGCTTCAGGATGACTTCGGCCGGTAACTTAATAACCATCTGCTGAATCATCGCCTCTGCGATAATCCGCGCCTGCCTCAAGCTTACCGTCACTGCGCACGAGAATGGCGTCTACCCGGCCAATTCGGGCTCGTGACTTGATCTTGTGGCCTAACCTGGTGAGGTCTGCCTCAACCGCAGGAGTGAGGGTACTGTCTTCCGGGACAATCAGATCTGGCAACCATTGCGCATGAACCCGCTTTGCATTGACGGCCTCCTGCATGCCCATCCCATGCTCTGTCACGTTGAGGATAACCTGAAAAACCGAAGTGATAATAGTCGATCCTCCGGGTGAACCAACAACCATAAATAGCTTACCATCCTTCTCGAGAATAGTTGGGGTCATGGCGCTCAACATCGTCTTGCCAGGTTCAATTTTGTTGGCTTTGCCACCGAGGAGACCAAAGATATTAGGTACGCCGGGTTTGGCACTGAAGTCATCCATCTCGTCATTGAGGAAGAACCCCGAGCCCGCCACAATTACTTTGTTTCCAAACCATTCGTTCAATGTAGTAGTGATGGCAGCGGCGTTGCCATATTTATCGATAATGGAAATGTGCGTTGTTTCTTCTGATTCATATCCCGGGAGTTCGCCTCGTTTCACTTCTGAACTTGGTGTGGCCTTTTCAGGATTAA
>JAIBBB010000246.1 GCA_019694905.1 Cyclobacteriaceae bacterium
CTTCTTCATCGCGTCGCCGGTGGCAATGCTCCTGATGTACCGTTGGCTTGAAGGCTTCGCCGTACGGTCCAGCCCCGGGCCTGGCCTGCTGCTGCTGACTTTCGTGGTCGCAACATCGGTGGCGCTACTGACCATTGGATACCACACCTGGCGTACAGCCAGGGCTAACCCCACTGACAGCCTGCGCGCGGAGTAGCCGTTGGTCACTTAGGTATTTCCGCCTGGCAAGGTGCAACTTTTGCCCGGGGTGTGCGTCTTATCCGTGGTAACCCTTTACACCATGATCAAGCACTACCTTACAATTGCATGGCGCACAGTAATGCGCCAGAAATCCTATGCGGCCATCAATATCTTCGGCCTTACGCTGGGAATGGTTTGCTTTCTCCTCATTGTGCTCTATATCGTGGATGAAACCAGCTATGATAATTTCCATCCGCGGGCCGAACAAATCTATCGGGTGATATTCAGCGGGCGGTTGCAGGGACGCGATTTCACATCTGTGAATGGTGGGTTGCCCATGGCAGAGGCAATGCAGAATGAAATTCCTGCTGTTGAATCAACGGTCAGGTTCACCCGGTGGAACACCTACCCGGTGCGCTATGAGGACCGGTCGTTTACCGAAAAGCGATTTGCGCTCGCCGATTCCAATTTCTTTGAGTTCTTTAATTTTCCCCTGATTGCTGGATCGGCCAGTGATGTGCTGAGGGGACCGAATAAGATTGTCATCACCGAGCGCGCCGCGCGCCGATTGTTCGATTACCAGGGCCCCGGTGACACCCGCCCACTCGGAAAGATGCTGGTGCTGGGTAGCAAAGGTGAGACCACCGCCATGGTTACCGGCATTGCGGCTGATCCGCCAGCGCGTTCCAGCATCCAGTTTGACATGGTGATGTCCCTGATGACGTGGAAGGATGGCTTGCGCAACGCCATTTGGCTGAACAGCAACGTGCAAACCTTCTTCAAACTCCGTGAAGGAGCATCTCTTTCTTCTGTTGATGACAAATACAAAGTGTTTATCGAAAAGTACTGCGGTCAGGAACTGGAGCGCTTTTTGAATACCACGTTGGCACAATTCCTTGGTCAGGGGGGACAACTGGGCTACAGCTCTCAAGCCCTGCTCGACATTCACCTGAAGTCCCACTATGAAGATGAACTGGAACCCGGCGGTAACATCCAGTACGTGTACCTGTTTGGAGCAGTAGCTGTTTTTATCCTCCTGCTTGCGTGCATCAATTTTATGAATCTGAGCACCGCACGCTCGGCGAACCGCGCACGGGAAGTCGGTGTGCGGAAAGCGGTGGGTGCATTGCGTGGGAAATTGATTGGACAATTTCTGCTTGAGAGCTATGCCTACACCACCGTTTCTGTCTTGCTGGCACTGGCTGCTCTCGCGTTGGTGTTGCCATCCTTTAACCTTCTGACGGGGAAGTCTCTTGACCTTTCGGTCTTAAGCGAGCCCGCATTCATGGGAGTTGCGTTGCTCGTGGCAGGAGTGATAGGCGCAGTGGCCGGAAGTTACCCTGCATTCTATCTGACGGCCTTCCAGCCTTCTGAAGTGCTGAAGGGTAAATTGCGCTCCGGAATGCGAAGCTCTGGCATTCGAAATACACTCGTGGTATTTCAGTTCTTCATCTCCATCGCACTCATTATCGGCACCATCGTTGTCTACCGTCAGTTGCAGTTCGTGCAGCACAAGAACCTTGGCTATAACCGGGAAAACGTGTTGAATCTGTTGCACACCATCCGGCTTGAAAAGAACGGAGAGGCTTTCAAAAATGAACTGCTCCAGCACCCCGAAATCATTGGTGCGAGCTACTGCAATCGGGTGCCGCCCAACGTTGACTGGAATTCAACCTTTCAGATTCCGCAGACCCAGCAGTCGCACTTGCTATCGATTTATGTGGTGGACTACGATCATTTGAAGGCCATGGGGCTGGAGATGGTAAAGGGAAGGTTCTTCTCGCGTGACTTCCTCACAGACTCCACAGCATTCCTGATGAATGAAACCGCCGCCCAACAATTGGGGATGAATGACTTTGAAGGAAAGACATTGTTGTCGTACAATAATTCGGAAAAGGGTACCATCATCCATGCAATTGGTATCATCAGGGATTTCAACTACAGCAGTCTTCACAATGCCATTGGTCCGCTGGTGATCATGCTTGCCCCACAGCCATACTGGGAAATGGCCATCCGCCTCACGCCCGGAGACCAGCAGGAAAAACTCAAGCTGGTGGAAGGTATCTGGAAGAAGTATGCGCCGGATGCGCCATTTGAGTACAGTTTTGTTGACGAGAATTATGACCTCAAGTTCCGCGCCGAACAACGAATGGGGCAGGTGTTCGTGCTGTTCACCTCACTGGCCATTGCAATCGCCTGTCTCGGACTCTTTGGCCTGGCCACCTTCACGGCCGAACAGCGAGCCAAGGAGATCGGCATCCGGAAAGCGCTCGGTGCAACGATCCCTCAGGTAATGAGTCTGCTGACCATGGATTTTGCGCGACTCGTGGCGGTAGCGTTTGTGCTCGCCGTCCCGCTCATGTGGTGGTCCATGACGAACTGGCTTCAGACCTTCGCCTATCGGACTGACTTTGAATGGGAGGTTCTGCTGTGGGCCGGCGGACTGGCGATGACTGTGGCCATTGCAACCGTGAGCTTCCAGTCTCTCAAGGCAGCCGTTGCCAATCCGGTAAAGTCACTTCGGTCGGAATAGCTTCACTGCGGGATCATGAAACGTGATCCCCAGGGTGATCAGCAGCACGGCACCGCAGTACGTGAGCATGATCCAGAATCCTGCGTGTTGAAAGCCGTGCCCAAATTTGTTGAGCGCTAGCAGCGAATCAGAGAGCATAAACAAAAGTGCTCCTGCGAAGGTGAGCCCAAAACTGGTGCGATGGGTGTGCCCAGACCGGAACAAAGCCTGGAGCGCCATGAGCGTTAGCACTCCCGCGTATACAATAACCGGAAGCCTCAGGTCGCCCAGCGATGGATAGAGGATGACCAGCAGGCCGGTACCGGCGAGCAATACCGGGAAGGCAAACCGGGCTTTCTGAGTCGGCAAGAGACCTTGGGTTTGAGCATGCCTTTCTTCGCGGTAAACGCGAATAAAGGCAATGTGACCCACTAAGAATGACGATAACCCGAGGAGGAAGTACAACTCAGAATGATGGGCAAACATCAGCAGAACGTCTCCCGCCCAGCAGCCCAGTAGCGCCAGCAGCATGCTGCCACTGCGGCGTGATGACGCAGTGATGTATAGACCTGCCAGCAGGGGAACTAACAACGGCTTTACGAACTGTTCACCGGTCAGGTAGCCTGCCTGGATCAGGAGCATCGCGAATGTGGCGACCAGATAGGCGTAGAAAAAAGCAAGGGCCTTGTTCATGCTGTGGGTTGTTGCCGTTGACGAATAAGAAAAAGAAAAGCAAGAAAACTCAATGCACTGCAAAGCGCAAAGGTGATGAGAAAGCGATCTGGCCGGTTGTCATACAGGAATCCGGAGACCACTGCACCCATGCCGATGCCAAACTCCATGAAAATATAAAGCGATGCCACTCCGCGACCTTTGTATCGCTCGTCGCTGAGGTCAGTAGCCCAGGCCAGCAGGGTAGGAGATGTTGAGCCCTGGCCCAGTCCGTACAGAACAACACCGGTAATCATGATCCATTGTGAAGTGGCCAGCGAGAGCAGCAACATACCGGCAGTAATCACGAGTGACGAAGCGATCAGCACGGGAGCCCGACCATATCGATCACTGGCTTTCCCCGCCAGCAGCCGAATCATCAGTGATGCCAGCGTAAAGTAGGAGAAAAGGACTCCCTTGTTGTGAATGCCGAGATGGGCACCGAGATCGGGCATCACTGTATACAAGGCACCGTACGCGTACGCCGTCAGAACCATCACCACACACGGGATCCACACGCGAGGCTCAAAGAGATCCTCGCGATGGATACGCAGATGATTGATAACAAAACGCTGCCGCTGTTCAACCGTTTCCCTGATGCTGGCAACGATCAACACACTGAGCAGCGCGAATGCAGATGATACGTAGAACATGACCTCGAGTGAGTAACTGGTGGCAAGCCAGCCACCCAGCGCAGGCCCGCCCGCCATGCCCACCGTTCCTGCAGTTCCCAGAATTCCTGTGGCCTCGCCGCGGCGGTGTGGTGGAATGATGTCACCCAAAAATGCAGTTTGGCCCGTGGGCGTAAAGCCCGTAGAGAAACCGTGTACCAGCCGCAACAGAAAAAATCCAAAGATGGACGTGAGCAGGGGATACAACGCACTGCAGAAAATGCAGACCACAGCACCGAAAATGATGACCGGTTTTCGCCCTACTTTATCTGCCAACTTGCCGCTGAAGGGCCGGGAAATCATGGCCGTCACGGTGAAGAGCGAGATGATGAGACCTTTGTACGAAGCGCCGCCCAGACGCGACAGGAAGTCCGGAAGCTCCGGGATGATCATATTAAAACTGGCAAAGAACAGCAGAGAACTGAAGCAGATCAGCCAAAAGGAACGTTGATAAGTCGCGGCGGACAACGAGGGTGAGTGGTTATACACCGCAATGATACGACAAAGCGGTCAGTATTGAGACGTCAGAATACTTTGCCCGGATTAAAATACTACCAGGTGATCTTCCTGAAATTTTCCATTGTCTGGCGCGGGATGTGTTGGAGAGAGTTCGTTGATTTCACCAGCCTTCAGGAGTCGGCGGAAGCAAAAAAAAGGCGATCGTCAGATCGCCTTTGATGTTTGGTTAAGTTATGCTATTGCCTGATCAGCCATTTGACAAAGAATACGACACCGATGATCATCGAAATGCCACCAATGATGTAGAAGAGTCCGCTGGAGCCACCTAGAATAAGACCAACCAGACCGACTGCACCAAAGATGGCGGCGAGTTTCAGGTCGTGATCCATGCCAGATGAAGCGTGTGAAACCTTCACAGGCTGCTCCTGAATGCGATGCGATTTCTTTGTTTCGCGAACCGCCTGACGGATGGCGTGCTTGAGCGCCTTCTTTTCTGCGCCGGTCAGCACAGTCACCGCAGGGGTTTCCTGCGACACAACCACCGGTTCAACGGTGGGGGCCAGTGTCAGATCAGCTTCCTTTTCTACGGAGGCTACGTATACTTTTTCGCTCGCGGGCGCCACTTTCCTGGCTGGCGAATACCGGTCAAAGTAATAGGCGTATTTTGGGGCTGAGCATGAAGCCATCATCATGGAAGCCATCAGAAACAGGTAAATCTTCTTCATATGTCAATTGTTGGTTTGGTGTCTGTTGTCAGGTGTGCGGCGCCGCAGCAGCCGGTCAAAGAATCGCTTTTCAAAGTTCCAAAAAAACGAAAATTGACCAAATACAAATCCGTAGAAGAGAAGGAATACATTGTACACAGGCAGGATCAGAACATAGTACAATACGCTGGCCCACCACGGCATGGCGCTGCCGTCGAGCAGAAAATTAAGTATTGGACGTTTGATCCATACTACCGTAGATCCGGTGAATATAAACACCGTCAGGATCAGTATCACCTGCATGGTGTTGCGTACATTCCACCTTCGCCTGAGCGATTCCAACCAACCCATTTCGCCAAAGATTTCCCCTAAAAGTATTGAATAGGCAGCGAGTTATTGCCAACTGTGGCGGACTTTCTTATGAGGGATCGCCCACCGCAGACCACACTGCGACAGAGGGCAGGTCCGCCGTGATCACCACGGGTACTTTGGTCACCGGATGGATGAACTCCAGTGCGCGGGCATGCAGGCAAATGCTGGCGTCTTCGTTGGCGCTGACGGCACCATACTTGAGATCGCCCACTATCGGACATCCAATGTCAGCCAATTGTACCCGGATCTGGTGAGGGCGGCCTGTCACAGGCTTTACTTCCAGCCAGTGCCCATGTGGCGTCTTTTTGATGTACCGGTAACTGAGTTCTGACCGCTGGGCGCCATCGCGCTCTTTCCGGTAAGCAGTAGTCTTGTTTTTTGCTTCGTTCTTTTCCAGCCAATGCACCAGCCTATCCTCCGGTTTGGCGGGTGCCTGCGCAACAATTGCCCAGTAGGTTTTCTGTGTTTGCTTAAGCCGGAACTGTTCGTTCATCCGCTCAAGTCCCTTGGAGGTGCGTGCAAATAGCACGAAGCCGCTCACTGGACGGTCGAGGCGGTGAATGACTCCAAGGAATGCCTCACCTGGCTTTTTGAATTTCTCGCGGATGTACCCTTTTACAAGTTCAGACAATGGCGTGTCGCCCGTCTCGTCACCCTGGACGAGCTGACCG
>JAIBBB010000004.1 GCA_019694905.1 Cyclobacteriaceae bacterium
ACTTGCGGCGCGATACGGAAAACTACCGGGTGTTGACTACTCCAGATTGTTTACGCGGTCGACACTCCATTCGCCGGTTCAGGGGGATGTATGTTTGCTTGCGGAGGCACCAGGCCTGCTTGAGGAGCGCATGGGTCATCCCATTCTCTCCAATGCGATTTTGACACGGGGCTTGTTTGCGAAGCCACCTACTTATCAGCAGCTACTGTTTATCGCAAAGGCCTTTGAGCAGTCACCCCCTACCCAAGTTTATGATCCAGAGCAGCTCCTGACAAGTTTTGCCGAGCAAATACCTGGCATAGGTAGCCGTTATGACTACAATGCACCGTGGTGGATTCGCCGCAAGGAAGCGCATCAGAAAAGTGAAGGGCAACCTTTGTGAAACTTTGAGAGATCGTATGCTGGAAACCCTTTGTCAAGAGCATACTTCTTGCGAGACAGGCGAAAGAGCTGATGGATGCTTTCAGCCATTCGCCCCTCACCAGCCATACGACGACCGAAGACAGAATCATGAACATTGCCTCCATGCATATCTTCTATCTGTGACCAAATGCGCTCCATACGATCAGGGAACTGATGCTCAAGCCAATTCCTGAAAATGGAACCTATCGATCCGTTCAGCCTGACTACTGTCAAGCCGGCAGTGGTAGCCCCGGCACTGGAAGCCGCATCCAGTATAGCTGGTATCTCGTGGTGATTGAGGGCGGGAATAACCGGAGCTACCATGACACCAACAGGTATGCGGGCATCTGCAAGTTGTTTGATCACAGCCAGGCGCCTGGCAGCGGTAGCGGTGCGAGGTTCCATTTTTCGCCGCAAATCTTCGTCGAGGGTGGTTACAGAAATCATCACCCTCACAAGATTGTCCGTGGCGAGATCGGATAGCAAATCAAGATCGCGGAGAATCAGACTGTTTTTTGTGATGATGCTGATAGGATGGCGGTATTTTACCATGACCTTCAGGATAGATCGGGTGAGCTCGAGTCTGCGTTCCAGAGGTTGATAGCAGTCGGTATTGCCACTGAGCATAATCGGGACGGGCTGCCATCCCTTATTCAGGAGCTGCTTTTCGAGAATGGAGGCAACATTCTTTTTGACAATTATCTTAGACTCAAAATCAAGGCCGGCACTGAACCCATAGTATTCATGGGAGTTTCGTGCGTAGCAGTAGATACAGCCGTGCTCGCAACCTTGATAGGGATTTAGTGAATACTCCATTCCAAGGTCCGGGCTGGTCACTTTGTTGAGCACTTTGCGCGAATTCTCTACAAAGACCTGAGTCTGGGGGTTTTGCTGGAGGGGTTCATCGAGACCCTCAATGTGTTCATTCGTAATACTGGCTTTCAAATACGGATTGGGCGTATCAAACTGAGCCCCTCTGCCCTTAAATTGTCCTCCGTTTGCCATTTGCCAGCGAATTTAGCAATAATACTAAATATTTTAGTGATACCTTATTGTGAACCGCCTTTTCAGGATTTGAATTCCAGGGACTGGAGTGGAAATTCCATAACCCTTCGTGTAGTCAGAGAGGATCTCAATCACCCAGAGGTCAGTGGTAACAAATGGTGGAAATTGCGCGACAACCTTAAGGAGGCAAGACGGCAAGGGCTTGATCAGATCATCACTTTTGGAGGCGCTTTCAGTAATCATGTCGCCGCTACAGCAGCGGCAGCAGAAATTGAGGGGATGAAATCAATTGGTGTCATCCGTGGAGAAGCGAGGCTTCCCTACAACAAAACACTCCGGAAGGCTTGTGAGAAGGGAATGGTTCTTCATCACGTATCCCGGACAGAATATCGTCGGAAGGAAGAACAGGAGTTCCTGGATTCGCTGCTGACACAATTTGGCCCTTCCTATATTATTCCAGAAGGCGGCACCAACCGATTAGCGGTCAATGCTTGTCAGGATTGGGCTGCGGAGATGGAACGATCTGAATCCTTCGACTATTTGTGTGTTGCAGCTGGTACAGGAGGAACTGCAGCAGGACTGATCAATGGTCTGTCGCCAGCAAAGCGGATACTTGTATTTCCGGTGGTTCGCCCGCCTGAACAAATGGCCGGGGAAATTCGAAAATGGATTACTACCCCCAAACCTAACTGGACCGTAATCCATGACTACCATTTTGGCGGCTATGCAAAATGGAATGATGAATTGATTGCATTCATCCAACGAATCCGACTGGAGTATAACATTCCCCTGGACAGGGTCTATACCGCAAAGCTATTCTTCGGTGTTCTGGATCTGATAAGAAAGCACTATTTCCCTGCCGGCTCCCGGATTCTGATAGTTCACACGGGAGGCCTTCAGGGAGAGCCTTAAACAGATTTCTCGATTGTCAGGTCAATCAGCCTTCGATCAATGTCTGTATTCCGAATGCGGACGGTGACGGGATCACCCAGGCGGTAGACCTTCTTTCTGCGCCGCCCAACCACTCTGTAATTGCGCTCATCGAATTCGTAGAAGTCATCTGTCAGATCAGACAAGCGAACCATTCCCTCGCATTTTGTCTCTATGATTTCAACAAAGATGCCAAAGTCAGTGACTCCAGTGATAATTCCATCATAAGGGCGATTCTCAGCAGTGCTCATGAACTCCACCTGCTTGTACTTGATGGAGGCTCGTTCGGCATCAGCAGCACGCTTCTCCCGTTCAGATGAATGAAGACACCGGGTCTCAAAATCCTTCTTCACTGCGGGTTTACCATTGTCAAGATAATGCTGTAACAATCGGTGCACCATCATATCAGGGTATCGTCGGATCGGCGAAGTAAAGTGTGTATAGTGTTGAAAGGCCAGTCCAAAGTGGCCCTTGGCATCTGTCGTGTACTTGGCTTTTGCCATTGCCCGCACAGCGAGTGACTGCAACACATTTTGCTCAGGCTTCCCCTCTATTTCGTCCATCAACCGATTCAGTGAACGTGAAACGGCCCCCTCATCGGTATTCAACGTGTGCCCGAATTGCTTTGCGAACTTGGCAAAATCTCCCACCTTCTCAGGATCGGGTGCATCGTGCGTCCGGTAAACAAACGTATTTCGTTCACCACCGCTTCTCAATTTGAATACAAATGTGGCCACACCGCGATTCGCCAAGAGCATAAACTCCTCAATAAGTTTATGGGCATCTTTTCTGATCTTGGGGATTACGGCGAGAGGTTTTCCCCGGTCATCGAGTTTGAATTTTACTTCGGTAGTTTCGAAGTTAACCGCGCCCTTGGTGTACCTGTCTTTTCTCAGGCGAAGTGCGAGTTCATTTAATTGCTTCAGTTCAGCAGGGTACTTCCCAATCCCGCTTTCCAGTTCTTCCTGGGCACTTTCATACGTGTAGCGGTGGTTCGAATGAATGATTGTCCGTCCGTACCACTCAGCGTGAATCTTTCCACGACTGTCCAGTTCAAAGACTGCAGCAAAGGTCAGTTTATCTTCATGAGGACGTAGGGAACACAGTTCGTTTGAAAGCCTCTCCGGCAACATGGGAACGGTGCGATCAACGAGGTAAACAGAGGTTGCCCGGTCGAACGCGTCCTGATCAAGCAAGGTACCGGGTTGAACGTAGTGGGTCACGTCGGCAATGTGAATGCCTACTTCAAAATGGCCATTCTCCAGGCGACGAAATGAAAGCGCATCATCAAAATCTTTGGCGTCTTCAGGGTCAATCGTAAACGTAAGAATGCCGCGGAAATCCCGTCTGGATTTCACCTCAGCGTCAGATATCACTTCAGAGATCTTGGTGGATTCCTGAAGGACATTCTCCGGGAAATGAAATGGCAAATCAAATTCAGCCATGATAGAGTGAATCTCTGCGTCATTTTCTCCGGTTTTTCCTAAAATGTCGACGACTTTTGCTTCCGGATTACGGTCACCGTCACCCCACTTGGCGACCTCAATGACCACCTTGTCGTTCGTCACTGCTCCGTTGATGTTTTCCGGATAGATAAAAAAGTCCTGGTAGATCTTTTTGAAATCCGGTACAACGAAAGCAAAGCGATTCGGTGATACTTCGAGTCTTCCGACAAACCGGGACCTGTTCCGCTTGACAACGCGATTCACTTTCCCTTCCGGATTCTCCCCAGTGCGCTTTGAAAACAATGAAATGCTGACCGTGTCACCATGAAGTGCGGTTCCAAGGTCACGCGACCGCACATACACATCCTTTTCTCCGTCTCCAATGGCAACGTAAGCAAAGCGCGGATTTACGTGATCAACAATTCCTGTGAGCAATTCTTGCGCTTTTGTACTGGTATAACTGCCATTGGCCAGTTGTTTGATCTTTCCATCGGATGCCAATTCTTCCAGCATGGAAAAGAGGTCCTTGTTGAGGGCCTTCTTCTTTACACCTGTCTTCCGCGCGACCTGCTTGAAATCAAAGGCCTTGCCGGTATTTTCATTGAAAAGGTCAAGGATGGTGCTTCGAAGGGACTGTCGCTCACCTTTGTTCTTTTTGTCCTTCTCTACTTTGAATTTCCTTTTAGACATGGATTGAGCGATTCTGAATAATTAGCCGAAGGTACGTAAACCCAGGAATCTCTAATTCGCGTAGCTTTGGATTTGAAAACCATCGAGGCTATGTGGAAGCGCATCTCTCTGTTTCTTTTGTTTGCTATTCTTCTTTTGGCAGGAGTACTTGTTTTTAACACAATCCGTTTCAAGGGTCCTTCAGCGGCCAATGACACCCAGGGAATTTCAAAGTCGCCGGAAACGGCACTTGAACATTTCCGGCAGGCACTTCGCTATCAGACTATATCACACGGTGACAGTTCCAGGTTTGACACTGCAGCTTTTCGGGGCTTCCAGCGGTTTCTGAGAAGCAGCTATCCAAGAGTACATTCTGTCATGACCGTTGATGTGGTCAGAGAATACACTCTGATTTATACGTGGAGGGGAACGCAAGCAGACTTGAAGCCAGTGGTGCTGATGGCCCATCAGGACGTTGTCCCAATCGAGGAAGCCACCAGAACCATGTGGACAGTTGACCCCTTTGGAGGGGTCGTAAAGGACGGATATATCTGGGGCAGGGGCACAACGGATGATAAAATCAATCTTATTTCAATTTTTGAATCAGCTGAAAAGCTTCTGGAGAGCGGTTTTGTCCCCAAAAGGACCATCTATTTTGTATTCGGGCATGACGAGGAAATTGGTGGGCGTGGTGCTCAGGCAGCAGCGGCCTGGCTTAAGGCGCACAATGTACATGCAGATCTGGTTCTCGACGAAGGAGGGGTGATTACACAGGATAAGATCCCCGGATTAACAAAACCCGTTGCTTTACTGGGTACCAGTGAGAAAGGATACTTGTCGGTCGAGCTTCGGGTAGAAAAGGCTGGTGGCCATTCCTCAATGCCGGACAAGGAGACCGCTCTTGATATTCTCTCAAGGGCATTGGTCCACCTACGGGAACATCCTTTTGAAGGGAAGTTCACACAACCAATGACTGACTTTGTAAATGCAGTTGGGCCTCAAATGCCGTTCTTTCAGCGCATGATATTTGCCAATACATGGTTATTTGAAAGCATGCTTATAGGAATCTATGAGAAATCAGGCCCGGGCAATGCCATGGTAAGAACTACGATGGTTCCCACGATTATACAGGCAGGCATGAAGGACAACGTAGTTCCTATGGTAGCCACTGCTACGGTTAACCTTCGGTTGCTTCCAGGAGATGCATCGGTGGATGTAATCAAGAGACTCAATGAGATTGTCAATGATGAGCGGGTGTCCATTACACCGCTCCCGGGTCTGGTAGCGGAGGCTTCTGAGGTCACGGCCACTACTTCCACGGGTTATCAGCTGGTGGCTGGCAACGTGTTGAAAGCTCTGCCTGGCGTAACTCCCTCACCTTTCCTGATGATTGGTGCGACCGATTCCCGATTCATGTCTGAGGTTTCTGATGGGATTGTCAAATTCAGCCCGATGGTAGACCCCATAGGGTTCCATGGCATCGATGAGCGCGTGAGCACAGAGAGTTTTGACACGAGCATTTGGTTTTTTAGTCAACTCATCAAGGATCTGTAGGCCCAATCAATTGAACTTGTCAATAATTCACTTCATCATTTACAAGGGTTGAAGGTTGACCTATATTTGCATCTGAAAGAAAGAACCTATGAATAAGAAAGTCCTTTTGATGATTCTTGATGGATGGGGAATAGCTACCAACAAAAAGGTATCAGCCATTGACCACGCGCGGACACCCTACATTAACTCGCTTTATGAAAAATACCCTCACAGCAAACTAGAGGCTTCTGGTCTGGCTGTTGGCCTGCCTTCGGGCCAAATGGGCAATAGCGAAGTTGGACATATGAATATCGGTGCAGGCCGGATCGTATACCAGGATTTGGTCAGAATCAACAAGTCCATCGAAGATCACGAATTGGATACAAACCCAGTTTTGTTGGACGCTTTCAAGTATGCCAAAGACAAAGGCAAGGCAGTGCACTTTATCGGGCTTTTGTCTGACGGTGGGGTTCATTCGCACATCAATCACCTCAAGGGATTGTGTTCAATTGCCCATGCAAATGGTCTGAAGCAAGTCTTTGTTCACGCGTTCACTGATGGGAGAGATACCGATCCGAAAGGAGGAGAAGGTTACTTGAAGGATCTTCAGGAACATATGCGAAAGACTACAGGCTCAATTGCGAGTATAGTCGGTCGTTATTATGCCATGGATCGCGACAAGCGCTGGGAGCGCGTTAAACTCGCTTATGACCTGATGGTACATGGTGTTGGTGCGACATCGAATGACCCTTTGGAAGCGATCAGGCAGTCCTATGCAGCAGGCGTGACCGATGAATTTGTCAAGCCGATTGCCATCATAGGGGACAACAAGAAGCCGGTGGCCGTGATTCAGCCGGGTGACGTGGTGCTTTGTTTCAATTTCAGGACGGACCGCGGCCGTCAAATTACGATTGCCCTGACGCAGCAGGACTTCCCTGAGCAAGCCATGAAGGCCATTGACCTGTACTACGTTACAATGGCTAACTACGATGACACTTTCAAGAAGGTAAACGTCATTTTCGACAAGGACAATCTTGTCAACACAATCGGAGAAGTACTGGCCAAGCAGGGAAGGAAACAGATTCGGATTGCAGAGACCGAGAAGTATCCACACGTTACTTTCTTTTTCTCCGGTGGAAGGGAGGAGGCGTTCCCCGGGGAGACAAGAATCATGTGCCCTTCACCCAAAGTCGCAACTTACGACCTCAAGCCAGAAATGAGTGCTGCGGATATACGGGACAAGATTATCCCTGAACTGGAAAGAGAATCGGCTGACTTTATTTGCCTCAACTTTGCCAACCCTGACATGGTCGGACACACTGGGGTTTTCGAGGCGGCTGTAAAGGCAGTAGAAACGGTGGATCAATGTAATCAGGCAGTTACTGAAACTGCGCGAAAGCATGGATACGCAATCATTATTATTGCGGATCACGGCAATGCGGATATCATGATCAATGAAGATGGAAGCCCCAACACGGCTCATACAACGAATCTCGTTCCTTGTATCCTCGTGGATGATACTTATCAGGGAAAACTCAAAGACGGCAAATTAGGCGATTTGGCACCCACTATTTTAACTATGATGGGGATTTCTCTCCCAGTAGAAATGAAGGGCAATGTGCTGATTGATGCCTGACTGTAATGCGGCTTTCTCTTGTCTTTGCAGTTGTGCTTTGGGCATCCTGCCAGCCACCAACAACCAGAAGGCAGTTGAAGGTCTATGATTTTGACAGCCTTGCTACTGAACTTTCCACCCGTCGGGTGAACGTCATCAGGGAAGTTCTGCTCAATCACCAACCAGTTGACGGCAAGCTGACCGGTCCGACATCTGATCCGAAGGAGTGGGAATTCCTGCGGGATTTCAATCAGATCAATCATCCGGCATTTCAGGGGGCCATCATTAAATCCGGACCCGAAAAGGATGAGCACAGCAATTTATCTGTTACCCGCTCTGAACTATTGACGGAAGACTTTCGATTTGTCTTCAAAAGGTACTTCCGCCAAACTTCCGCACGCGTCCGAAGAATGGAAATAGAAATGGTGAGCACGGATTTTTTTCATCATTCAGTGCGGGAGGCCGTATTGGATTTTGATGAAAATCAGAACGGCGAGGAGTTAGAGACATTCCTATTCACATACCGGGAGAAGGTGCTATTCGGCGATACCCTGCATTTTCAAATCAGCGGACTGGTCAGGGATACTACTTCAGTGTCTGGTAAATGACGAGTGCACTGAAATAGGCAAGAGTAGTCATGTACAGTAGTTGTATCAAAGGCCATTTCCATCCCTTGGTTTCCCGATAGACAACCGCCAGTGTGCTGGCACACTGCATCGCAAACGTGTAGAAGACCAACAACGACAAGCTTGTGGCCGTGCCAAACGAGGGAGTACCGCGTGCATCAACTTCTTGCCGCAACTTTTCTTTGATGGTGACTTCATCTTCTGTGTTACCTATGCTGTAGATCGTTGCAATTGTGCCAACAAACACTTCGCGGGCGGCAAATGAGGTAATCAACGCGATACCAATCTTCCAATCGTATCCTAACGGACGGATAAGCGGCTCCAGTGTTTTTCCAAGCTTCCCGGCATAAGAATGTTCGAGGTGATAGGAAGCGATTCGGTTGTCAATTTCTTCCTGCGTCAGGTTCATTCCCCTGGTCTGCTCGGCTACGACGGTTTTTCCTGCATTCATTTCCTCTGTGGGCCCATAGCTAGCCAGGACCCACAAGACAATGGAAATCGCCAGGATCACTTTGCCGGCCTCAAAGACAAATGCTTTTGTCTTTTCAAGAATAGTGTATCCCACGTTCTTCCATCTGGGAATCTTGTATGTTGGCATCTCCATGACGAGGTAGCTCTTCTCTTCTGATTTGATCAGGTAACTCATCACCGCCGCAGAAAAAACTGCCGCAAGAAACCCCAGCAAATAGAGCCCCATCAGTGCGAGCCCCTGAAAATTAAAGAAGCCAAGTACTTTATTGTCCGGAACAATGAGAGCCACCAGAATTGTGAATACCGGCAACCTGGCAGAACAGCTCATAAACGGAGTGACAAAAATGGTAATGATGCGTTCCTTCCAGTTATCGATGGTCCTGGTGGCCATGATTGCAGGAATGGCGCAAGCCATGCCTGACATGAGAGGGACAACACTCTTGCCATGCAATCCGAACCGTCGCATGATCTTGTCCATGAGAAAAACCACCCTGGCCATGTAGCCGGTTTCCTCCAGTATGGCAATAAATGCAAACAGGATAGCGATCTGAGGAATGAAGATGACGATTCCGCCAATCCCGGGAATGATTCCATGGGCCAGCAAATCGAAAAGGGGGCCCTCCGGCAGTGTCTTAGCAAGGTAATGACTCAACTGAGCAAATGAGGAGTCAATAAAGTCCATGGGTATTGTCGCCCAGGCGAAGATGGATTGAAAAATGAGGAAGAGCACGGCAAGGAAGATGGCATATCCAAATACCTTATGCGTGAGGATCCGGTCAATGGAATAGCTAGCCTTTTTCCAGTCTGAGTCAGATGCCCTTATTACTGCGGCGTTGAGAATATTCTGAATGAAGGCATATCGCTGGATAGTCTCAGCCCCCTGGTATTTTGCCGGGAAGAACTGAAAGTCGCCGGCAGTCTTTCTGATAAACGCTTTCTGTTCATCTGAAAGAAACTTCAGATTTTCCGGTTGTTGCAGAAACTGATACGCATCGTAATCAGAAGCAAGCCTGAAGTGTTGCTTGATGATGCTCACAGGTTCCATGATCTCAGGCGAGATGGTGAAAGTCTTTCTTCTTGAGGGACTCAGTGGTTTGGTCAGCTCGCGTTTAAGTGCTTCGACCCCCTCTCCGAGCCGCGCATTAATCATTACAACCGGCAGATCGAGCTCTTCACTCAATTTTTTGACGTCAATGCTTTGACCTGACCGGGCAGCCAGGTCAACCATATTTAGTGCAAGAATGGTTGGGAGGTTGAGGTCAACCAGCTGAGACAACAGCAAAAGGCAATTTTTGAGATTTGTTGCATCAGCGATCAAGACGACTCTGTCGGGAAATAGCGAGCTCTTGCTATTAGCGAAGACTTCTGTAACTACTCTTTCATCCAGCGTTCTTGGGTACAGGCTGTAGGTCCCGGGCAGGTCAATGATCTCTGCGGAGACGGCCTCACTCAGCTGACAATAGCCGGTTTTCTTGTCGACCGTAACGCCAGGGAAGTTCCCTATCTTTTGATTCAATCCCGTCAGGTGATTGAACAAAGAAGATTTTCCTGCGTTGGGCTTCCCTGCCAGAGCAATTCGAAGAGCCGGTTCCTTCATTAGATGATTACCCCGATTGTCCGGGCCTCCGAAAGCCTAAGGGATAGATCATAACCCGAGACGCTGACACAAACCGGATCACCCAGGGGAGCAAAGAAGTTGAAGCGTATGGCAGTGCCAGGCAATAGACCCATTTCGAGCAGTTTGATGGAGAGGTCTTCATTCGAAAACCCCGCAATCAAGGCCGTTTCGCCAGGTTTCATGTCCGCAACTGTCCTGCTTCCTACTTGCGCCACTTTATTTAGACTGATTTTAAACTGCTAAGATAAGATACGTCCAGGGAAACTTGCCATGACGCGGGCAATAAAAAGTAGGGCGGCAGAGCCAATTCATAACCATTACCTTTGCTGGTATATGAGCGGAACCGTAAGACAGCAGAAATTTGGCAAACTCGTTCAAAAGGAGTTAAGTGATATTTTTCAACGCGACAAGCGGGGAATACTGGACAACGCGTTCATCACGGTCACAGAGGTTCAGATAAGCCCTGATTTGAGTGTTGCGAGGGCATACATCAGCATGATGCTGGTAAAGGACAAAGAGCGCCTGTTGGAAAACATCAACCTTCACAAAAAGGAAATAAGAAAAGCGTTGGGCGAGAGGATTCGCAACCAGGCCCGCATCATCCCTGAACTCGCCTTTTTTATTGATGAGGTTGAGGAGCGGGCGATGAAGATGGATGAACTTCTGCGGAATCTGCATATTCCGCCAGCCAAGGAGTAAAAGCACTGAGGCAGAAATGAGGTTTCCGTTCTTTGTCGCCAGACGTTACTTCTTTACCAGGAAGAAGAAGAACTTCATTCATTTCATTTCCATTCTGTCGGTAGCAGGAGTGGCTATCTCAACGGCAGCACTGATTATTGTACTATCGGTGTTCAACGGTCTTGCCGATTTGTTTCACTCCCTGTACAATTCTTTTGATCCTCCGCTCAAGGTGGAAGCACTCCGGGGAAAGACGTTTGGGATTCTGGCGCCCAGGCTGGATTCCATACGGAACCTGGAAGGGGTTGCCTATGTCACGGAGACACTGGAGGACTATGCGTACGTCAAATACAGAGAGGCATCAATGGTGGTCACAATCAAAGGCATGAGTGACAATTTTTCAGATCAGCATCGCATTGATGACCGGATTGTGGAGGGAACTCCTAAACTGAGAGACGGCGACATAAGATTTGCCTTGCTGGGTAAAGGCGTTCAGCACATTCTTTCTGTTTCCACGGAAGAGACACAATACGCACTGCAGATACACTACATACGCGATGTGAAAACGTATTCGATGGATCCCTCATCCATGTATTCCCACAAATCGATAAGACCTGGGGGCGTATTCTCCATTGAAAAGGGCATAGATGAAAACTACATTTTTGTTCCGCTTGATTTCGCGCGTGAGTTGCTCAATGTTCCTGATCGGTTGTCAGCCCTGGAGATCAAACTCACCGAAGACGCTGATATCAGGAAGGCTCAACAGCAAATTCAGGGGATAGTAGGAGATCAGTTTGCTGTGCTGACCAACGAAGAGCAGCACAAGGATTTATATCGACTGCTTCGATTCGAGAAGTTGTTCACTTTCCTGGCTTTGTCTTTGTTAATACTGGTGGCGTCAATCAACATCTTCTTTTCTTTGATGATGCTCGCGCTGGATAAGCAGAAGGATATTTCTATCCTCTGCGCAATGGGGGCTCCCCGCCAGGTAATTCGGGCCATATTCATCGCAGAGGGCGCCATCATTGCGTTTTCAGGGGCGATGTTGGGAATATTGGCCGGTGCGGGGCTTGTCTGGCTTCAGGAACATGTCGGATTGGTTAGCATGGGTATTGAAAGTTCAGTTGTAAATAACTATCCCGTTCATTTGCTGGCATCCGATGTGGCGCTGACTCTTGCCGTAATAGTTGTTATAACGATCATCGTGAGTTTGCGGCCCTCCTATCTCGCCTCCAGATCCTATTCGTTGAAGGAGCTTTAGCGCACGGTGTAATGTAGGGGTAATATACCCTGTGGATTTTCCGAAATGGTTCTCTGAAAAATTCATAAGTTGCAGTTCGGCCTATTCTGACCGGAGTCAATTTTGGCAGGAAGGGCTGCTTTTAGGCCACTGTACTTATGAAAGTTTCGGCATCCCAGCCATTTCAACTTATCTATTCGTTGTACCAGCACGAATACCTGGGCTACGTTCTTGAGTCATTTGTGGTCCACCTTGATGAGAAGGGCAAACTGACCTTTCAGCACCAGAGCATCTCCACCAAGAACGCCCGTGAATTTGCAAAGGGTCTTGACGACCGGGATTTTGAATTGATAGGGCTGGTTGACAAGATGAGCCAGGATGGCTTGCTCAAGTTTCTCGGCAAGAAGAGCGTAAAACCTGAAGAGTTCTTTTCTAAAGTTTTCCACAAGCAAAAGGGAGATCCGTTGCTTCAGGAGCAAATTGAGGCCTACATGGAGAAATACCGCGCCGAAATCCTGGAGAAAATGCGCGGCAAGCAGTTGTTCGAAATGGGCAATGATGGAGAACCAACCTGGCGGAAGATTGAAGTGCAGGAAAAAAGGGCATCCATTCAATTTCACTTTCAGCGCGGGCAGGACAGTACCAACTACTTTCCGACAATTTCGTGTGATGGCAAAAAACTTGAAATTCCTAACTCGAACGCTTATCTGATTTGCAAGAATCCTGCCTGGATGGTCATCGGTGGAAAGCTCTATGGTTTTGACAAGCCGGTTGATGGGAAAAAATTGCAGCCCTTCCTTTCGAAAAAGTCAGTCGTCATCCCACGAAACCTGGAAGAAACTTACTACAACAAGTTCGTTGCGCCATTGATTGCATCCTTTGATGACATTGAGGCTGTGGGATTTGAAATCAATAAGGCAACCTTTGATCCTTTGCCTTTGCTCACGTTATCAGAACTTCCGTCCGGTGTGCCGGAGGGCGGCGGATTATTTGAAGAAGGCGGACCATCAGTGCCAGCCAATGACGAAAGCGGAAAGATATTTTTTGACTTGTCATTCAAGTATGGCAAACACCGGTTTCGTGGTGACGCATTCGGATCAGTAAGTGTTTCCCTTGAGAAACGCGGCGATGATTATGTTTTCCATAGGGTTAAGCGCAATACTGATGTGGAGCGAAAGTACGCTCAGACACTCGTTAAACTCGGTCTGCCCCTACGTGGGTTTCGCACGGCAGTTGATAAGGCTTCTGCATTCTCATGGCTGAACGAGAACAGGGTCAATTTGCTTAATATGGGCTTTGAGGTGAGCCAGCCAGAAAAGAGCGACAAGAAGTATTTTGTTGGAAAGGCTGTGATTGAACTCGAAGTACGAGAGAACATCGACTGGTTTGATATTCATGCACGCATAAGATTTGGGGAGTATGAGATCTCTTTCAAAGAACTAAGAAAACTGATACTTAGAAAGAAAGTAGAATTCAAGCTACCGAACGGAGAGATAGCCATCATTCCTGAGGCCTGGCTGGTGAAATATGGAGACCTGTTCGCGATGAGTGAACCACAGGGGCAATCGGAAAAGCCAGTGCTCCGTAAGTACCATATCGGTCTGGTGAAAGAACTTGAAGAAGGGAACCTTGCAAAAGTCCATATGAGTGAGCGACTCAGAGGGCTTGAGTCGTTTGCCGGAATCAAGGACCAGCCACTGCCAGCAGGATTTGTGGGAACCCTCCGGCCCTACCAGAAAGCTGGCTACAACTGGCTCAGATTTCTGAATGAATTTCATCTTGGAGGGTGTCTGGCTGATGACATGGGTCTGGGAAAGACAGTGCAGACCCTGGCGCTACTGCAAGCCGAAAAGGAAAAGGGATCTGCGGGCACATCCCTGCTGATCATGCCAACCTCTCTGATATACAATTGGGAGATGGAGGCCTCCAAGTTTACGCCCGAATTAAAAATCCTGACGTATACAGGTACCCAGAGAAACAAAGATGTTGGGCGCTTTGCGAACTACGATCTCGTCATTACCTCCTACGGGATCACCCGATTGGACATTGAAAGCCTCCAACACTTCTACTTTAATTATGTCATCCTTGATGAATCACAAGTCATCAAAAACCCGACTTCATTTATTGCAAAGGCAGTCATGCAGTTGAAGTCTCGGTTCAAGGTGACATTAACAGGTACGCCGTTGGAAAATACCACGTTAGATCTGTGGAGCCAGATGACGTTCATCAATCCGGGCTTGCTGGGCACCCAGACTTTCTTCAAGAATGAATACCAGGTTCCTATTGAAAAGCGGAGTGATGATCTGAAGGCCAAAAAGCTCAACTCAATTATCAAACCATTTATTCTTCGAAGGCTCAAATCGCAAGTAGCAACGGAACTCCCGGAAAAGATGGAGAACATATACTACACGAATATGACGCCGGAGCAGGAGCAGAAGTACGAGGAGGTCAAGTCGTTCTACCGTCATCGGATTCTGGAGCTCATTGAACGAGATGGCCTTAACAATTCCAGGTTTACCGTGCTGGAGGGTCTGAATAAGCTCCGACAAATCTCCAACCATCCGCGCATGGTGGAACCACAATACAAGGATGGCTCAGGGAAACTGGAGGATGTTTCCCACATGCTGGACAACGCCATTCTTGAAGGACACAAACTCCTCATCTTTAGTCAGTTTGTAAAGCATCTGGATATTGTCAGGGAAATGATTGACGAGAGGAAGATTCCATTTGCCTATCTGGATGGTTCCAGCACCGACCGCAAGGAACAGGTTGACCGGTTTAACAAGGACGAGCGTGTCAAGGTCTTTTTAATTTCAATCAAGGCGGGTGGACTGGGTCTCAATTTGACTGAGGCGGATTATGTCTTTATTCTCGACCCCTGGTGGAACCCCGCAGTCGAACAGCAGGCGATTGACCGGGCGCACAGGATCGGACAAAAGAAGAAGGTATTTACGTACAAGTTTATCACCAGGAACTCCGTGGAAGAGAAGATCCTGCAGCTGCAAAGGCACAAGTTGAAGCTTTCCGAAAATCTGATCACCACAGAAGAGAGCATCATCAAAGCACTTACCAGAGAGGATATTGAAATGCTGATGTCTTAAAGTCCCTCAGCGTAGAAAACACGTTTGACCCTGCTGCCGGTTTGGGTAAGCACTTCATACGGAATGGTTCCAATGGAAGCAGCCACATCAGACAGCGGCAAGCCAGGGCCGAAAAGGATCACATCGTCGCCTTCTCTTACAGGAATATCCGTAACGTCTACCATTGTCATGTCCATGCATACGCGTCCCACCACCGGGGCGAGTTTTCCCCGAATGAGAACCTGCCCAGTCCCATTGCCAAATCGTCGGCTGTAGCCATCTGCGTATCCAGCGGCAAACGTTGCAATCCGTGTTGGCTTATCCAGTTTCCCGGCCCTCCCATAGCCGACAGTTTCGCCGGCGGGCACGGTTCTGACCTGGGAGACAACGCTTTTCAGGGTGGTGGACGGAGTAAGTCCTGGATTAGTTGTACTGGTGGGATCTACCCCATAAAGTCCAATACCCAGCCGCACCATGTCCTCTTGCATTTCCGGAAATCGAAGAATACCTGCCGTGTTAAGGATATGCATCATGGGCTGGTATCCCAATGCAGCAGAGAACTTTCCTGCCATTGCTTTGAAGCTCAAATGCTGACTGCGTGTGAATTCATCGTGAGCCGGGTCATCTGCTGCCGCCAGATGAGTAAAGACGGATAACACCTTCACCGTGGGGTGTTTCTTGAGTGTGGTAATTACACGGGATAATTCTGATGGATCAAGACCAAGTCGGTGCATACCTGTATCCAGTTTAATATGAATACCGGGTACATTGACCCGACTTTCGCATAGTCGCTCAAGCAATGACAGCGAATACACCTCCGGCTCAAGATCGTATTGGCCCATTTGCCCAAATGAATCTTCCGATGGATTCATCACCATGATAGGTACCCTGATCCCATTCTGACGGAGTTCCACACCTTCATCTGCATAAGCAACACCCAGATAGTCCACCAGATTGTATTGCAGAAGACTTGCAACGTCATTGGCGCCGCTTCCATAGGCAAGGGCCTTAACCATGGCCATGATTTTTGTCCTGGGCGACAGCAAGGATCGGAAGTACCTAAGGTTTTTCTGAACTGCGTTCAGGTCAACCTCAAGCGTTGTTCCGTGGCTCTTGCGTTGCAACGCTGTGACAATTCGCTCAAACCGGAATGGCCGGGCACCCTTGACCAGTACAGAGCTTTCTGCAATCCGGCTGAAATCAAAGCTGGCAAGGAATTCTTCTACATCATGATACAGAAGTGTTTCCACCTGCCAATCCAGGGACAAGCCACACAACTGTTCTCCAATGCCAACGAGCAAGGTCACATGGCTCCCTGTCACCAGATTTTTCAGCTGTTTTCCCCATACATCCGGGCTTGTACCGCTTTGCAGGACATCCGAAACAATGGCAACTTTCCTTGCATTGCGCTGCGATTTGAGAAATTCCAGGCTGGTGCGGATACCGGCCAGGTCGGCATTGTATGAATCATCTATAATAAGCGACTGGTGTATACCCTCCTTTATCTCCAAACGCATGTGCACCGGCCTGATCTGAGCGATGCGTTCGTGAACGATGGCAGAGGACATGCCCAGGTAAAGCATGGCCACAGCACAATGAAGCCGGTTTTCAATCTCTGATGCTGTCAGTTGTCCAATAGGAAGGATGGTTTCGATCCCACGATAACTTACAACCAACTCCTCGCCCCTCCTTCTGACGGGCACAGAGGCATCGTCATGGAATCCCCAATCAACCTTTTCTGCCGGGCATGAGAACAGCGCTCTGTGAACCTGCGTGTGATCGCGGCAATAGATGACCGCTGCAGAGTTTTTGAAGAGTAGTGCCTTTTCGCAGGCCTTTTCTTCCTGATCAGAAAAGCCCTCATCGTGAGCCGTTCCTACATTAGTGAAAATGCCCAGTGTCGGACGGACAACCCTTTCCAGCCGGATCATTTCACCCACCCGGGAGATGCCAGCTTCGAACACCCCGATTTGGTGATGACCTCCCATGTTCCAGACAGACAGGGGTACACCGGTTTGGGAATTGTAACTCCCGGGGCTCTTTACAATTGAGAAATCCGGAGAGAGCAGTTGGTACAGCCACTCTTTGACAATTGTTTTTCCGTTACTGCCAGTGATTCCAATGACTGGTATTTTGAAATGCTCTCTGTGATATGAAGCGATTTCCTGGAGCGCGTCTATTGCATTGCTGACTTGAAAGAAACTGGCCAAAGGGAACTTCTCTAATCGGGGACTCTGTTCCACCACAAACAGTCGAACCCCCTGATTGTACAGTTCTTCCAAATAGAAGTGGCCATCATGAAGTGGCCCCTTCCAGGCAAAAAAAAGTACTCCGGCTGAATCATGGATCTTCCGACTGTCAGTGGCAAGCGTAGAAATCTCAGGATCCCCCCGTAGTTGAAGGAACCTGCCCTTTGCTGCTTGCTGAAGTTGAGTGAAGTGCATTCAATACAACTTGGATCCATTCGGAACAGCCTTGTCAGGGCGGCACAAGACAACTTTTCCGGCTTCATCCTGAAATCCTGTAGTCAGCACTTCGGAGTCAAATCCGGCTATTCGTTTGGGGGAGAAATTGGTGACACAAACGACCTGTACGCCCACCAGGTTGACGGGCATGTAATGATCGGTAATCTGGGCAGAACTCTTTCTCACCCCCAGTTCCGGCCCCAGGTCTATCCATAGCTTGATGGCTGGCATTCGAGCCTCTGGAAAGGCCTCGCTCCGAATGATCGTTCCTACCCGAATATCAATTTTCTCAAATTCCTCCCAAGAGATGGTGGGCATAGCTTTGTGGTTTCCAAAACAATCGCTAAAATAGCAGTCCTCAAGCACAAGTGATGCGTAAGACAAAGACAGCGATTACCGTTCTTTTGCTACTGGCAGGGTTGGCGTTTGGTGCCATTCCTGTGCTTGCCCAGGAAGATTCGGGTCATACACCGGAATTTACCGATAATCCGGTGCCGCATTCCGAAAGCTCATCAGGGGAAGACCGAAATGCGGGTGACCATGATGCACATATTCGAAGCAATTCTACGATTCGGGAAATGGATGTTCCGCGGTCCAGCAACACCATCAGCCCGGCAGTAACCGGAAACCCAACCAATTCCACCTCAAAACCGAAGCCCGCCGATGATAAGGAGGGAAAGGAGACTATGTCTTTCAATTTCCTGTATTTTATCATCCAGAAATTCAAGATAGCGGATATCATTGACGACTAGGCATTGACTTGCCATTGCGGCTTGAGGCTACTTGTTCTATTCGCCATTATCGCCCTGGCCTTTCTCGGATGCGTTGAAAGGCAACCCGTTATTGACCGGGGGGCGGGGATTCCTCAATCCCGGTATGGTATATTAACCGACAATCTTTGGGTTGAGGACAGAGTGGTTGGATCGGGTGCGCGGCTTCCCTCCTTGCTCGAAGGATTCCAGCTGACCAGAAACCAATGGTCCTTCCTCAATGGTCTTTCAAGAGATTACTTTGACTTTAAGAAAATCACCGTCGGCAGGAGGCATTGCATCCTGGCTGATCCAACTACCTGCAAGGTCAGGAATTGGATCGTGGAAACGAGCCTCACAGATTTCACGGTCTTCCATTTCGGTGACACGCTGAGAGTGGAATCCTGCACTAAAGAGACCGAGATTCGGGAGAAAAGAGTGTCAGGAAAAATCACGCATTCACTTTATAAAACAGTAAAGGAGCTTGGTGTATCGGATGAACTAACCAACAAGGTGGTTGATATCCTTGGATGGCAAATTGACTTTTTCAGACTGCAAAGCGGTGATGAGCTAAGGATCATCTATGATGAAATCCTGCTTGACGGCAAGGCCATTGCCGTGGACCAGATTCTGGGAATAGCTTTTGAGCAGGGCGGCAGAATTATCTATGCGATTCCTTTTGATGAAGGGGCCGGTCCCGAGTATTTCGACGCTGATGGGAACAGCTTGCGCAAAGCCTTTCTCAAATATCCGATTGAGTTTACAAAGATTGGGTCAAGATACTCCAAGGCCAGATTTCATCCCGTTCTGAAAGTAGTAAGGCCGCACCTGGGGACGGATCTTTCCGCTCCATTGGGTACACCCATCCGTGCGGTTGGAGATGGCCAGGTGGAAGAAGCGGGATTCAGGGAGGGAAATGGCAACTATGTAAAACTCCATCACAACGGTACCTATTCAACAGGTTATTTGCACATGTCCAGAATTGCTGAAGGAATCCGCCCGGGCAGATTTGTCCGACAAGGCGACATCATTGGTTTTGTGGGGTCAACCGGATGGTCGACGGGGCCACACCTGTGTTATCGTTTCTGGAAAAACGGCACCCAAATCGATGCGCTTACGGTTGACCTTCCGCCATCAAAACCTGTTTCTCTGGCTTCGAAGGGCAGGTTTGAGTTTATACGAAATGAAAAGCTTAGATGTCTGACCGAAATCCGTTCGAACTAGATAATTTGGTCATATGGGAGGGGTTAAGCGAGCTGGGTTGGTGATCGCAATAGTGCTTGCGGGGTGTGTTAAGAATTCATCTGCGCAACGCGTTGGTCTGGTAATGAGTGGAGGTGGAGCGAAGGGAATTGCTCACATAGGCGTAATCAAGGCGCTGGAAGAGAATGAGATTCCTATTGACTATGTAGTTGGGACGTCCATGGGGGGCATTGTGGCTGGCTTCTATGCCGCCGGATGGAGCCCGCAACAGATGGAGGCAGTTGTAACTTCCGAAGAGTTCATGGGCTGGATCAGCGGCAAGTTGGACAAGGGGTATAACTATTATTACAACAAGCATGATGATCACCCGTCCTTTCTGAAATTGAACCTGTCGCTGGATTCTGCCTCTGGACTAAACCTCAACAGCAGTCTGGCCAGTGACCTTTCACTGAACTTTGCTTTTGCGGAAAGAATGGCCCAACCCACTTCTATTTGCCGGGGAAATTTTGACAGTCTGATGGTTCCTTTGCGTGTGGTGGCGGCAGATATCTTTACCCAAAGCAAGGTGATCCTTCGCCGGGGATCCTTGAGTGATGCAATCCGCGCAACTCACACCGTCCCCTTCTTCTACAATCCCGTGAAGGTGGATGGGAAGTACTTGTTTGATGGCGGCATTTACGACAATTTTCCCGTTGACGTCATGCAAACAGAGTTTCAGCCGGACATCGTCATAGGCTCGAACGTTTCATCAAAAGTCTATGACGTATATCCGACTGGTCAGGACGAAAAGCTGATTTCCAAATCACTGCTTTTCATGCTTTTGGACAAGTCTGACCCGGCACTGGTGCCAACATCAGGAGTTTACCTGCAGCCAAACCTTCAACCATTCAGTGCATTTGATTTCGCGCGCGCCAGTGAACTCATTGACAGTGGGTATCAGCACACACTGCGGCAAATAGAAGAGATCAAAGCGAAGATTGCCAGAAGAACAACCTGTGAGGCAGTCTTTGAGCGCCGCAATCAATTTGCCAATCAAAATCCGCCCTTCGTAATCCACCAGGTGAGTTTTGAGGGGTTCAGCCCACGTCAGCAACGTTACCTCGGGAGTTTTTTTCGTGTTCGCGATCAACCGCTCACATTGAGTCAGATTAAACAGGGATACTATCAGATTGTGTCGGACGATTTCTTCAAAAATATTCATCCCCAATTCACGCCAAGCACCCTTTATCAGGGATTTGATTTCCGGCTGAGTCGCCGACCGCAGAACAATTTTCAGATTGATTTTGGCGGCGTCATGGCTACCCGAAGTCTCAGTGGAATATTCCTTGGTCTCAACTATTACAGGTTCAAGCAAACTCTCCTTCACGGGAATCTCAATCTGTTTGCCGGAACATTTTACCGGACGGCACAGATAAAGGCCAGAATTGATTTGCCGATCGCCGGACAATTTTATGTGGAGCCGGAAGCCACTTTTAACGACTGGTCATTTCTTGAAGGGAAAGACATTATTTTCAAAAAGACAATTCCTACGGCCCTTGATCGGATTGACCGGAAAATAGGAATTACCGCGGGCAGGCCAATGGGAAGGAAGTATAAGCTCTCAGCTGGCTTTCACTACCTGAACAACACGGATCGCTATTCGAACACTGAGACCTTTCTTTCGTCAGACACGCTGGACAGACTCAAGCTGACTGGTATCCGGACAGGGGTTGCCATTCAAACAAACGACCTGAACAGGAAGCAATACTCCAATCAAGGCAAGGCATTTCTGTTCCAGGCAGACTATTTCGATATGGAGGAGAATCTCACTCCCGGTAGTACATCCATACTGGCGGGCGAATCCATAAACAGGAGATCCTGGATCAGGGCAAGATTGACAGTCGAGCAGTATTTTCGGCGAGGAGTTTACAGTTCAGGTTACCTTGTTGACCTTGTGGTATCCAATCAGCCAACTTTTTCGAATTATCTGGGTTCGGTCATCAACGCGCCAGGATTCTACCCCATGCAGGATTCCAGGACACTACTGCTACCGAGGTTCCGTTCGTACAATTTTGCTGCAATAGGTTGGCGGAACGTCTTTACCATACGCCAGAATCTCGACCTCCGGCTTGAGGGTTATGTTTACAAGCCGCTGCAACGCATTGCCAACGGCCCCTTGCAGGACGCACAGATAAGTAACGACCTTTCGCAGATCTATCTGGCAGGAATGGCCAGCGTGGTATTCCACAGTACCGTCGGTCCCATCAGTCTAAGTATGAATTACTATGATGACAAGAATAATCCACTGGGCGTCCTGGCGCATGTAGGATTTATGCTGTACCAAAAGACTTCTACGGAGTAAATGGTTTTAAATCAGGGAGTGACAAAATCTCAAAGAGGACTAATTCCCGTACCCGGATGTAAGTTTTGTGGCCTAAAGTGAATTTTTTTTTCTAAGTTTAGCGCTTGATTTTCACTTTGTTGCCCCCATGACTAGAATTTTTTTACTCCTGTTGAGTTTATTGGGTTTTCTCGGACAGACGCAAGGTCAGGTAGTTCAATGGGCCGACAAGGTTCTTGATTTTTCGTCAGAGTTGACCCCTGTCCAGTATGCGGCTTCACAGGCACTTGGTAAACCAAACGTGATTTCAAGTGTCAAAACAACCGGGGGTCAAAACCCCAATGCATGGACGCCGGATCGCCCCAAGAGGAAAGAGTTCATCAAGCTCGGATTCGCAAAGCCGATGAAGATCAGCCAGATCGCGATCGCTGAATCTTACAATCCAAGTGCACTCTACAAGGTTTTTACCTATGACGAAATGGGGAAAGAACATCTCGTTCACACCTTCAACCCGCAGGCGATTCCCTTAAAAGGGCGGATGCTTAACATTTTTGTGAAGACCGCCTACACAGTTGCTGCGGTGAAGCTGGAGTTTGATGGTGCCGCACTTTCAGATTATTTTTCGATCGATGCGGTCGCCATCTCGGACTCGTCTTATCCCATTATTGCGGACATAAAGATTCCTGAACTACTGAGCAAAGGAATCATCACTGAACGACTGGATGAAAAGGTTAACAGTGAGTTCAGTGAACTTAACCCGCTGCTCTCTCCGGATGGGAAGACCCTGTACTTCAGCCGAAGGAATCACCCTCAGAACATTGGAGGTGTAAATGACAAGGAGGACATCTGGTATTCGGAGATGGGCACTGACGGTAAATGGAAGTTGGCCAGGAACATGGGCAAAGAGTTCAACAATGAGTTCCCCAATTTTGTCAACGCAGTTAGTGCAGCCACTCCAGACGGAAAATCCGTACTCATGTTGCTTGGGAACCGATATCTGGAGAACGGCAAAATGCTTGCAGGTGTTTCTATGAGTACCAATACTGGCGGATCATGGAGTACCCCAAAGCAGGTTGAAATTGAGAACGACTATAACTTCAACGAGAAAGCCAACTATTTCATGACTAACACGAGACGGGTGTTGCTGATGTCCATCGAAAGAGAGGATTCAAGAGGCAGCAGGGACCTTTATGTTTCGTTTGCAAAAAATGACAGTATATGGGCCGCCCCCCTGAATATGGGAAGCGTCTTGAATACCGCAGGTGAAGAGTCGGGACCTTTTCTGGCGTCCGACAATGAAACCTTATACTTCTCTTCGAACGGATTCAGCGGTTATGGAGGGGCCGACATCTACATGTCGAAAAGACTGGATGACACCTGGACGAATTGGTCAGAGCCCCAGAACATGGGCCCTGAAATCAACTCCAAGCAGGACGATCTGTTTTTCAATATCCCTTCCTCATCTGAGTTTGCTTACTATTCAAGGGGAGTGACGGAAGAAAACATGGACATTTTTCGCGTAAAGCTTCCAATCTACAGAGCGCCCGAGCCCATTGTGATTGTGAAGGGTAAGCTGATTGACGCAAAGACGGGCAAGCCAATTGGAGCAAAGATCATTTATGAAATACTTCCTGAAGGCAAGGAGTTGGGAGTTACCCAATCTGATGCTGAGTCCGGTGAGTATGAGATCCATTTACCGGCCGGCCACCTTTACGGAATTCGGGCTGAGGCCGAAGGGCACCTCTCCACCAGTCAGAACATTGACCTGAGAGGAATAACCAAAGAGGGTGTTGTGGAAACCAAGGATATCAATCTTCAACCAATCGAGGTTGCATTGGTTGAGCCCGATGCCAGGATCGTTCTTAACAACATCTTTTTTGACTTCAACAAGGCTGTACTTAGACCGGAATCATTCCCGGAGTTGAATCGACTGGCAGAGTTACTTATAGAAAGAAAATCAATCGAGGTTGAAATTGCAGGTCACACAGACTCAACGGGACCAGACAACTATAACTTGCTTTTGTCTGAGTGGCGCGCACGTGCAGTGGCGCGCTATCTGAGCAGTCGTGGAGTAGATGGAGCAAGAATTGTAGTTGTCTTCTTTGGAGAGACCAAGCCGCTTGTACCCAATGATACAAGAGAAGGAAGAAACAAGAATCGCCGCGTTGAATTCAAAATAGTCAAGATGTGATGATAAGAAGAGCACTATCCCTGTTGTGTTTGAGCTTTGCTTCCCTGATTGCGGTTTCGCAGCCGGCCGATACAGTTATATACGCCGAAGGATCCATATTCAATGCGAAAACCAAGGAGTCAGTGGAGGCACAGATTTCCTTTCAAAGCCTACCATACGGAAGCAGGATTGGCATGCTTAACGGATCGTCTTATCGGCTCCCTCTGTATGACAAAGAGCGATACGAAATTACAATCGATGCCCCGGGTTTTGCCCAATACAAATTGATGCTTGACCCCAAGGATGCTGACGACAAACTTAGGGTCATCAGGGATATTCCGCTTGAATTGCCCGGTTCTGCTGTTAAGGTTGCTGCCACAACACACCACGTAGGGAAAGTAATGCGGTTGGACAACCTGATCTTTCAGCTCGGGAAGGCAAAGATTGCGCCCGAATCATATCCTGAGTTGGATTCACTGGTGAAGATGCTGAATGATAATCCGGGCATGGTGATTCAGTTGGAAGGTCACACCGACGTTCTCGGGGATCCCAAGGAGAATATGAAACTGTCGCAAGCCCGCGTGGACCAAGTTCGCAACTACCTGGTGAACAAAGGTGTGGCCAAGGCCAAGGTTCTGACGAGAGCATTTGGCGGAACTCAGCCCCTGAGCCGGGCCAATACGGAAGCGGCGCACAAGCTGAACCGCCGTGTGGAAGTTCGGATTGTTCAAAACGACTAGCGTAGCGCAACTGCGTGTAGCAGCGCAAACATCTCGTCAATACGGGGCGTTGGATAGATTTGCCGCGCCCGGGCCAGCAGCATTCGGCATTCGTTCCATTGGTGATTGTTGAAGGCTTTCACCGCCTGGTTGTACAGAAGCAAGCCGGAAATCTTTTCAGGAGGGACAACCTGAAAAAGCTCTGTGTTGTAGCGGTAATCAATCATATTTGACAATTCCCTGGAGGTCGGACGATAGCTTCGATAGGCAGCAATCTTCTCTTCTATCAGCCCCTGGTCAGTGACAAATCCACTCCAACGATCAGTTGTTTCCAAAAGCACCCTTCCCTCAGAGGTTCGGGTGATAATGAATATGTGGTAGGATGTTTCGATCACCTGATGATCCACCTGAAGACGTTGAAGGAGATGGCTGAACAATGCGGTTGCAGTGAGGCAGTCGAATTGCTTCTGCTCGAGATCGTTGAAATCAGATAATGGAACATAGTGATGCAGGAACCGGCTATGGACGAGGTCAAAAAGGTGTTTTAGTTGACGATTGTCGAATGTCTTTGACGTACTCGCCTCAGTATAGATGCGGTCAACCCGGCTTTCCAGATGTGGAGCAACCGTTTTGCAGGTACTGGAAAGATCTGCCAGACTCTGAGACAGAAGACCAGGAGAAACAAGCCCCAGAACCAGACAAGTGAAAATCAGCCTCATTACTGCATTGTTACGCGAAGTCCATCAAATTTAACATTTACGTAACATTGAAAGCAAGTTGCAAGCTGACAAAGCACCGAGGTTCGGAAATTTGGTAGCTTGGGGCACCACAAGCGAAATGAACCCAGCATTGCAGTCATTATTTGAGGAGCAGCGAGAGAAGGCTCGGGAATTCAGGCTAGAGCCTGTTTCCGGGCGAATCCACAGACTCAGGAGGCTGTTGGACTACGTTCTTAGCCACCAGGAGGATATTATTACTGCGCTCCATGATGATTTTCAAAAGCCAAGGGAGGAGGTCCAAACTTCTGAGATTTACCCTGTGGTATCAGAAATCCGTCATGCCATTGAGAATCTGAGGGCCTGGGTTGAACCAAAGTTGGTTGATACACCCCTTGGGCTATTGGGATCCAGAGCCGAAATCCGCTATGAAGCCAAGGGCGTGTGTCTGATCATTGCCCCGTGGAACTTCCCGTTTAACTTGTGCCTTGGCCCCCTGGCCTCGTGCCTGGCAGCAGGGAATACCGCGGTGATCAAGCCCTCTGAGATGACGCCTCATACCTCTGCCCTCGTACGACGACTGGTTGAGGAACTGTTTCATCGCTCAGAAGTTGCAGTTGCTGAAGGTGGTGTTGAAGTTGCGAGTGAGTTGTTGAAGCTTCCGTTTGATCATGTGTTCTTCACCGGAAGTCCTGCGGTTGGGAAGATTGTGATGAGGGCAGCCGCTGATCATCTGACCTCCGTGACATTGGAACTTGGAGGTAAGTCTCCCGTGATCATTGACGAAACGGCCGATCTCAGGCAGACCGCTGACCGGATTGCTTTTGGAAAGTTTCTCAATGTCGGACAAACGTGCATCGCTCCCGATTATGTTCTCGTCCACGTATCAGTGAAGGATCAATTCCTGCACTTTCTCAAGGAAAGTACCTTGAGGTTATTTTCTGCCGGAGGGGGCTTTCCGCAGGCACCCTCTTATGGGAGGATTGTTAACGACCGGCATTTTGATCGTGTTATGATGCTGCTGGAAGAAGGACGTAAGAGAGGTGCCAGGGAAGTGCTTTCAGGGCCCATTGACAGGCCGGGCCGGTTGATCCCGCCCCACATACTGGAGTTGAAAGATTCAGAATCCCAACTGATGCAAGAGGAGATATTCGGACCAATACTGCCAGTACTTGGCTTCGATCACCTGGAGGAGGCAATTCAATCGGTCAACAAACTGCCCAAGCCACTTGCCTTGTACATCTTCAGCAAGAGGAGACAAACGCTTGCCCGAATCGAGAAGGAGATTTCTTCCGGAACGGTTGTGTTCAACGATTGCATCATTCAATTCACTCACGTCAATCTCCCCTTTGGGGGTATTGGTAATAGCGGTATAGGTAAGTCGCACGGATATTTTGGTTTTCTTGCCTTTTCGAATGAGAAGGCCACACTGAAGCAGAGGTGGGGAGCAACAACGCCAAACTTGCTGTATCCGCCGTATTCAAAGTTCAAGCATTGGGTAATTAAAATCATGATCAAATGGTTGTAAGAAGGATAAAGGCGATGGCATGGCACATAGTGGCCGTTTTGATCTTTGGCTCAGGCAACTTGATTCTGGCCCAACCCGCCACTGAAATCTACTTATGTGATTTGTCAATTGACAAAGACAAAGTCGTGATATCCAAACCAGTCAATATCACTAATCATCCCGGATACGACAATCAGCCTAGTTTTCACCCGACCCAGCCCGTACTCTACTACGCATCTTTTGACAAAAGTGGCAGGTCAGAAATCATGTCCTTCAATTTTGCCACCGGAGGCTCGACTCAGATGACAAACACAACTGAACGCGAGTATTCACCGACCATCACGCCTGACGAAAAATACTTTTCGTGTATTATCCAACGCGACAATAATGCGCAGGATCTTGGCAAGTATCCACTTTCGGGAGGGCCACCCGTTGTGCTTGTCAATGACCTGATTGTGGGCTACCATGTTTGGCTCGATGATCATCGGGTGCTTTTGTTTGTATTGGGGGAGCCTGCTACTCTACAGGTATATGATTTGAATTCGGGTCAGCATAAGATTGTAGGTACATCCCCTGGGAGATCTCTTCACCGGATACCCCAACGGGCACAATTCAGTTTTGTGGAGAAAGGTGAAAGCGGGTGGTCGGTCCGTTCACTGGATCCGGCGACGCTTCAAACTGACCACATCTTCCAGGCCATACCAGGTCATGAGGATATTGCCTGGCTACCCAACGGCTGGATCATTAGCAGCGATGGTAACAAATTAATGGTATTCAAGCCAGGCGGACATTCCTGGGAAGAAGTGGCATTTGATGCCGGTCTGAAAGGTATAACTAGACTGGCAGTAGAAGCTTCCGGGAAGCACATCGCAATTGTTGCCTCAGAGTGAGACCACTCACTTTTCGCAGAAGGAGCCTTTAGCGATATAAAGCCTGAGCAGTTCCATCTCCATGAATCCTTCCTGAATGGCAGGATTCTTCTCGAACAGGCTCGCGTTAATGCTTGCGTCCAGAACCATGACTCCCCCATCATCGGCACCAAAGTTACCCTGAGCAAGTACTACGAAGGACGCGCGAAGACTCTTCAGAAAGTCATCATGCCTTTTCATTATTTCCGGTGCTTGTTGAACATTGAATTTGGTCACATTGGGTTTGAACCTGATGAGTGTATAAAAGACCATTTCATAAGGCTCTTTCGCGGGGCAAATTGATCCGACTAAAGGATGATACGGTAAGATATCGACAGTCCAGCGCCCGGCCCGAACACCGGGGTCAGTTTCGAGCCAGGTCCCCACTTCAGAAATGGATTTGCTTGCAAATACAAAAATCCCACCGCCACCCTCAAAGGGTCCGGCGGCTATGAGTTTGCCCTCTCGAGCCAGCCTTTGGATATTGTTCATATGACCTTTCATAAGCGAATCCAATTGTGCCTGAGGAATTTCATCGGCGTGCGCCTTTTTGTTGAGAAACACCCATGTAAATGATTGAGCTTCTGCCACCCTGGAGGAGAGCGAAAGCAATACGACAGTGAATAAGAGCTTCATCATGTTTTGAAATTAGCAATTTCAGGCGTGACCCTTTCTGGCCAGCAGCATAACACCCAAAATGATTACCAATGTTCCCACCACTTGCTGCCATGTAATGGGTTCGTTCAAGAGCCAGTGTGCCTGAAAGATGGTCACTACTGGACCAACGCTGCCAACGATTGCCACATTGTCGGATCCAATCCGCCGGATGCTTTCTGAGACAAGATAAGACGGAATAACAGTAGAGAAGATAGCAATGAGAAGCCCGTAAGCATACGCAGTTTGAGAGAGGTTGGCAAAGGGGGTGCTGTCGAGCAGCGCGAAGTGGGCAAGCACACCCAGCGAGGCGGCTGTCATTGCAACACTTGTGAATTTTGATGGTCCCACCAATGGGATTAGTTTTCCGCTACCAACTATATAGCATGCAAAAGTGAAGGAACACGCGAATACCAATGCGGCGCCTGTCCATTGGTCGGCAGACCAAAGCGCGATTGTCGAAGGATCAAAGAATGCGATTGCCAGTCCGATGTAGGTAACTACAACCGCGATCCACTGTACCCGGGAGGGCTTTTCCCATTTGATGAGGGCATTAATGAAGAGCACAATGGTTGGATAGAGGTACAGTATCATGCGTTCAAGTGCGGCCGTTATGTATTGCAGCCCCAGGAAGTCCAGCAAGCTGCTGATATAATAGCCCAAAAGCCCGAGCACGACAACCCAAACCCACTGTAACTGGCTGATATTCGCTTGACCGTCGGTTTTCTTCCATGAAAAAAGAACAAAGAATGGCATGGCAAATGCCATCCTTAAAGCGAGCAACGGTACGGGAGCAATACCCGCGTCCCGATAAGATAACTTGACAAAAATAGCCTTAAGAGAAAAGCAGGCTGCAGCCACCAATGCCAGTGTAACACCGATCCCAAAGGGTGACAACCTTGTTTTGATGGACATCCGGCAATATGGGAAATTTTGATTTTTCTTGGGCCTGCTGTCGCAGATCGGTCTGGATCATGACCATTGTCAAGCTGTGCCTGGCTTCTGAGCGGTTACCTTGCCAATCTGTAAGTAATCAATTGCCGACTTATTTAAGTATGAAGGCTAATCCGGAGATATTCAAGGGCATCGAATACGTTCGCATTTCATCCCTGCCCAAAGACCAGCAGTCCATTCTTTGGACGACATTTGATCGAACCAAAGTGATAAAAGTTCTGAAAGAAAAATCTCTGTTGAATGACTGCATTCAATACGCTGATTATGTTCAATGGTATATAAGGGAATACAGCAGGGAGATCGGTCCCGTTCGGCAGGAGGCATTAAGCCCTGATCTGGGGGCAATTTCAATGGCTTCATAGCCTGTTCCCACAGGCATTCGTCCATCATTTTTTGCTTTCCATCCATTGGCAAAACTGCTACCTTGATTGGTAGTCAAACCGCCTATGGTCTCAAAAAACCCCTCGATAGGGCACGACGGCATTCACGACGTGCTTCCCAATTGCCCTGGGCCTCACAGCGTTCTCTCCAACCGCAAGCACCTCTTTTCGTTACTGGCCTACTTGATGTGCACAGTCACCGGCTTTGGTCAGGTTGATCAACGAGATGAACTGTTGGCTGTCAACTCAAGAATCGATCAGGCAGTAGTACAAAAGGCAATGCCAACGCTTGATTCTCTTTATGCGGATGACTTTGTCTTTACGCACGGAACAGGCTATGTGGAAGGAAAGGAGGGCTGGCTCCGATCAGTAAAGAACCCTTCACAGAAATTCATCCAACGGCAGCAAGATTCGACGTCTGTGGAAATTCACATCGACATTGCGATTGTCAGGGGAAAGTTGGAAATCCTGCGGGATGATTCCGGAAAGCGTACGGCGTATGGGATTTGGTATCAGCGCGTATATGGCAGAAGGCAACAGCAATGGAAACTTGTTTCACATTACACCACCAAAGAATGGCATCATTAATGAAATCCTCCCGGACACTACTATTTCTTGTCTTCTGTTTTATCCTGAATTGGGAGATCTCGCTGGCCCAAACTTACACGCCTTCTTTTGAAGAGGTGATTTCCTTGCGCTCGGCAGGCGCCGTAGTTCTTTCACCGGATGGAAAGCTGGTGGCCTTTACTGTTCAGTCTACTGACTGGGTGGAAAACCGCTATGACCAGGAGATTTGGTTCACTCGGGAAGGGCAGAAACCCTATCAACTTACAAATACTGCAAAAGGCAGCAGCTCAAGTCCGGCATTCTCACCCGATGGCCAATGGCTGGCTTTCATGGCAGATAGGGGAAACAAGAGTCAGATCTTTGCATTGCGCACGAGTGGTGGAGAGGCGCGTGCATTCACGCAGGAGCCAGAAGGTATCAGCGACTTCGAATGGAAACCGGATGGCTCTGGTTTTCTCTTCCTCAAACCGGAGAAGGAATCTGCTGGCAAAAGGGAGCGTGAGAAAAGATACGGCCAGTGGGAGGCTGATGATCGTGAATATGCCAACACTCATTTATGGGAGATCGGCTTTCAGCCTGAATTGAGGGATGAATCTGAAATGCCATGTTACGAAAGCACGGATTCGGCCAAAGTGCGATCGGGGTGTTTGCAGCTGCCGAAATCAGTGAGACTGACTGACGGTCATTTGACTATCATCAATTTTCACATTTCTCCTGATGGTTCCCAGGTTGCCTATACACATCAAAAGGATCCCCTGATAAACTCGGGAGTTTCTTCAAACATTTCTGTAATGGATTTGAAGACGCATACGCAGCGACTGATCGTTTCCAATCTAAGTTCTGATGCGCTGGAGGACTGGTCACCAGACTCCAAAGAGATTTTGATTTCAACAAACTTGAGTGATACTGTCTCGAACTATTTTACCAACTCAAAGCTTGTTGTTGTCAATGTGGCTACGGGAAGTTCGAGGAGGATCGCTGCAGATATCGACGAGGACCTCGGCGGATTCATTTGGAGAAAGGCGGGTATTTATGGAGCATGCTGGAACAAGACTAAACGGCCTGTCTACAGAATAGACCCGTTGACAGGAATTTCGAGCAAATTGACCAATTTGCCTGAGCAGATTTTTGCATTGTCGTTTGACCGTTCTGGAGAACAATTTGCATTCACTGGACGAAATGGGAATGAATTGGGTGAGGTGTTCACGTCACCCACAAGCAAGCTTTCGCCGAGAAAACTGTCTGACTTTGGAAAGCAAATTGGAGCATGGCGGACCGCGCGTAGTGAGGTGATTCGGTGGAAGAGCAAAGACGGTGCAGAAATTGAAGGTGTCCTTCATTTACCTTCAGATTACGTCCAGTCCAGAAAATATCCTCTCCTTGTAGTGATACATGGTGGCCCGACAGGAATAGATACCCCAACACCAGTACCAGGATACGTGTATCCAATTCTGCAGTGGTTGGACAAAGGGGCGATAGTACTTCGTGTTAATTACAGAGGCTCTGCAGGATATGGAGAGGCCTTTCGGTCGTTGAACGTCAGGAATCTGGGCATAGGTGATTCATGGGATGTAATGAGCGGGGTGGATCATCTTAGCAGTCTCGGAATGATTGACACCACACGCATGGGGTGTATGGGATGGAGTCAGGGTGGTTACATCTCTGCCTTTCTGACAACGACCACCCATTCATTCAAGGCAATCTCCGTCGGTGCTGGTATTTCTGACTGGTCAACTTACTACGTCAATACGGACATACATCCATTCACACGTCAATACCTTATTTCAACGCCATGGTCTGATCCGGACATCTATTCCAAAACATCGCCTATACACTATATCGGTCAGGCAAGCACACCTACCTTGATTCAGCATGGTGAATTTGACAGGAGAGTTCCCATTGCCAACGGCTATGAGTTGCTTCAGGGGCTCCGTGATCACGGTGTTCCTGCGGAGTTATATGTTTACAAGGGGTTCGGGCATGGCATAAACAAACCGAAAGAAAGACTTGCGGCAACCTGGCACAACTGGCAATGGTTTGGAAAGTACATCTGGGGCGAGGAGATCAATTTGCCGCTGGGAGAGCAAAATGGGAGGCAGAAATAATAGCTGATCACGGGCTCTCCACAATCCCTACATTTCCGAAAAATTCTGTCTCATGAAAAGCCGTGTTATTGCAGTTCTCTTTGTTCTGCTGATATTTCATTCAGCCATTGGGCAACCCAAACCCATTGTTGCCTCAGATCTGATGAAGATCGTGACCACGGCGCAGCTGCAAATTTCACCTGACGGTAAAAAGGCCGTAACTGTGGTGATACGCAAGGCTGTCAGGAATGAGTCAGAATACTACTACACGCGTCATTTATACTTGCTTGATTTGGAAGGCGATGGGGAGTCTGTTCAGTTGACTTTTGGTGACCGCAACGACAGCCAGCCACAATGGTCTCCCGATGGCAGTCAAATTGCATTTGTCCGGGCAGATGGAGAAAGATCACAAATTTGGATTTTGCCAATGCAGGGTGGTGAAGCGAGGGCGGTAACGAAGGCTGAGTTTGGAGCGAACCGACCCCGTTGGTCGCCTGATGGAAAGACTCTCATGTACACTTCCCGCATTCCGCACTATGCAATTGAGGGTACTTATCCGTGGCCGGTAGAAAGGCCAGGCAGAAAGCAGGGCGATGAACCTAACTTCAAAAGTCTGCGCGGCGATGACCGGAAGAAAGTATCAGCCAGTCCGGATGGCGATCTGGATGAGATTCGATCCTGGTTGGCCCGAAATGCGAGCGAACAGAATCCGAGGGTATTCAATCGACTCAATCTACAGGGGGAACTCAATTTGCAGCCAGATGAGGATTTCGCTCACGTGTTTATGAAATCCATTAATGCTGACGAGAAGGCGATTCAACTTACCAGCGGATTTCAGGATTTTGAAAACGCCGAGTGGTCGTCCGATGGCACCAAAATCATCTGCGACTCGAAAAAATATGTGACGCATCCGGACCGGGAACAATCATCTGACTTGTGGCTTATAGACGTTAAGACTAAGGAGGCCCGTGAGTTTTTCAAGTTGGCAGGTTATTCGCTGACTTCTCCCAAATATTCACCAGATGGACAGAAGGTTCTCTTTATGGCAAACTCCACCACCGGTCGACTGTATGCACAAAATGAAATTGGCATTGTGTCTGCAGAAGCGAAGGACCTGCGATTGCTAACGGAGAAACTTGACTATGAAGTTGGAAGTCCGGCATGGTCTCAGGATAGCAAATCTGTATACTACACTGTGCAGGCGCTCGGGTATATTCCGGTGTATCAGGCGAATTTGGCAACTGGTGCTGCTGCTGAACTTTTGGGTGGAACGGGGGGAGTGAACGATTTTGACGTGGCCGGCGATCAACTGGTGTACGCATTCACGGAGACGAGAAATCCCTGGGAGGTTTATCGCTACAATCTTAAATCAAAGAGGCAGGCGGTGATATCCAGACTTAACGAAGTCTGGGTAAAGGATCGGGTCATTTCTGTGCCCAGGGAGGCTTGGAACCTCAGACCTGATGGAACCAGAATTCAATATTGGGTAATGGAACCCGCAGGAAGGAAGGAAGGCAAAAGATATCCGGCACTTCTCAATATTCATGGTGGTCCTTCTGTGATGTGGGGGCCGGGCGTGTTTTCCATGTGGCATGAATTTCAGCTAGAATGCAGTTGGGGCTACGGTGTAGTCTATAGTAATCCCCGCGGCAGTGGTGGGTACGGCGATGCCTTCAAGCGCGCAAACATGAAGGACTGGGGAACAACTCCATCAGGTGACATTCTCACCTCCCTTGACGAAGCCATTAAACACAATTCCTGGATAGATCCGGCGAATCTGGTGGTGGAAGGTGGGAGCTACGCAGGCTACATGGTGGCTTGGATAATCTCACATGATCATCGCTTCAAAGCGGCCAACGCGCAACGGGGCGTATATGACCTGACAACGTTTATGGGAGAAGGCAATGCCTGGCGCCTGGTGCCAGAGCACTTCGGTGGCTATCCCTGGGAAAAGGAGACCAGGCAACTACTGGATGCCAATTCACCCTACTCATTTGTGTCGGAAATCAGGACCCCGTTGCTCATCATCCATGGTGATCAGGATCTCCGGACGGGCTACGTACAGTCGGAGATGCTTTACAAGAGCCTGAAGATTCTAAACAAGCCGGTGGAGTATATCCGATACCCGAAAGAGGGTCATGAGTTGACCCGCAGTGGCAACCCGGGTCGAATGATGGATCACCTGCTTAGAACGATTGAATTCTTTGAGAGGTATGTGACGCACCAGGAACCCCCACCCGCAACTCAGAAATAGGACGGCCAATTTCCAAGGGTTAAACGCCCCTCTCCAAGATCATGAATACTTGTGCCTCACGTCAGGTATTCAAACCCAGACCTTATTCAAATTTGTACTTGCCCCAATGGCTCGTACAGCTATGAAAAATCTATTGATTTTAGGTGGTGGCACGGCAGGTACAATGATGGCCAACCGGCTACAAAAATTCCTGAAGCCCAACGATTGGAGTACTACAGTTGTTGACAGGGACCCCAATCACTATTACCAGCCCGGCTTTCTATTCGTACCATTCGGCATCTACCGACCGGAAGATGTCCACAAGCCGAAATCAGATTTTCTGCAAGGAGACATTAATTTCATTGTCGATGGAATTGCAGAAATTCAACCGAAAGACAATTGTGTTCTGCTCGACAGTGGAACTGTCCTGGGGTATGACTTGCTAATCGTTGCGACCGGAGCACGGATCGCACCTGAGGAGACACCAGGCCTACTCGGTCCTCTCTGGAAGAAAGATATTTTTGACTTTTACACTTTTGAGGGATCAGTGGCGCTACGCAAGAAGTTGGAACAATGGCAAGGAGGCAAGTTGGTCATTAACCTTGCAGAAACAATCATTAAATGTCCTGTGGCACCACTTGAATTTGCCTTCCTGGCCGACGCCTACTTCAGGGACCGCGGCATCAGGGAAAAGGTGGAGATTGTTTATGTGACTCCTTTGTCCGGGGCATTTACCAAGCCCAAAGCTACTCAGCTCCTGGGAAAACTAATGGAGGACAAGGGGATTAGGGTTGTCCCGGATTTCTATCTCATGGAGGTCGACAATGAGACGCGTGAATTGGTTTCTTATGACGGCAAGAGGGAGTCATTCGACTTGTTGGTGAGCATACCGGTAAACAAAGGCGATGAAGTCATTGAGAGAAGTGGGTTGGGCGATGAAGATGGATTGAATTTCGTCCCTACCGATAAACGCACTTTGCAATCCAGAAAGCACAGCAACGTTTTTGTGATAGGCGATGCAACTAATCTTCCAGCCTCCAAGGCGGGCTCAGTCGCACACTTCGAATCCGAGATACTTACGGAGAATATTCTGAGTTATCTGGCAGGACAATCATTGGATGCCCACTTCGATGGACATTCCAATTGCTTCATTGAAACAGGACATGGAAAGGCGGCGCTCATTGACTTCAACTATGACACGGAACCGTTGCCGGGCAAATTTCCCTGGCCAGTCATCGGCCCGATGGGCTTGCTCAAGGTAAACCGGGCTAATCACTGGGGTAAGCTTGCTTTCCGCTGGGTGTACTGGCACATGTTGCTGACGGGCAAGCACTTGCCTGTTTCCACCAACATGTCAATGGCCGGAAAGGAAGTTGAGGTATCAGTTTGACAATAAAACACACATCTTATGGAAACGATCGTAACCGCAGTGGAACTTCAGACAAATCCTGAAGGATATCTTGTGAACTACAAGGAATGGACCCAGGAGTGGGCCAGGGAAGTGGCCTCCACTTACCAATTGGAGCTAACGTCGAAGCATTGGCAGGTCCTGGAATGGCTTCGGGCCAAACACGCAGAAGGAGTGGCTTTGACTATTCGAAAAGTCGGTGCCTCGGGGATCACAGATATCAAAGAGTTCTATCAGCTCTTTCCAGGTGGCCCTTTGAAGATATCAAGTAAAATCGCCGGGATACCGAAACCGGTGAGTTGCATTTAGACCCAAACACTAACCATTTTCAATTATGACTGAGACAATGGACATGCCGCAAGTGGAAATGAAGAAGCCAGTTGCGCTCGAGAAGAAACCCGTAAAGAAGATGCTGATCATCTGTTCAAAGGGGAAATTGGAAGATGTTTATGCAGCACTGGTATTGGCCAATGGCGCTTGTATGGAAGGTATAGAGTCCAAGTTGTTCTTTACCTTTTTTGGGCTGGAGGCAATTACAAAGAAGCATGCTGAGCACCTGCACACGGCCACTGTAGGTAATCCGGCCTTCATGCCAGGAATGCCTACCATGCTGGGAGGGCTCCCTGGATTTGAAGCATTTGCTTCTTACATGATGAAAAAGGAGATGGACAAACTGGAAATTCCACACGTCACGGAGTTCATTGAGATGATTGAAGCGGCTGGTGGCGAGATTTTTGCCTGCAAACTGGCAGCGGACATGTTCCATCTGAAGAAGGAGGACTTTCTGCCACAGGTGAAGGACATTATCACTGTCGGCGATATGTATGCGCTTGCTGAGGGGGAAGGGACACAGATCATCTATATCTGACCTTTGAACGGACAAACAACAGAAGGGCCGGCTCGCCGGCCTTTTTTTGTTTAATGCGCTGGGTTCAGCAGTTCACGTGCCTTTAACATCACCTGGTCACGGAGGACTGGCAGAGCCCGTTCAACTTCAGGGGAAAGCCCCACGTGAAGGTTGGCAATATCCGCCACGCTCATGACATACAGATAGAGTTCAGGCATCCGTCCAAGTAGCGCAAGCCCTTCTACGAGATCCTTCAGACCAATCTCGTGCGTGCTCATTGCCTTGGGAAAGTCAGCGGCATACTTCGGCTTAATGAGGCGAATGGTGCCTACAGGATGCGCATCCAGAGTGGCATCTATCATGATGACTTTGGGATAGCGTTCGAGGTATTCCATCAATTGAAACCCCGCAGTTCCGCCGTCAAGAAGATCAACGCCATCCGGAAGAGACGCGGACGAAAGCGAATTGATCAAGTGAACACCAAGGCCTTCATCGCCCATCAGGTAATTTCCTATTCCCAGTATCAGGACTCGTGGTTCATTCATAACGCGAGTATAAATAAAAAACCCCGGCCTGAAGGCAGGCCGGGGCCAAGGTTGGGTTAGCAATTATTTCTTTGGCTCGTTGCCAGGATGATTCTTGTTGAACACTTCTTCATCAATGAACTTCCATCCGCCTCCGATAGAGGAAATCTCACCTCTGCCTTCAACGTAGTCGTGGTAGAAGACCAGGTAGACATGCACGACGGCAAACAGAATAAAGAACCACATTGCCCAGTGGTGGACCACCCTAAGGAAGAAATCCCCACCAAAAAGTGGCGGTACCCAGGTAAACATGGAAGGCAGCCACCAGTCACTCGTTGCGGAGTACAGTCCAAAGCCAGTGAGGCATTGGATAGCGAACGCAATGAACGTCAGGAAATAAATAAAGCCTGCCAGCCGATTGTGTCCTATTGAATGATTGGTTTCGGCTTTGGTCATGAATATGTCAGTCTTGATCACATTCCACATGTCGGAAAAGAACTGTTTGTTGGTTGGAATGAAGTTATTCCATGAGGCATACTTGTTTCCAACAAAGCCCCAGTAAATCCGAAACAGGAAATTGAACATGAAGACATAAGCAGCCACGAAGTGAATGAACCTGACGGTTCCAAACCAAAAGAATGCGTACGCTTCCTTTCCGGAGAGAATGGCTGGCGGGTTACCAATAATGATTCCCGTACCGATCAGACCCAATATACAGAGGGCATTAATCCAGTGATAAACACGTACAGGCAATTCCCATACGAATACCCTGCGCAGCATGTGCGCTTTGGAGTGTGTAGCAGCTGTGTTCATACCATGTTCATTTTACAGAACTTTGACTTTGCTCACGTGTTTGCCCTCTTCATCATACAGGTGTACAGCGCAGGCAAGGCACGGGTCGAAGGAGTGTACCGTTCGCAGGATTTCTACCGGCTGGTTGATGTCTGCCACGGGTGTGTCTTTCAAGGCAGCCTCATATGCTGAGGACTGGCCATTCACATCTCTTGGAGAGGCGTTCCAGGTAGAGGGCACCACCAATTGGTAATTGGCAATCTTCTGATCTTTGATTACAATCCAGTGAGCCAGCGCACCACGGGGAGCTTCTGTGTGGCCCACGCCCTGTGCCGCGGCTGGCCACGATTCCGGTTTGAATTTTTCCGTGTTGGCCATGCGTGTATCGCCGTTTTTGATATTTGCGATCAGCTGATCATAGAATTCGAGTGCCCACTGGGCAACCAGAATGGATTCGATACCCCGTGCGGCGGTTCTGCCAAGAGTTGAGAACAAGGCAGCGGCGGGTACGTTCAGTTTCTTGAGGACACTATCAACGACTTCCTTGTATTCTGACTTTCCACTGGCGTATCCTACAAGGACGCGCGCGAGCGGACCCACTTCCATGGCGTTACCTTTCCAGCGGGGGGTCTTGAGATAGCTGTACTTCTCCTCTACGTTCAAATGATCGAATGGAGGCTTGGGACCTGTATAGTTCAGTTTCGTTTCGCCCTTCCATGGATGGAGACCGGTGTCGTCGCCACCAGCGTAGTCATACCAGCTGTGTTTGACGAACTCCTGTATTTCACTTTCATCGCGCAGGTTGACTTCGTGAACTTTAGACAAATCCTTGTTGAGGATCGCGCCAGCAGGGAACTTGTAGCTGGAGATATCTGTGTAGGCAGTGGTTGGCAAATCGCCATAGGCCAGGTAATTGCCAAGCCCTCCGCCAATGGCTCCCCAGTCGAGATAGTAGGGTGCTACGGCGAGGAGGTCAGGGATGTAGACTTGTTCAACAAAGTCCTTGGCCTGTTTGAGCAACTGCTGCACATAAGCGAGGCGTTCCGCATTGATACCACTGGAATCGTCCAGACTGATTGAGCAGGCCATCCCTCCTACCAGGAAGTTCGGGTGTGGGTTTTTGCCTCCGAAAATAGCGTGAACCTTGACGATTTCTTTTTGCCATTCAAGCGCTTCAAGATAGTGGGCCACACCAATGAGGTTGATTTCAGGTGGTAATTTGTAAGCGGGATGCCCCCAATAGCCATTGGCAAAGATCCCTAGCTGGCCACTTTCAACAAATTTGGTCAGACGCTTCTGGAGATCAGAGAAATATCCGGGAGAGCTTTTGGGCCAATTGGAAATACTCTGAGCGATCTCTGAAGTTTTTTTCGGATCGGCCTTCAGGGCGCTCACGACGTCTACCCAATCCAATGCATGAAGATGATAGAAGTGCACTACGTGATCGTGGATGTTCTGTGCACAGAACATGATGTTTCTAACCATTTCGGCGTTTGGAGGGATAACGATGCCAAGCGCATCTTCAACCGACCGGATTGATGCCATGGAGTGAACAGTGGTGCAGACACCACAAACCCGACCAACGAAGGCCCATGCGTCGCGAGGGTCGCGACCTTTCAAGATCTCTTCAATGAGCCGGACCATTGTACCGGAGCTATAGGCCTCGGTGATTTTTCCATCCTTTATTTCAGCTTCGATCCGAAGATGACCTTCAATTCTGGTGATCGGATCGACTACAATTCTCTGTGCCATAGGTTAGTCTTGTTTGAGTTCTTGTTCAGATTGCTTGCCTTCCTCAATGAGATCTTCTACCACTTTGTGTTTTCGAAGATTGGTGGCCACCGCATGCACGGCGAGGCCGGCTGCTGTTACACCAAGTGCCGTCATGCCGATCTTGTCGGCAGAGGCTTCAATACCAAAACCGCCGGCGTTTGGCATTCTTGCGTAGATCGGGCCGTTGTCCCAGAACTGCTCTTCACTGCAGCCAAAGCAACCATGACCACTTTGAATCGGATAGGAAGTGCCGTTATTCCATTTCATGATGCCGCAGGAGTTGTAGGTGCTGGGTCCTTTGCAACCAACCTTGTACAGGCAATATCCCCGTTTGGCATTCTCATCATCAAAAGCTTCCACGAACAGGCCGGCATCGTAGTAGGGTCTGCGGTAACAGCTGTCATGAACCCGTTTGCTGTAAAATGCTTTAGGCCGACCAATGCCATCGAGTTCAGGAATGGTTCCAAACGTGAGCAAATGAACAAGTGTGCCAGCCATCACCTCTCCAATCGGAGGACAGCCTGGCACTTTGATTATTGGTTTGCCCTTAATGATCTTATGTATAGGCGTGGCCTGGGTTGGATTGGGCTTGGCGGCCTGAACGCATCCATTGCTCGCGCATGAACCCCAGCAGATAACGGCCTTTGCTCCTTCCGCTGCTTCCTTCAGAATATCAAGTGAAGTCTTGCCACCAATCATGCAGTAAACACCGTCCGCACCATAAGGAACCGATCCTTCAACACACAAGACATACTCTCCATGGTAATCTTTCATGGTCTTGTGCATGGCTTCCTCGGCCTGGAACCCTGCGGCAGCCATTAAAGTCTCTGAGTAATCGAGTGAGATCTTGTCCAGAATGATGTCGGCTACAATAGGATGTGACGACCGGATAAACGACTCACTACAGCAGGTACATTCCTGAAAGTGCAACCAGATAACAGGCACCCTCGGTTTTGTTTCCAAAGCTTTCGCTACCTGGGCAGCGCCCGAGGACTGAAGGCCCATATAGGCGGCAATCATCGTGCAGAACTTCATAAAGTCCCGCCGGGAATAGCCCTTATCACTTAGCTCTTCATAGTAAGTGGCTCTCCTTGGTTTGGTTTCGGTTATCATGCGGAATGAGTTTTTTAGATTTGGTCTAAACAGTTTCGTCCGTTAAAGAGAATATTTCACAAAACGGATGATGAATCTACCTGCTTGGTATTACTCACCCCCATGACAATTTTCATGTCAATAAATGATCATCATCAGGCTCGTCTAAAAGGGCAAAGCGGTATCTTAGTTCACTCATCAAAATTCTGATTATGAAAAAGAGCATCATCGCAGTTCTCGTTTTGCTGACCCCCCTTTCAATTTTGGCACATCCTGGTCATGGACATGACAATCCACTTGGCCCTGGTCATTATGTAGGCAATCCTGAACATGCCTTGCCACTGGCCTTGACGATTGCGGTAGCCATGTTTGTGGTTGGATATGCCGTTCGTACATTATCTGCAAAGGCACAGAAGAAGGATTAGTACTTCATATGCATGAGTTATCCATCGTCATGAATATTGTTGATATCGCTGAGGAGGAAGCGAAGCGACACCGTGCGCGTGCAGTTTCCTCGATCGAGTTGGATATTGGCGAAATGGCGGGGGTTGAAATGGACGCGTTGGACTTTGCGTGGGAGAGCAGCGTGAGAAATACGGTCCTTGAACACGCGGAACGCATTGTTCACAGGATACCCGGAAGGGCCAGGTGTTTGAATTGTTCTTTGGAATATCCAATACAGGAAGCATTTGATCCATGCCCCGCTTGTGGTGAGGTGCTGGTGGAACATGTGCAGGGGAAAGAACTGAAAGTGAAATCGCTCGTCTTGAGCGACGACTAACAACATAAAACAGCAAATCTATGTGTGCGACTTGTGGTTGTGATCACGATGCCGAAGTTTCTATTATGCGGGCCGGCGCACCTGCTTTTCAGCAAGTGCAGGCGTCCAACATGATTCATCCGGCCACCCGTAACCGACAGCGTGAAATCGAGTTGGAGCGTGACATTCTTGGGAAGAACAATTCAATGGCCCGGCACAACCACCATCACTTTGCTGCCAGGCATATTCTGGCGATCAATCTGGTGAGTTCCCCTGGTTCAGGAAAGACCAGTTTGCTTGAACGTACATTGACGGACCTGAAGGCATCTCATCAGTTCTATGTTATTGAAGGTGATCAGCAGACAATGAATGACGCCAACCGAATTGCTGCAACAGGAGTTACAGCTATTCAGATTAACACAGGAAAGGGATGTCATCTTGACGCAGACATGATTCACCGTGCTTTGCATGAGTTGGATCCTGCATCGCATTCAATCTTGTTCATAGAGAATGTGGGCAACCTCGTTTGTCCTGCCATGTTTGATTTGGGAGAGGAGGCGAGAGTAGCCATCATCAGCGTAACAGAAGGTGACGACAAACCCTTGAAGTATCCCGACATGTTTGCCTCGAGCCAACTATGCATAATTAACAAGGTTGACTTGTTACCCTATGTCAATTTTAGTGTAGAAGCTGCCAAGGCCAATGCACTTCGGGTAAATCCCAGGTTGGAATTCATTGAGGTTTCTGCTACCAAGGGCGACGGAATGAGTGCCTGGTACAATTGGCTGTCCAGCCGCGAATCGGCATTGAACGAGTCGCCCCGCGAGCTGCTGCAGGAGCCAATAGAATAGTCATGCCAAGTTATCGAATTCACATTGAGGGCCAGGTTCAGGGGGTCGGATTCAGACCCTATGTCTATAGAATGGCGAAGCGCCTGGGTCTGAAGGGATGGGTGAGTAACGGAAATGACGGGGTGCATATCCAGCTCAGTGGATTTGAAGGCACATGCACACTGTTCATGCAGGAGCTCTTTCACCAGCCGCCACCACTGGCCAGAATAACCAGCATTCATTTTGATTTGGTCGAAGACCCCGGACTCAGAGATTTTACCATTGCTGAAAGTTCTTCTGACGAGCTGCCAAAGCTAGTCGTAACTCCCGATTTGGGTTTGTGTGAAGACTGCCGGAAGGAAATGAGAGACAACTCCAACCGGCGTTCGGGCTATGCCTTTACCACTTGTGTCAACTGTGGACCCCGTTACTCTATCATTCGCACGCTGCCGTATGATCGTATCAACACCAGCATGCATCGCTTCACCATGTGCCCGGCCTGTGAACAAGAGTATCGTGCCCCATTCGACCGACGATATTTTTCTCAAACCAATTCATGTGCCACGTGTGGGGTGCAGCTGACCCTGCGTTTGCGTGACGGAGCAATTGAAAGCACCGATCCAGTGGTGATCCTCGACCGAATCATATGCTCTTTGAATGAGGGCAAGATCGTTGCTGTAAAGGGTATCGGCGGTTACCTGTTGATGGTAGACGCTACAAACCCTGAGGTCGTATCACTTCTACGGCAACGCAAGCACCGGCCGGCAAAGCCATTTGCCGTATTGTATCCGAACATGGTCGCGGCTCAGTCCGATCTCGATTTATCCGAACAGGAGATTAAGGCCCTTACCTCAAGTGAAGCACCGATTGTATTGGCGAAACTGGACTCCAGGGGCCAATCAAGATTAGCTCTTACGCAAATTGCCCCCGGACTTGACAGGCTTGGTGTGATGTTGCCCTACGCTCCGATCCTACAGTGGTTGGCGGATGCATGGAAAGGCCCCTTGATTGCCACCAGCGGCAATGTGAGCGGGTCACCCATTTTCTACCGCGATAAGGATGCATTTGAGCATCTGGGTGAAATTGCGGATTTGTTCATTTCAAACAACAGAGAGATAGTCGTGCCACAGGACGATAGTGTGGTTCAATTTGCGAATGATCAACGGATCATTCTTCGTCGTTCAAGAGGAATGGCGCCCGGATATCTTCCCAACCCGCTCCCTGCTGCGGCCCAGACAATTTTTGCCGCAGGAGCAGACATGAAGGGCGCGTTTGGAATTCAAACTCCGGATCAACTTTATGTGAGTCAATACCTGGGTGAGTTGGGAGATTTTGACACGCAGGAGAACTTCAAGAACGTGGTCACGCATCTATTCGGGCTTCTGAAGACCAAACCAGCGATGGTTCTGGTGGATCAGCACCCCGGGTACTATTCAGCCAGTCTGGCACGCACCATCGCAAAAGAGTGGGAGGCTCCTGTAAGGGAAGTGCAGCATCATGTGGCCCATTTCTGTGCGGTCCTGGGTGAAAACGAATTGTTGCACAGCAAAGAACCGATCCTTGGAGTCATTTGGGATGGTACAGGCTGGGGCACTGATGCGGCGATTTGGGGCGGAGAGTTCTTTCGCTTTGAAGACAATCACTTTGATCGGATCTTGCATTTACCATATGTAAAGCATCTTCTTGGGGACAAGCAGTCAAAGGAACCCCGGATCAGCGCCTTCTCATGGCTCTTTGATATCGGGGCTGACATGCAGATGTTGAAGGCAAAGTTTGATGAAAGGGAATGGATACTCTATCATCAAATGATACACAGGCAGGACAATCTTCAGTCGTCCAGTATGGGAAGACTGTTTGATGCGATGGCCTGTATTCTGGGTTGCGCTGATCGCTGCAGCTATGAGGGAGAGGCTGCCATGTTGTTGGAAGTTCTTGCACGAAAGAGTCAACGGGCCTCCGATGATTTCTTTGACAAGATTGGGACCTCACTTCAAACTATCTTCAAGGGTGCACTGGCTTGTGGGCACGATGAAAAGGCGCGTGCTGATGCGGCGCTTCGGTTCCACCAATGGCTTGTACTATGGATTGAAGAGCAGGCAATTCGACAGGACATACGCAAGATTGCCTTTAGTGGAGGAACGTTTCAGAATGCACTGCTGGTGTCACTCATCCAAAACAGATTGGGAGGTGCGTATGAACTGTTGTTTCATCGCAATCTGTCACCGAATGATGAGTGTATTTCCTTTGGTCAATTATCATATGCACACATTCACTCACAGCATTGGCTTAGCGGAAGCCGTGAAAACTCGTTAATTTCAACCAACTAAATCCTCAAGTCATGTGCCTTTCCATTCCGGGTAAGCTCACGTCAATCATTGCGCAGCTCGACGATACATTTCGAATTGGCAAAGTTTCTTTTGGGGGAATCATGAGAGAGGTCAATCTGGCAATGGTGCCTGAAGCCAAAATTGGAGACTATGTGCTCGTCCATGTTGGTGTAGCGATTGGCACCATAGATGAGGAAGAGGCACATAAGACCCTTGAGTATCTCAAAAAAACGGGTGAACTAGAGGAAGAGCTGAAGGGGGCTCCCGGAGAATGAAGCACCTGACAGAGTATAGAGACACGGCACTCGTTGAGGAGTACCTTCAGCAACTGAGGGCAATTACAACGCGACCATGGACCATCATGGAAATATGCGGAGGACAAACACATAGTCTTGTGCGCAATGGAATCCTGGACATGTTGCCCGGCAACATCACCATGGTACATGGGCCTGGATGTCCAGTTTGTGTGACGCCACTGGGAATCATTGATGAGGCGATTGAACTTGCCTCACGACCCCAGGTGATTTTGTGTTCCTTTGGAGACATGCTCCGTGTGCCAGGTTCTGTGAGAAGCCTGCTGGAGGTGAAGGCGACCGGAGGTGACGTCCGGATCGTGTATTCACCCCTGGAAGCTGTAAAGATCGCAAAGGACAATCCGGATCGTGAAGTAGTCTTCTTTGCGGTAGGATTTGAAACAACGGCCCCTGCCAATGCACTTGCAGTGATACAGGCTGACAAAATGCAGCTTAAAAACTTTAGTGTTTTGGCCTCGCATGTACTGGTACCTCCGGCCATGGAAGCTATTCTAAGTGACCCTGAATGTAAGATTAACGGTTTTCTGGCTGCGGGGCATGTTTGTACAATCATGGGTATTGAGGAGTATTACCCAATTGCTGAGAAATACAAAATTCCTATTGTGGTCACGGGGTTTGAACCAGTCGACTTGTTACAGGGAATTCTGATGACCGTTCAGCAGCTCGAGAATGGAGTTCACAAAGTTGAAAATCAATATACCAGGGTGGTTCTTAGGGAAGGCAATCTTGCTGCCCAGAAGGCCATTCAGGCAGTATTCGAAGTTTCAGACAGAAGTTGGAGAGGTATTGGAATGATTCCACAAAGCGGATATGAGGTTAAAGAAAGCTACAGCCACTACTCTGCACGGCAAAAATTCAAGCTTGACCTGCAATCAACACAGGAACATTCAGTTTGCATCTCAGGATCAATCATGAAAGGCCTGAAAAAGCCGCATGACTGTCCCGCTTTTGGTAAGACCTGCAAGCCAGAGCATCCACTCGGAGCCCCTATGGTGAGCAGTGAGGGTGCTTGTGCGGCGTACTATCAATACAAAAGTTCAACGGAAACAGTACCCCTCGCTTAACGTGACGACAGGAAATCCACCCAATGCACGCGCACACAGGCAAGCAATTGCCCTGAGCTGTCCTATGCCAAAGCTGGACTTTGATGTGATTACAATGGGTCATGGCAGTGGCGGGCTGCTCACCCATCGATTGCTTGAATCTGGCGTGTTCAATCTTTTGAAGAACGACCAGCTGGACCAGCAGCATGATGGCGCCATTCTCAACATCAGTGGCCCGCTGGCATTTACCACAGACAGCTACGTTATCTCTCCGATCTTTTTCCCAGGTGGTGATATCGGTGAACTCGCCGTGAATGGTTCGGTCAATGATCTTGCCATGTGCGGCGCGATTCCTAAATACCTTTCATTGGGGTTCATACTGGAAGAGGGATTGCCCATGGCCGACTTTTGGAAAATACTTGTTTCAATCAAGGCTGCCAGTGAACGAGCTGGCGTACATGTTGTTACCGGAGACACAAAGGTGGTGGAGAAGGGCAAAGGGGACGGAATTTTTATCAACACCTCTGGCATTGGGGAACTGCATCCATCAGCCCGGATTCACTATTCAAGAATTCAGCCAGGGGACAAGATAATTGTCAGCGGTTTTGTTGCTACCCATGGCATCGCCATCATGTCACAACGCAAGGGTCTTGAATTTGAAACGACTATTGAAAGCGACACAGCATGCCTGAATCATCTCGTGCTTCGGCTGTTGGACCGATTGGGTGAGGATGTTCATTTCATGCGGGATCCGACACGTGGTGGCGTTGCTACCGTTCTGAACGAAATCGCCGGACAGCGCAGGATGGGCGTTGAGATCAAACAGCGTTTGATTCCGGTACATCCGCAGGTAGAAGGTGCCTGCGAGATGCTGGGGTTGGATCCGCTGTATGTGGCTAATGAGGGCCTGTTCATTGCCATCGTTGAGGAAGGGGCCGCATTAACCGCTCTGGATATTCTTCGCGCTGATGAGCTTGGTGCCAATGCTGCAGTCATTGGCCAGGTTGTGCAGGCTCATCCAGGCCAGGTGGTCATAGAGAGTCCCATAGGTGGCAGAAGGGTTGTCAACTATCTGACAGGAGAGCAGCTTCCCAGAATTTGCTAGGCGCAAAGTCCATTAAATAATAGGTAAGCTTCAGGCTGATGACAGAGTAGTTCGGACTTGACGCAAGTCATGCAGTGTGCACAAGTAAATAGGCTACTTCGTTGCATGAATAACAATAGTCAGGACTATACCGTACTCCCCGAAGCCACACTGACACGGTCTGAAGCGTTGAATCTCTTGCGGGTTCTGCTGGATAAAATGAATCAGCAGGAGAAGGCCCACGCAAAACAAATTGCAGCAACCCACCCGTCATTCAGACAAAGTGCGCGCAACCTCATTCACTACCTAACGCTTCGCAATCATGAGATCCGGCCTATTCAGGAATTTCTGCATGAGGCAGGACTATCTTCACTGGCAAGTTCTGAGAGTCATACGATGGCACAGTTGCTTCAAATACTGAAGTGGCTTTCCCCGGATGAAGAATGGGCTACTGAGGCGTGTGATTTCGGCCAGAGCCTGGAAGCCCGACAGCGTCATACTTTACAATTGCTCGGGCCCAATAGCCGCCCAGACTTGCCACATATCATGGTGACATTTTCGACGGAATTGGCGGAAGATAGAATGAAAATCCAGGAATTGCTGGACGCCGGGATGACCATTGCGCGGATCAATTGTGCTCATGATGATCCGACATTGTGGAAGCAAATGATCAATAATATCAGAGCCAGCTCTGCAAAAATGGGAAGGCCTTGCAAAGTGTATATGGACCTTGCCGGTCCGAAAATCAGGGTAAGTGAAATCCCCGCTGAGAAGGGACGCGACATTACTGACGGGCTGGAATTGGCGGAAGGCGATGTACTTGAACTGACAGGCGTGAAGGGTGGAGTGAAGGCACCGCAAAGACGTCGCGATGGAACGCTGAAGCGCCACGCTACAATTGTTGTGCAGCCCAAGGAGTTACTATCCATGCTGAGGAAGGGCGAGCATATCTATTTTGATGACGGGAAGTTCGAAGCGAAAGTGGTTGAAACAAACAGGAAGTCTGCGATAGTTGAAGTCAAAAGGATCTCCACCAAGAAGCCATTTCTCAAGGCCGAAAAGGGAGTCAACCTGCCCGATTCTGATCTTGCAATAAGCAGCCTTACCAAAGAAGACAAGAAATTTCTACCATTCATTTGTGTGCATGCCGACCTCGTTGGGTATTCATTTGTGAGCTCACCTGCGGACATAGAAGAGCTGAGGGTATTGATGCAAAAGCACACTACTCACCCACCAGGAATAGTGATCAAAGTTGAGCGATTGGCTGCGGTGCAGAATTTGCCGGCACTACTGCTTCAAGGAATGAGAGATGAAGTGGTAGGCGTCATGATCGCAAGAGGAGATCTTGCAGTGGAGATTGGAT
>JAIBBB010000035.1 GCA_019694905.1 Cyclobacteriaceae bacterium
CAAGTCAGAAGTTTGCTGACATCCTCGGGCTACCGTATAAACATGTAATGCGACCTGACTTCCGTCTCGATGACCACATACATCCGGAAGATCGTGAAAAGGTAGTGCGGGCCAACATCAGAGCATTCAAAACACTCACTGATTTCCACTGCGAATTTCGCATCATCAGACCGACCGGTGAAATCCGGTACCTGGACGCATCGAGCAGGCCCAACAAAGAAGAGAACGGAAACATCTTCTGGTACGGCGTGGTACTTGATGTGACAGACCGGAAACTCACAGAGGAAGCTCGCCGGAAGACAGAAGAGCAACTTCGTGAAAGCGAATTCAACTACAGATTGCTGGCGGAAAACATTGAAGTTCCTCATGCTATCGTCAACGGTGATGGCGAATGGCTTTTCATCAATGACCAGATGGCGATGGTTTTCGGGCACACCCGTGTCACCATACCCAGGGATGTCTGGCAGAAAAGTTTGCCCCCTGCTGAATGGGAAAAGCGCAAAACTGCCCTTCTTTATATGCTCGAAACTGGCCACAGAATGACCGACGAAGTTCCATTCATGGTTCAGGGTGAGGAGCGTTGGTACCGTCGGATCTTTCAACCCATCATGACCGGTGGTGTTCGCACCCAGGTTCTGATAACGGGATATGATATCACAGAAGAACGAAAGGAGCGTGAACGCCAGCGCCAATATGCTGCAGAGCTTGAGTTGAAGGTGAAAGAGCGCACACAGGAGCTGGTGAGTGCACTGAGCAAAGAACACGAATTGGCTGAATTGAAAAGCAAGTTTGTGGCTACCACCTCCCATGAATTCCGTACGCCGTTGGCAACCATCAATATGTCTGCCGGATTCCTGCGACGCTACAAATCACGACTCACTGATGACATGCTCGACGGAAAACTGGAGGTGATTGAGCGTCAGGTTCTTCACATGTCCAGGCTGCTGGATGACATCCTGATGCTGGGGCGAAGCGACGCGGGCATACTGTCAGTGCAACGAGTGCATCTTCCTCTCTCCGAGCTTGTTGAAGAAATAGTCTCAACTATGCGGGAGGCCTGGAAAGGCAAACTTGTCAACGTGAAAGTGTCTTCCAAAAGAGATTCAACTTACACCGACGAAAAGCTTCTTCGAAGCATCATCACCAACCTGCTCTCAAATGCCCTGAAATTCTCCCCCATAGGCAAAGCCGTTGATCTCACTGTGACTTGCGACGAGAAATGGCTCGGGATCATGGTGGTGGATGAAGGCCTGGGAATACCCTTGTCTGAACAAGCTCATTTGTTCCAACCATTCCAAAGGGCCTCCAATGTCAGCACCATTCAGGGCACTGGACTGGGTTTGTCGATCGTGAAGCGTTCTGTGGAACTGCTGGGCGGCACCGTGGCCTTCGAGAGCCAAGAGAATGTTGGAACTACTTTCCAGGTCCAGCTTCCAGCCGGCTATCCTGGTTGACTGCCGGTTTCAACTTTCTTCCGATTTTCTTTGCGGTCTCCTGCAACCTGTGGAGCGAAACGCAGTCCATTAGAAAAAAAAGTACCTCCACAGCGATACTTTTTCCGTTTTTCACAGTATGCCTGAAAAAGCAAAGCCATGTTAAAAAACTACCTGCTGGTTACCGTCCGGAGTTTGATCAAGAACCGGTTCTACTCACTGATCAATATCGGCGGCCTGGCCATCGGTATTGCCTGCTCGGTGCTGATTCTCCTCTGGGTCTATGATGAATCAAGTTTCGACCGGTTTCTCCCCAAGGCTGACAGGGTGTACCAGGTTCTGGTCAACAGCCACTTCGACGGCAAAATCTCCACGTGGGAATCCGTTCCGCTTCCCACGTACGAGGCCATGAAGACGGCCGACAGCAACATCAAACATGCGCTGGTAACAGATTGGGGTGGCCCGCACCTTCTTACGCTGACCGACAACAGAATCATCAAGAATGGCTTTTACGTGAGCGAAGAGTTCCTGGAGATGCTGGAATACCCGCTGATTACCGGCGATGCCAGCACTGTGCTCGACGAACCGGCCAGTATCGTTATTACCCAGTCGACAGCCACGGCCCTGTTCCGGGATGAGGACCCCATCAACAAGATCATCCGGCTCGACAACGAACACGACCTGAAGGTCACTGGTGTGCTCAAGGACATTCCCGCCAACTCCAGCTTTCAGTTTCAGTTCCTGATACCCTGGAAATTCCGCTATCAGACCAATGAATGGGTCAGAAGGAACACTACCAACTGGGGCAACTACTCCTTCCAGGTATTTGTGGAACTCAACGACCCCTCCAAAGAAACCGACGTTGAAAACAGCATCCGGGACATGCTCACCCAACACGGTGAGACCGATGTGAAGCACGAATACTTCCTGCACCCTGCCGTGCGCTGGCGCCTGCATTCAAACTTCGAAAACGGCGTGGAAGCCGGTGGAAGGATCGATTATGTGCGGCTGTTTACGCTTGTGGCCATCTTCATCATTGTCATCGCTTGCATCAATTTCATGAACCTCGCCACCGCACGTTCCGAGCGCCGCGCAAAAGAAGTCGGTGTCCGTAAAAGCATCGGTTCGGGCAGAACGGAGTTGATGCTGCAATTCATCGGCGAATCGCTCCTGATTTCCCTGATAGCCTTCGGATTTGGACTGCTGTTGGCACAGATAGCTTTGCCGGCCTATAACAACCTGGTGGACAAATCGCTGCACATCCCCTACCTCGATCCAATTTTCTGGCTATTTGCATTGGCGCTGATTGTTCTGACCGGCTTCCTCGCTGGCAGCTACCCCGCATTCTACCTGTCGTCCTTCCAGCCTGCCCGCGTGCTCAAGGGCGCGCCCACTGCCGGCAAACATGCGGGCGCGCCCACTGCCGGCAAACATGCGGGCACACCCAGAAAACTGCTGGTCGTACTCCAGTTCGGATTTTCCATCTTCCTCATCATTGGTTCCATTGCCATCTACCGGCAAATTGATCTCGTCAAAAACCGCCGGCTGGGCTACGATCAGGAACGGCTCATCGCCATCAACTACACCAAAGAGATAGCCAAAAGCTACCGCGCCATCAAACAAGAACTGCTGATGTCTGGTGTGGTTGAGTCCGTCACCCGATCGAACAGTGCCATCACCGACATCAACTCCAACAATTTCCTTGGCTGGCCCGGCAAGCCGGAGGAACTACGTGTGATGTTCAGCACCATCGCCACAGAGTACGACTACACCAAGACCATGGGCATCAAGATGCTGGAGGGCCGGGACTTTTCCGAAGACTTCAAGACGGATACCGCAGCCATTATCATTAACAAGGCTGCATCCAAACTCATGAACCTGAAAGATCCCATTGGTACCGAACTGGATTTGTGGGGCAGAAAAAGAAAACTCATTGGGATCATGGACGACGTGCTGATGGGCTCACCCTACACGGAAGTGAAACCTCTCTTCGCCATCGTCGACCCCGAATGGATCGACGTGGTGTCTGTGCGACTCAGCAAAACTGACAACCTCGCACGGAGTCTCGATGAAGTGCGGAAGGTCTTTGAAAAGTATGCGTCGGCATACCCGTTTGAATACAAATTTGCCGATGTGGAATTCCAGAAGAAATTCACGGACATCAACCTTACCAGCAACCTGGCCATGGGATTCTCCACACTGGCCATCCTGATCACGGGGCTCGGTCTTTTTGGCCTGGCGGCATTTACTGCCGAACAAAGGACAAAGGAAATCGGCATCCGCAAAGTGCTCGGATCCTCTGTTGGCGGAATTGTGGGACTCATCTCCAGGGATTTCTCGAAACTGGTGCTCCTTGCATTTGCCATCACGGCCCCGGTGTCCTGGTGGTTGATCAACGGCTACCTGGAGCGCTATCCTATCAGGACCTCCATCGCCTGGTGGGTCTATCCGGTCACGGGAATCTTTGCATTGCTGTTCGCCCTGCTGGTGGTAGGTACCCAGGCGCTGCGGGCTGCCAGGGCCAACCCCGTGCGAAGTCTGCGAAGCGAATAGACCCATCAGGGCTGACTTTGATTTGGGCCTTCGTTGCTTTACTTTCGCAACATGGCAAAAAGGCAGCCTTCTCAAAACCCCGATGTAGTATTGATCGGTGCCGGGATCATGAGCGCAACGCTGGGTATCCTCATCAAGGAACTCATGCCCGAAAAGACCATTGAAATCTATGAGCGTCTCGACCGCCCTGGCAGCGAAAGTTCAGACGCCTGGAACAACGCCGGCACCGGACATTCATCCTTCTGCGAACTCAACTACACTCCCGCCAACAGCAAGGGAAATATCGACATCACAAAGGCGCTCAGGATCGCCGAATCCTTCGAGGTCTCCAAAGAACTCTGGGCGTATCTTGTTGAAAAGAAGTGCCTTACAAACCCGCGCGATTTCATCACACCCGTGCCGCACTACAGCATGGTGTGGGGCGATACCAACGTGGCCTACCTGAAAAAGAGGCACGACCTCATGAGCAGGAATCCCCTGTTCAGAGGGATGACCTATACAGAAGACCGCGACCTGATGAACGAGTGGTTCCCCATCGTGATGCGAGGTCGGAAGAAAGACCAGCCGGTGGCGGCCACCCGGATGGAGATCGGGACGGATGTCAATTTCGGATCGCTCACCCGTAGCCTCATTGACTACCTCAAGAATCAACCCGGGGTGACCTTGCACCTCGAACACGAAGTGCAGGACCTCGACCAGGAGGATGACCTGACCTGGCGGATTGAAGTTGAAAACCTTAAGACGGAAGAAAAGCGCAAACTCCACGCGCCTTTCGTTTTCATCGGCGCCGGCGGCGCGTCCCTGCACCTGCTGGACAAAACCAACATCGAAGAAGCCAGTGGGTACGGCGGCTTTCCCGTCGGTGGACAATGGCTCAAGTGCCTGAATGAAGAACTGATTGCCAAACACTATGCAAAAGTGTACGGCAAAGCTTCCGTGGGCTCTCCACCGATGTCGGTGCCGCACGTGGACACCCGCACCATCGATGGCAAAAGGGAATTGCTGTTCGGACCCTTCGCCGGCTTCTCAACAAAATTCCTCAAGAACGGCAGCTACTTCGATTTGCCCAAGTCCGTACAGCTCGACAACGTGCTCCCCATGATTTATGCGGGTCTCAACAACGTGCCTCTCACAAAGTATCTCATTGAGCAGGTTCGTCAGTCGCCCGAAGACCGACTGGCGGCCCTGCGCGAATACGTTCCCTACGCCAAGATGGACGACTGGGAATTGCTCGACGCTGGCCAGCGCGTGCAGGTCATTCGCAAAGATGCTGTTGAAGGCGGAGTGCTGGAGTTTGGCACCGAGGTGGTCGTTAGGCTGGATGGCTCTATCGCCGCACTGCTCGGGGCATCCCCAGGCGCTTCCACCGCAGCATCCATCATGCTCGGCATCCTGCCCAAGTGCTTCCGCTCAGAATCACAACTGCCCGTTTGGAAAAACAAACTGAAGGAGATGGTGCCCTCCTACAGGCAATTCCTTCGCGAAAGCGACGACCTCGTTCAGGCAACGCGGGCCCGCACCCATCGCACCCTGCAACTCGATCAGCCGCTGTAACAGTCAGTATCATCATGTCCGACCTCACGTTCACTCTCTACGACCTCAAGGTGGAAGTCATCGCCGGCGACAAACCGTTTGTATGCAGCCATCAGCTTGGCGACGCCTTCGAAGTGCGCGGTGAGAATATCATTTTCCTGCAACCGGCTTTTTCCCTCTACTCATTGGCCGCCTTGCTTCCCTTGCTGCCTGCCAAACAGCGGCCGCTCAATGCCGCCGACTGGATGGCAACCGACCACATCATCGCCTGCCCGGACCCACACTGCGGCGCGCGCTTCCGCATCAGCAGAATTGGCAAGCAAACAGTGACCCGGTCTTCCACGACCATCGTTCCCATGCCTGACCACAACGACTGGAGCGAATGATGGAACGAATAGCGCTCGCGCCGGACTTCACTATCTCTCGCATCATCAAAGGTGGCTGGCAACTTTCGCAAGGACATAGCACCTCACTGAAAAGCGATCCGGTTCAGGACATGTTCGACTTTGCGGATGCAGGGATCACCAGCTTCGACTGCGCCGACATCTACACCGGCGTAGAAGACGCGATCGGAAAGTTTCTGCAGGAACGTAAAAAACGCTTCGGCCACAACAACGACATTCAGGTGCTGACCAAATTTGTGCCCGACTATGATGCTCTGGCGACACTCGACCGGCACTATGTGCAACGCATCATCGACCGGTCGCTGCAGCGGCTCGGCCTTGCTCAACTCGATGTAGTGCAGTTCAGTTGGTGGTCGTATCAGTTTGACCGCTATGTGGAAGTGGCTGGCTGGCTCCGCGAATTGCAGCAAGCCGGAAAGATCCGACTGCTGGCCGGCACCAATTTCAATACGGAGGCCACTCTCAAAATCCTCGCCGCGGGTGTACCGCTCGTTTCCATGCAGACACAATACTCTGTGCTCGATAACCGCCCCGAACATGCGCTGGCATCCTGTTGCCTTGAACATCGAATGAAACTGCTCTGCTATGGCACGGTCGCCGGCGGATTTCTGGACGAACGATGGCTCGGAGTACCGGAACCCCAGCCTCCCTTTGAAAACCGGTCGCTGGTCAAATACAAACTCATGATCGATGACTTTGGTGGCTGGCACCTTTTCCAGGAATTGCTGCAGACCCTCGCTGCCATTGCGCGGCAACACGGAGTGTCCATCGCCAACGTGGCGTCGTGCTTTACGCTTGAACAACCTGCCGTCGGTGCGCTGATCATCGGCGCCCGGTCGGCCGCTCACCTGCACGATAACCTCCGCATCTTCCGGTTTCAACTCTCCGACTCCGAACACAAGGAGATTCAATCCGTCCTTTCAAAACGGACAGGCCCACCGGGCGAACCTTTCGATCTCGAGCGCATCAAGGAAGGCAAGCACGGAGCCATCATGCGCTACAACCTCAATCAACTGAGCTGATCCATGTCGGACAACAGCAAAACCTGGTCTTCGCATTACCTCTTTATCCTGGCCTCCATCGGGAGCACGGTCGGACTCTCCAACATCTGGAAGTTCACATACCTCGCTGGCGAAAACGGCGGCGGTGCATTCGTCATGGTGTACCTGATTTCATTGCTGGTGATGGGCATACCTATTCTTGGCGCGGAGTTGATGATTGGTCGCCGCGGGGGCCGAAGCATGGTGGGCACACTGGAAGTCCTCTCCCGCCGCGAAGGCCTCAACCCACACTGGCGCTGGTTCGGCTGGGTGGCCATGATTGGCGTGTTTCTGATTCTGAGTTTTTACTGCGTGGTGGCTGGAATGACTCTCGATTACACAGTCACTTCCCTGCTCGGCATGCTGAATCACCTCGACAAAGCGAAGGCTGTTGCCACTTATGAGGACATGCTTTCAAATCCCTGGCGGCTCATGCTCACCCAGGGCATTTTCGTTGCAGCAAACATCTGGATTGTAGCCAAAGGCGTGCGCGAAGGCCTTGAACGATCCATCAGCTGGATGACGCCAGGCCTGTTCATCATCCTCGTCGCGCTGGTGATCTATGCAATGTTCACCGGTGCGTTTGCAGAAGGGCTCCGCTTTCTCTTTACACCCGACTTCTCAAGAATTACGCCGCACGTAATTCTCGCTGCGTTTGGCCAGGCGTTCTTCTCGCTGGGCATCGGTGTAGGTGTGATGCTCACCTATGGTGCCTACATGCCGAAATCGTCATCCATCCTTAAATCAGCGGCGGTGATTTCCTTTTCGGATGGCTTTGCTTCCATGCTCGCCGGACTCGCCATTTTCCCAATTGTATTTCAATACGGACTGTCACCCACCGAAGGACCTGGCCTGATCTTCATGACGCTGCCCATAGCGTTTGACCAAATGCCTGGCGGCAGCTTCATCGGCGCCTTCTTCTTTCTCCTGCTCCTGTTCGCCGCGCTCACATCCTCCATCTCCTTGCTGGAGTCAATCATCGCTCACCTGGAAGAGACAACGTCTTTTGGCAGAAAACGCATCACGATCGTTTCCGGCATCCTGCTATGGGTGGTGGGACTGGGCACCGTTTTTTCATTCAATATCTCGAAGGATGTGGCGCCGCTCAATTTTGTCCCACTGCTGGGCGGCAAGAACTTCTTCGAACTCATTGACTTCTTCGGATCCAACCTGCTGATGCCCGTGGGCGGCATTCTCATGGCGGTCATTGCCGGGTGGCTGATACCGGTATCTTCTTCCCGCGACGAACTTCAAACCGGCGACCGTCACTACCTCATCTGGCAAATTCTGATCCGGTACATCGCACCGCTGACGGTTTTGGGAATTTTCATCTCCAACCTGACCGGGTTCTAAGACCTCGGCTGGAAGGCGCTCAACTAATGCTTCGCTACCCAGCGCAACGACTGGAGCACCAGTTGATCAATGTCTCGCTCCCCAAAAGTTCTTGACAGCGTTTTGGCAGGATGCGCCTGGTAGTCCATGTCGTTGTGACCCAAATTGAAATACACCATCCTGTAGCGCTGGTTGGTCCACACCACAGGGTAGTAACCCTCATGCCAGATCTCAGTGGCCTTGGGGCCGGTGCCGATCGGAAAGCTTGATGCGTCAATACTGCAGAGAATCCTGATGTTTGGGCGATTTCTCAGGTCGTGCTGCCAGCGATACCATTCATTCGGTGTGGATGTGAACACGTTGGGCAACCCCTTCATGACCGGATGGTCCGGCGCTTCGTTCTTCAGACGGGCTGATGTGGGTCGCCAGGTATTGCTCACGTACGAGCCGCTGCCGAGAAATTGCTCATGGTACCAGTCCCAGTTCTGAGGGAAATCCGACGGTGTAAGTGCAAAGCCCGCAAAATGAAAACCAAGCCAGCCGCCCCCTGATTCCATGTATTTTTGGAATGCCGCCCGCTGCGACTCCTTTTCCGGGCGGCCATTGAAAAACACAACCACAGTGTACTTTCTCAGGGTGGCGATGTTCAGACTGTCCCACGAGGTGGTGGAATCGTATTGTATCTGCCCGTCCAAAGTCAGCCGGCTAAACCAGCGATTGGCCTCGCCATAAAAGCTGACATGCGCCTGGTCGTCGGTGGGCTGACTGATGCCAAGCACCCGAATTGGCTGCGCTTCCAGTCTCAGCAGCCCGCAACAGAAAAGGAGTATAGGGATAGCGCGGTTCATCATTGGTGGAACCAAGATAGCGAAATGCAGTTTCTGAAGTGTGTCGCCAGGATTTCTGTCGACGATTGTGGCCATTCGACGAGGGTCAACTTCCATTCATCGACCAATCTGTCTTCAGGGCTTTTTCATTGTTTACCAATTGTGGTGTTTTGGCATTCAACACTGTCTATGATGGCTCTGGTCGACGCTAATTTTCCTCAGGGTGACCCACTTCGACTTGCGCAATTTATCCACCATGATCCGGCGGCTGACGCTGCCATGTTTGCTGTTGTTGTCCACGCTGTCGCTGCAGGCCCAGTGCGATGCGCTGAGTTCCCGCCGGGACATTTTCTTCACTCCTACTTTTGGCTGCGCTCCGACCACAGTTAACCGGTTTGAGATCACCTACTACTTCAACCTTCCTCAGGATCCGGCCACCATTCAGATCCGTTATGAATGGAATGACCCGGGCAACAATGTAACGATCATCAAAGCAGGGAGTGGACTGGTCGCGGGCGCCGGCAATACCTCCTTCTCTGCCAACGCAACCTTCACGTACAACACCAACAATGGACAGTGCTCCATCAGACCCACAGTGTCCGTGGTTGTCAACGGAGTTGTCTGCACGACTTCCACGCAGCTTCAAACGGCACCCTTCTGGGGTACTGATGACCAGGCCAATGGCGTAGTCTCCATCACCCCCCGCAACTGGAGCGTATGTTTTGGTGATCCGGTCTCCGGCGCCACCTTCAGAGACAATTCGCAATTCAACTGCAACATCAACGTCGAGCCCGACAATCCGAACAGGCTCATGAGACACGTTCAGTTTGTCTATGGCACCCGCCACAACCCGGCAGCTACCATCGCAGATCTGTCTCTGAATGACGGCGCTGTGCAACCGCTGACCGATGCCACCGGAAATCTGGTCGCTCCCTCGACCAGGGGTACGCCAGGCATTCCTGTAACCGGTGCGTACTTCGGACCGGTAGAGACCATACCTTTTCCTGCCGATGGCCCGACGGCGGTGAGTTTTCCAATGAACGCCCCTGCCAACGTTGCCAATGCCGTTGGCAACAAGTTTGAAATCACTCTTTACAACTGGAATGTGTGCAACCCCTGGAACGGAGATCCGCTCAACCCAAACTACGAGGACGCACTGGTGACGCGGGGGACGATTGTGATTGTGGCTGCACCGAGTCCGGCATTTGATGTGCAGGATCTCAGCGGAAACTCCAAAAGAAACTTCTGCGCCGCTGAAGTCTTTCACCTCGCCAACCTGACTCCCAACCTGAGCACGTACCTCTATCGCTGGGACTTTTTTGATGACGCTGCGGGCACCCTCCTGCTGGAAACACGTACGGGCGCTGAACTAAACTACGCCTACACCACGGGTGGTACGAAACTGATTCGCCTGCGGGCGCGAAATCCAGGCGCCAAGGGCACGTGTGAAACGTCCGTTTCCATTCCCATCACAGTGCTCCCCACCCTGAAGGCAGCGATCGCCATGACGGACAGCCTGGGATCTCCGATCACAGGCAACTTCTGTCAGCAACCGTCACCACCGTTGTCGATATTCCCTGTGTATTTTCAGGATGTGTCCACCGGCACTCCCTCGCCGGGCACCCAATGGCAGTGGCAATTCACGGATGCGTCAGGGGTAGTGACAGCAGCGGTGCCGTCGGCTGGTTTCGCCAATTTGCCCGACACGACCCAACGCAGGGATTTTCAAAGCCCCGGAACCTATGCTGCCTATCTCACCATCCGCGATGCAATCACGGGGTGTATTAGCAGGGACACCGCGCAGGTCCACGTGTTCGTCAAACCAACTGTTGATTTTCTGTCTACCGCCGCCTGTGAAGGCGATACGACACAGCTCACGGACATCAGTCAGATTCATCCCATCGCCGGGGACACCATCACTCAGCGCGATTGGGATTTTCAATATAATGGCAGCAGCTTTTCACCTGATCCGGCCGCGCACAACCTTTCCTCCGTGAACCACACGTATGCCGGCCCGGGTCTTCATCAGGCTGCTCTGCAACTGGTAACCAGTGCTGGTTGCAGTGCCCTCGTGACCCGACCTGTTGCCTTGCATGCGCTGCCCCAGGCAGCATTTCAATCCAGTGCCGTCAGCGGCTGCGGCTCGCTCCCGCTCACGCTGCAAGACCTCACGACACCACGCGACTCTGTGACACAGGAGATCTGGCAGGTCGACCAGCACGATGGAATGGGATTCAGGAACCTTCAGACATTTAACGCCGGGGACAACGGATTCTTTCAGCCCTTCAACACGACGCTGACAGGCACGGCCACCAACGCTGTGATCCGCACACTGCGCCTGCAGACTACCACACGCTTTGGATGTACCAGCACGTCAGACACCACGACCATCGTGATCAACCCTGTGGTGCAAGCAGCCTTTTCGAGCGCTAACTACTCGCCATTCAACAACAATTGTTCCCCGCTATCCATTCAGTTCAACGCAGACCCAAAAACCACTGCCCTCAACCCACTGGGCTATCATTGGCGCGTGTTTGACTCCGATACCCTCTTCGCTGATGTCACAGGTGGTTCGCCTTCTTTCAACTACCAGTTCGTCAACCAGAGCGACCAGGTCCGCAACTTCCAGGTGGCACTCGGCCTGCAACTCACCACTGGCTGTTCGCGTGATTCGGTGGTCACCGTTCGAATCAGCCCAGTGCCCCATTCAGGCATTGAGCTTGACACACTGTCGGTCGATTGCAACGCATTCGCAGTCCGCGCCACTGTTCGTCAGTCCGGACTCGCCCAGTATCGTTGGGGCGTTCTTGAAAACAATATTCTGGTTTCGACTTCGAACGGCACTGCGGATTTCATTGAACACACATTCACCCGGCAACCGGACGGGGCAGTACTGTCCGGTTTGTTCACACTGAGCACTCAAAACATGGTGCAATGCCAGAGTGATACAACCCAGGCTGTCATTGACATTCCACCACAGGAAGTGGTCGTGGCGAGCTTTACCACCGACTCACTGGTGGTTCATCTTCCTAACGCAAGTGTGGCCATTACCAACCTGAGTGCCGGCAACAACCAGGCAACCTATCACTGGGATTTTGGCGACGGCGCTTCATTGAATTCGCCACAACCGGGTAGTCATGCTTATAACAGCCCCGGCCGCTACCCCATCACACTCACCGTCACCGGGTCGTCCTGCAGTGATCAACAGATACAATCCATCGTGGTGCGCGATGCGCCGCCGGTAATTGACTACTCAGCGGACAAGCTGGAAGGGTGTGCGCCACTTGCCGTTCGGTTCACCAATCAAAGCACACACGTGGACACCACCAGCTTTGCGTGGGATTTCGGGCCCGGGGAAGGCACTTCCTCATTGGCTCAACCGAGCCATGTGTTTACGCAGCCCGGCACCTTCACCGTGGAACTCAGTGCCACCAATCCGACGGGTGAAATGCGCGTCACCGTGCGCCGTGTGGAAGTGACTGTGTGGCCAACGCCAAGAGCAGCTTTCAGAATCAGGCCCGAAGTGGTGTACGCACCTGATGGAATAGTTTATACGAGCAACGAGAGTTTTGATGCCGATCACTTCCTGTGGGACTTTGGTGATGGTCAGACCGATACGCTGGCTCAACCTCAACACCGATACCAGAAGGAAGGGCAATTCACCATCGCACTCATCGCCACAAACGTTCATGGCTGCGCTGACACGGTCCGGGTGGCTTCTGCTGTCACAGTGAAGAAGGACGGAAGGGTGTTGATTCCCAATGCCTTCTCTCCTTCTGTCGATCATCAGGACGGCGGCAGCAGCAACGGAAAGAATGATATTTTCCTGCCCATGATGCGCGGCGTCACCCAGTTTGAGATGATGATCTTCAACCGTTGGGGACAACTCCTCTTTCAGTCCAACAATCCACAGCAAGGCTGGGACGGATACTTCAATGGCCAGCTGTGCGAGCAGGATGTGTATGTCTACAAGATCTCAGTCACATTCGAGAGCGGAGAAAAGTCTGTTTCCATGGGCGATGTAAACCTGATCCGATGAGAGCGCTGATTTCATTGTGTTTGCTCTTCGCAGCGTCAAGGCTTTCCGCGCAGGATCCAGCCTTCTCACAATACTACGCAGCACCACTGTATCTCAATCCCGCCTTCGCAGGCTCTTCGCCCGACCACCGACTGATTGCCAATCACCGGAACCAATGGCCGGCAGCTGGTCGGGGATTCCAGACCTATGCCATGTCCTATGATGCAAACGTGCCGTCACTGCGGTCCGGCTTTGGGCTGATGCTGATGACCGACAAGGCCGGCAGTGCGTCCCTCCGTTCCACCGTTCTCCACGGCATCTATTCGTACAAGTTGAAATTGGGCGACTCCTGGGTGATTGCCACAGGGTTGGATTTCGGATATGGCTCTCGTTCGATCGAAATGAATAAACTGATCTTCGGCGATCAACTCCAGTTCGACACCAACGGCGCACCCAGCGACGACCCAGCCGCCTCACGACTGGGGATGGCCCGCTACTTCGACTTTGGATCCGGCTTACTCATCTACAACAAGACCTTTTGGATGGGAGCCTCCATCAATCACATGAATCATCCGAACAGGTCTATGCTGGGCGAAGAGGCACTCATTCCTGTGGCTACAAGCATTCATGGCGGACTTCGGATACCACTCTACAATGGTCCGTTCCATCGCGAAGCCATTCCTGTGTTGTCGCCCTCTTTCGTTTACAAGCGACAAGGGCGATTTGAACAACTGGACGTGGGCGCATACCTGTTATATGACCCACTGGTGCTCGGGGTCTGGTATCGCGGGATACCCTTCAACAAGGGCAGCGGCAGCAACATCACCCAGGATGCCGTGGTGGTTGTGCTGGGGTTTCAGTTTGACCGGTTTGAAGTTTCCTACAGCTACGATATGACGGTGTCAAAACTCGGTCCCCTGGCCGGCGGCGCACACGAGATAGCACTCAAGTACAAGGCTCCGTATAGCGTAAAGTCACGCAGGAAGAAAGAAAAACTCATTCCATGCCCGACGTTTCTGGGACATCAGGAAACTACGCACAAAGCCCGGAAGGCCTCGGACAAGTGAGGTTTCATTTGCAATCCACAAACTGGTTCACTCCAACCAGAGATGGGATGACCTAAGCCCCATACAACGCAGCCTTCTGCTCAGCAACCTTCTCGCTCTCGATATATTCATCGTAGGTCATCAACTTGTCCATGAACCCATTGGGCGCAATCTCCACAATTCTGTTGGCGACTGTCTGGATAAACTCGTGGTCATGGGAAGTGAACAACACAGTGCCAGGAAAATCCTTGAGCGCGTTGTTAAAGGCCGTGATTGATTCCAGATCGAGGTGGTTGGTAGGTTCATCGAGGATAAGCAGGTTGGCCCCCGCCAGCATCATGCGGGCAATCATGCATCGCATCTTTTCCCCGCCCGATAACACGCTGCACTTCTTAAAGACTTCCTCTCCGGAAAAGAGCATCTTGCCGAGAAATCCTCGGATGTACACTTCGTCCTTGTTTTCGTCAGCTGCAAATTGACGCAGCCAGTCAATCAAATTGTCATCGGACTTGAAGAAGTCTTCGTTGTTCGCAGGCAGGTAAGCAGGTGTAATGGTTTGTCCAAACCGGAAGGTCCCGGTGTCTGGCAGCCGCTCACCCATCAGTATCTGAAAGAATGCCGTGATGGCCAGGCTCTCCTTGCTTAACACCGCGATCTTATCACCCTTGTTCACATACAGGTCGATGCCACTGAAAAGGCGCTCGCCGCTCACGGAACTGCTCAGGTTATGCATCTCGAGAATCTGGTCGCCGGCAGCGCGCGCCTGATTGAAGATGATGGCCGGATAACGCCGCGTGGAAGGCTGAATGTCATCCAGGTTGATTTTCTCCAGCAGTTTTCTCCGGCTGGTGGCCTGCTTTGACTTGGAGGCGTTGGCACTGAAGCGCATGATGAATGCCTGCAACTCTTTCTTCTTGTCTTCAGCCTTTTTGTTCGCAGCCGATCGCTGCTGCAAGGCCAGCTGACTGGACTGGTACCAGAACGAATAGTTACCCGTATACAACTTAATAGCTGAGAAATCGATATCAACGACGTGCGTGCACACAGTATCAAGAAAGTGACGGTCGTGCGACACTACAATCACGGTGTTCTTGAATTCCAGCAGGAAATCTTCCAGCCAGGAGACGGTCTTGAGGTCCAGGTCGTTAGTAGGTTCGTCGAGGATGAGGATGTCGGGGTTTCCAAAGATGGCCTGCGCCAGGAGAATCCGGACTTTCTGGTTACCACTGAGTTCTTTCAGTAGTTTGAAATGATCTTCCTCAGCAATTCCCAATCCGCTTAGCAACGCGGCCGCATTGGACTGTGCGTTCCATCCATCCATTTCCGCAAACTCTGTCTCAAGATCCGATGCCTTCAATCCGTCTTCCTCACTGAAGTCGGGCTTGGCATAGATCTCATCTTTTTCCTTCATCACCTGCCACAGTCTTGCATGGCCCATCATTACGGTGTCAATCGCAGGCACCTCATCGTAGGCATAGTGGTTCTGCTTCAGCACGGCCATCCGCTTGCCCGGATCAAGCGCCACACTACCACGGGTAGGGTCTATCTCACCCGACAGGATTTTGAGAAACGTTGACTTGCCTGCCCCGTTGGCGCCAATCACACCGTAGCAATTCCCATTAATGAATTTGATGTTGGCTTCCTCAAAAAGGACGCGCTTGCCGAATTGTAGTGAAACGTTGCTTACCGTGATCATGTAGTGCTTTAAAAAGGAAGGCGCAAAACTACGAAATGAGCATCACACTCCGGCAATCAATTCAAACCTTCATGTAGTCCTCCCGGAGTACCCTTTCTACCTGTTCCAACAGCAGCGATGCCTCAGGAATACCGAACACCAGCGGTGGCTTGATCTTCAAAACGTTGTTGTAGGGCCCATCCACGCTCATCAGAATCCCTTTATCGCGCATCCGGTTAGCTAACCAGGACGTCTGTGCCGTGGCAGGCTCCCGGCTGTCGCGGCTGGTGACCAGTTCAAAACCAAGGAATAATCCCGGTCCGCGAACATCACCAATGATCTCATATCGGGTCATCAGGTCCTGCAATCCCTCGGTTAGAAAATTGCCCGTTTCCAGGGCTTTTCGCTGAAGACCCTCTTCATCAATGACACGCAAAACGGCTGTACCAATGGCGCAAGACACCGGATTGCCTGCGAAAGTGTTGAAGTACTCCATGCCGTTTCTGAATGCTTCCCCGATTTCCTGGGTGGTCACTACCACGCCAAGTGGATGGCCGTTGCCGATCGGCTTGCCAATGGTCACAATATCCGGTATGACACCGTGCGCCTCAAATGCCCAGAAGTGAGCCCCCGCTCTGCCACAACCTGTCTGCACTTCGTCGGCAATGCACACGCCACCGGCAGCTCGCGTGTGGGTATAGGCAGCGGCCAGAAATCCTTCCGGCAAAACAACCTGACCACCACAACTGATCACAGATTCAAACATCAATGCGGCGACATTGCGTCCCTGCTGCTGAATCTTCTGGATGGCCTCCTGTACGTGCGATGCATATTGCTGTCCGGGTTGGTGATCACCTGCCCGGTAGATGCCGCGATAGGTATCAGGAATCGGAACCACATGGACGTGCGGCGCCGCGCCCTTCCCACCGGGACCATCAAATTTATACGAACTGACTTCCACGCAACCATTGGTATTGCCATGATAGCCCACCTCCGAGACAACCATGTCCCGCTGGTTGGTGTACGTCTTCGCCAGCCGCATCGCCAACTCATTGGCTTCACTGCCCGAATTCACCAGATACACGACGTTGAGCTTTGGCGGCAGCGTCTTCAGCAATGCCTCGACAAAGTGCACCATGTTCTCATGAAGGTAGCGTGTGTTGGTATTCAGCACCGCCATCTGGCGCTGGCCCGCAGTCACCACAGCCGGATGCTCATGCCCCACCTGTGCGACATTATTCACAGTATCGAGGTAACGCCGGCCCTCATCGTCAATGAGCCAGGCACCATCTCCCCGCACCATCCGAATGGGCTTTCGATAAGATATGCTCAGGTTCTTCCCTACAAACTGCTTGCGGAAAGCAACAATCTCGTCATTGCTCATCCCTCTCTTGATATCCATGGGTTCACCCTGAAGCAACCAAAATGGATCCGGACACAGCGCCTTCCACACATCACGCTGCGACGGAACACACACGCCAGGAAAATCACCCTCCTTGTCAAGCATATCCAGCATCACCTGAAAATGCAGATGAGGAGTCCAGTTTCCATTCACAGAGCGGTCACCCACTGCGCCGATCTCCGCACCCGCCTTGACAACATCACCACGCTGCCTGCCCTCCAACGAATCCAGACTCAGATGTCCATACAAGGTGTAAAACACAAGTCCATCTACTGGCTGATGCCGCAGGATTATCGTAGGACCATAATCCCGCTCCGCAGCGTTGTTTGCCACACTGAAAATCTCTCCATCACAAGCTGCTACTACCGGTGTACCGGCTGGTGCAAAAAGGTCGAGCCCGATGTGCACCGTCCGCCATTCCGCGCCATCATTGCCAACTACCTGATAAGCATCAGTGGCATAGATTGCACGCGCTTCATCATAGCGGCCAAAGGCGTAGAGTGAACCACCCATCATCTTACGAATTGCCCGGTCAAGTTTTTCTGAATCTGCCAGATGAGCAGAGACGCCTAATTCTAAACTGCCCACGCTCAGATCCAGGGTGGCAGCAGTCTCCGGCATTGCTACCGGCCAAATTCGTTTGCTGATTGACCGTGCCCATTCTTCAAACAAGGGTGCCTGTTTCACCACGGGCATTCCGCAGGCATGTCTGAACCTCGACTCAATCCATCGGGGTGATAACTCCTGCAGCCGGCTCAGTAATTGCCACGCGGGTTCGTCACTGATTTGCAGATAAATATTGTCCGGATGCTGCAATTGATTTTGTCGCGCACAGGTGACACTGATGAGCAGACGGGCTACCGTGAGTGGGTACAATGCGTGCAGTTCATCTTCTGTGAGCGCGAATTGCTGGTGGAATCCACGTACTACCTCTACGGCAGTAGCCACAGGATCAGTCTTGTGCATCATCGCGTACGCCAGCGCGATTGCCAGTTCATTGACCGTGTGCGTCCACGCAACATCCCCAAAGTCGATGACTCCCGGCACGCGGGGATCGGCAGGGTCCAGCCCCACCAGCACATTGTAGTCGTTGGCGTCGTTGTAATTCACACTCATGCGCAGCCGCGGCAACAACGGAAGCGCTTCCTCAGAAAACAGCCTGAAAAACCTGCGCGCGATGTGCTGACGCTGTCCGTCGAATTGTTCGAGATAGGGTTCTACCCATGCGGCGCCAGACGGATCCCACTTCAGTGTGCGGTGCGCAGCAGGATGATCAAAACCCTTCAACATAGCACACAATCTTCCACATAATTCTCCCAGCCTGAACATCAGCTGGGTTGTGTGCGGATTCACAGAAGCGAGTACGCGACCTTCCACCCAGGTCAGCAGACGGGCAAACCGGGTTCTGCCTGCCTCATCCGAAAGTGTAAGAATGGTGGCACCATCCACTGCAGGCACCACTTCAGAAATCTGAAGCTCGCCTCTTTGTTTGTTGAGATGGGCGATGACTGCATGCTGCAACTCCAACTGATCAAGTCGCTCATCGGCGTTGGCAACTTTGAAGATATAAGTGCGCTGCCCACCCGTACACTTAAAGTTCAGGTCCAGTTCTCCCGGAAGAGATTCAACGTGCGTGTCAAGGCGGTACTGGTCCAGCAACAATTGCCGGATCGATTCGGCTGTGAATTTCATGGTATCAATCGCGCGAATTTACACAGCGTCTGACAGAAGCCAACTCTTATCGGGCACCATAGTACTTTCTGGGTGCAGCAGGTACTACTGGCTCTGGCTTCCAGCGACCAGACTCCACATCGAGCCACCTCATATTGAGCGCATCACCTATCTCCAGTTGCAATTCCTTTCCATTGGGCTGGCGCTTGACTACTTCCGTGGTAACAGACATATAACCGGCCGTCGCCACCGAGATCAGGGCTATGACGCCATCGTAGGCCTTGCCGAAGTCGGGTGCAGTAAAGCGCGCCATCTGATCCTGATACGTTATGCCCGGAAAGTTCTTCAACCGATCAAGGCTTGCCGGCGCCACTACGCGCAAAGCTGCCTGAACTGGCTCCTTCAACTTCATCACCTGCATGGTGCCCAGTTTGCGAAGGGCCCGCTCGGCTGCAGCCGTCAAATCCATTCGCGCCTCGGCCACGGGCCGGAGCTCCGCCGTGGAGGCACTGGTGGCTTTCTTGACAGTAACGTACTCAATCCACGGCATCACCTTCAGGTCATTGGCAAGCTTGTCATCGCCGGAAACCATTACCACCGGCACCCCCACCCGACCCCACGAATATCCAACCAACTCAGTCTCCGTGATGGAGCGGTCATTCATGATGATGTCCATGCCCAGTGTGAATGTATGTGAGGCAAAGCCCCCGCTTCCCGTCTTGGCGTGCATGCCTACACAAACAATCGCATCGAACGAGTTGGCCTCTACAATGTCCACGTATTGCCGGAACGGTGTGTCGCGGGAAAACATGGAAGCCCGTTTGTCGAGCTTGTCCATCAACACGTCCGGCTCCTGATTGCCGCTCCCATGGGCATCAACTACTTTGATCAGGCTCGCCCCGCCCCGCACAAGGCCCTCAACCACAGCATTGATATCTGCTGTCAGCAACTCCCGCCCCACCGCGTACTGCTCCGGATGCGAAAAACTGAACATCCGCCAATCGTCTTCCCCGCTGAGTCCCTCCATGTCATGGTAGATCAGCACCCGCGGTCCTGTTTTCGTCTGGGACCAGGAGGAACAGATACCAGCCAGGACCAGAAAGGTGTATCGCTTTTGAGGAGACTGAACGAGGATTCGACCCTGAGTTCGGGGAACTGGAGATCTTCGACCGACTCCACGACGGCCGTCGGGCCGAACGTCCCTCGGGTCCCCCGCACGCTGTCGAGCGAGTGCGCGATCGACTCGCCGTTCGTCGCGATGTTCCGGGCGACCCAGCTCCCGGCGACGAGGAGATCGAAGATGAGCTTCGCCAGGGAGAGAGGCGCCGAGTCGCCGTGGGTCGTGAGCACGCAGCCGTTCGGGAGGCCGCTCGAATGGAAGCGCACCGAAAGGCCATCCTCCAGCGCG